>CAVDTI010000127.1:0-21548 GCA_963611905.1 Faecalibacterium prausnitzii | reverse complement strand
CTACAAGGGAACGCGTGAATGTCACATTGAACCTGACTGGCTGCTTATTTATGAAATTCATAACAATGTACTTTGTTTTGATGCTCTATCGACTCGGTGCGCACTCAGAGCTATTCAAAAAGTAGTTTCCATCCAAAACGCAATATTCATTCACGAGGCATCTGTCAAAATGGCAGGTGCTTTTTCATATTCTAGAAGAGCTATTGTCTCAATATGTATCTAAATTATGAACTATAGCCTTAACAAAGCATGGTAAGTCTTTTTAGATGATTGAAAACATGTCTAAGGTTTTATTAAATATGCAATTGCGAAAGCAGAAGATGTCCCTCAAAACATGATCTTTTGGTAATTCGGCGTTTCAAAGATTCTTTCACTCGCTTATCGATTTATAGTAATTTCCAAAATCCGCCAACGCATCTAAAACAGGTAATAACTTTTTTCCTGATTCTGTTAAGCTGTAATCAACTTTTGGTGGCATTTGCTGATAATCATGACGATATACAATCCCATCATCTATCATCTCTCTTAGGCTCTCAGTCAAAACCTTTTGTGATATGCCTTCTAAACTTCTTTGTAGTTCATTAAATCTCCATGGACGCACCCTAAGGTTTCTAATAATTAGAAGTTTCCATTTGCCTCCAACAAGCGCTACCGCTGTAGCAACTGGGCAAGAAGGAAGCTCGTCTTTAGTTTTCATAGAATATATCTCCAAAAATCAATATTGATTATATAAGTTTTAACACATTCAATTTTGAATGTATAGTTACAAAAAAGTGCGTTCTATTATTTGAACGTCTAATAAATTATTCTATCGCCGTAACGTAATGAGGAGGTAAATATCATGGCAAATTACACAAAAACAAGTATTGAGAATGAAGGAAGAGTAGAGCTTCACGAAAGGCTTTCGCTCACCGGTTCAGAGATTAGCATCAATAATCTTCCTGCAGGGGCTAGCGTTCCATTCGTTCATTCTCATAATAAGAACGAAGAAGTCTACGCCATTGTTTCCGGCAAAGGAAAAGCCATCATCGATGGAGAAGAAGTGTCTCTTACTGCCGGTGATTGGATAAAAATATCACCTGAAGCCAAACGCCAGTTCTTTGCGTCAGAAAATGAAGGAATTTCATATATTTGTATCCAAACGAAAGAGAATTCTTTAGAAGGCTTCACTGCCAATGATGCGGTAATATATTAATATCTAAAGAAATTCCTCAAAGAAAAGCACACGCATAACGTCACATGCCTAATCTTAAGGTCTATGTGACGTTTTCTTTAATGGAGTTTTGACAAAAGACATATCGTTTCTACGTGAGCTGTCCTAGGGAAGAGATCAACTGGTAAAACTTTTTCAATTCTATATGCATCAGATAATTCTTTTAAGTCTCTTGCCAAAGATGATGGGCCACAAGATATATAGACAATTCTTGATGGAGAAAGTTTCTTAACTGCTTCAAGAAATTTTGGTGTGGATCCTTTTCTTGGTGGATCCATAAATAAAACATCTAGATGTTTATTTTCTCTTGCCATTCTTTCAATAAAGATGGTCGCATCATCTAAGCGTTCTTCAAAGTTTGTAATGTTATTAAGTTTCATGTTCTCTAAGGCATCAGACACTGCTTCAGGAACAATCTCAACGGAATAGACTTTATTAACGTATTTAGATGCTACAAGACCAATTGTCCCTATTCCTGAATATGCATCAAGAACAATGTCGTCTTTATTTAATGATGCAAACTCCATAGCCTTGGAATATAAGATCTCAGTCATAATTGGATTCACTTGATAGAACGAAGACGCAGACACTTTAAACTTAAGACCTGATAATTCATCTTCTATATATCCATCACCATACAAAAGAATATTTCTTTCTCCAAGAATTACATTTGTCTTTTTGCCATTCACTGATTGAATGAATGTTGTTACCTCTGGACAAATCCTCTTAAATTTCTCAATTAGGCGGAATTTGTCGTGGATTTTTTCATTTTTAGTAACCAATACAACAAGAATTTGGTTATTTTTATGTGAGGTTCTTATGAGCAAATGTCTTAAATCACCTTTGTCTGTTTCTTCGTCATATGGTTCGATTTTTAACTCTTTAACAACGGAGAGTAATTTATTTGCAACATCCTCTCCTCTTACATCTTGTATCAAGCATCTCTTAATAGGAAACACCTTATGCGTTCCTTCTTTGTAGAATCCTAAAACAGTCGCACCATTCTTATCTTTACCGAAATGCAGCTGAATCTTATTACGATAATTTGTTGGATCTTCCATTCCTATTGTAGGGGGGACATCAAAATCTATTCCTCCAACCTTATGGAGTTGGTTTTTGATGAGATTTCTCTTATGTTCCTTTTCTGCTTCATAGGAATAGTCTTGAAAAATACATCCACCACATCCAAAGAAATAAGGACATTTAGATTCAATCCTATCTTTTGATTTCTTGCTTAAAGAAACAACCTTACCAAAATATTGTCCATTACGTTTATAAGAGATAAGTATTTCTCCTTCATCACCAGGATAGAAATCTGCTACATAGACCAATCTATCCTCATACTTGCATTCTCCTAAGCCTAAGTAGGAAAGAGCGATACAACTTGCATTAAACTTTTTATTTATCAATTCATCTTTCATACACATTTACTCCTAAATTATTCTTCTTCAAAACCAATGTTATTAATTACAAACTCGTCAAACAAAGGTAGAGCAAATTCAATGCTTCCTCTCTCTTTGCTACAAAGGACGCCTTTATCAATCAGTCTCTTTCTATATGGATTGAAATAATTGGCTTCAAGATTTCCTGATTCTAGAACATCTTTAACTCTTCTGCTCTTACATTTTGCAATCACATGGAGAACCTTTTTATCTGATGAAGATAATTCTGACCATATCTTCTTATAAGAGTATTCCTCTAAATAGAATTTGTAATCATCTATTGCTTCTAAATAATTACCATTATGCCTATAGGTCAAAAACCCTAAGGCTTGAAATGCAAACGCATAGCCAGATGTCAATGACGCCATCTTTCTCGCATCTTCATCACTTATTTGAAAGACTTCCTTATATTTTCTTTCAATCGAAGTTAAGTTAAGAGGACCTAGATCTATACGTGGAGATCGATAAAGGAATGTTAATGTCTTTTGATCTTGTAGATTTCTTATATTTTCATATAAGCCAGTCATTAACAAGAAAACAGGAAGATCTTCTCTGACCAATATTTGAAACATATTGGCAAAGACTCTCATGCTCTTACTATTGGTCGCTTCATCGATTGTTATCAAGACTCTTTTGCCTTGTTTTTTCAAATGTTCAAGAATCTTGCTTATCGCGTCTTCTTTGTCGGTAATCTTGTTCTCTAATTTTGCTCCAACAGTTAAAACGTTAAACAAAGTGAGGTTGAAATTAAGTGAAGAGATGAGTTTTCCAGCTTGACTATTGAGTTTAGATAAAAGGCCATCTTGCATATCAGTTTCAGGATTTAACTCAATGCAAATCCAATTAGGATCATTTTTGAAATATTGAGAAATCTCCGTCATAAGTACCGTCTTTCCGCTTCCTCCAATGGAGGTGATCAAATATATTTGCTGGTTGATTGTCGCATTTGAAAAGGCATCAATTACTTCATTTTTCTCTCTTGGCCTTTCGATAGCCAATCCAGGATATTTGCCAAATATAATCGAGAATGGATTGTTACTCATTTTTTAACTCCTTTACTAATTTCAATTTCCTTTACTTTCTTTTACTATTCTTCACTATTTTGCACAAAAGAAAATGGTGCCTTGGCACCATATTCATTTATGTAAGAAGGAGATTATGCAGCAGCCTTTTCTTTAGGGGCTTTCATCAAATCAACGATGAATTGGATTTCACTAGCTGCATCAAGTCTTGGGAAGAGTTGGTCGCCTTTGTTGACTTTTTGTCCACCTAAGGAGCCAAATTTAACTGCAGTCTCATAATTTCTCATTTCAGCAGGAACTCCTAATTGATCAAAGAGTTTCTCTGACTTGGTAACAAGAATTGGAGATAATAACATTCCAGAAAGGAATATTGCATTAGCAAGATGAGACATACATGAAGCAAGTTCATCTTTCTTTGCTGGGTCTTTTGCTAAAGCCCATGGCGCGCTTTCTTCGATGTATTTATTTGCAGCCGATACCAAATCCATAACAGCCGCATAGGCTTCAGTAACCTTCAAATCATCAGAAAGGATTTCATATGATTTAACGGTTTTCTCCGCCACTTCTTTCAATCCTTCATCAAGAGAATTGAGTTCACCTTTATATTCAGGAATGATTCCGTCAAAATATTTGATGATCATGGAGATTGAACGATTAAGTAAATTGCCGAAGTTATTTGCTAAATCAATATTCAAGCGTTCAACAAATTGTTCTGGAGTGAATTGTCCATCTTGTCCAAAAGGAATTTCACGAGCTAGATAATATCTAACCGCATCAACGCCAAACCTTTCAACAAGTGGAGGAACTGGAATGACATTTCCTTTAGATTTAGACATTTTTCCATCTTTCATCATCATAAGTCCATGAACAAAGACTCTAGATGGTTGACGAAGATTAAGTGCCTTTAAGAACATTGGCCAATAAATCGTGTGGAAACGAGTGATATCTGCACCGATGAGATGAACAATTTCTGTATCTTTATCCATCCAGTAGTTTTGGAATTTAGAATCATCTTCTTGGAGATACCCTAAGGCAGTGATGTAGTTTGTAAGGGCATCGAGCCAAACATAGATAACATGTCCTTCTGCTTCTTTTACTGGGATGCCCCAATCAAAGGAAGTACGGGTAACACAAAGGTCATTCAATCCAGGCTTGATGAAGTTATTAACCATTTCTGTCTTTCTTCCAACAGGAGTGACGAATTTAGGTTCGTTATCGAAGAGATTAACGACATCATCTACATATTTCTTGCATCTAAAGAAATAAGCTGGTTCTTCTTTTTGCTCTAATGGCCTATGGCACTCTGGGCAAAGGTGATCTTCGTTATCAATTTGAGTATCAGTCCAGAAAGTTTCTTCGTGGACACAATACCAACCTTTGTAGGCAGAAAGATATACGTCATCGTTTTCTACGAATTTGCTAAATATCTTTTGCACAGTCTCATAATGTCTTGGTTGAGTTGTTCTAATGAAATCGTCGTTAGAAATATGCATCGTTTCCCAAAGGGAGGTAAATTTTGTAGCAATATTGTCGACAAACTCTTGGGGAGTAACGCCTGCTGCTTTGGCGTTATCTTGGATCTTCTCTCCATGCTCATCGAGACCGGTGAGGAAATACGTGTCAAATCCTCTCATTCTCTTGCCTCTAGCAATGATATCCGCCATTGTCGTGCAATAGGCATGGCCAAGGTGAGGTGAAGCACTTGGATAATAGATTGGTGTGGTGATATAAAATTTTTTGCTCATGGCTAATGAAACCCTCCTTGCAAAATGAATTTTCTAGATATTCGTATAAAAAACGATAGAACTAGAGCCTATCGTTTTGTTTTTTTATTCTTCGTGATGGTGTGTGTTTGATGGCCCGGTTGTTATAGCCGTATCACGATAGTCTCCAAGCATCTTAGATCTTGTTGGGTGGCGAAGCTTGCGGATTGCTTTGGCTTCGATTTGACGAATACGTTCACGTGTAACATCAAATTCCTTACCAACTTCTTCAAGAGTTCTAAGACGTCCATCATCAAGGCCATAACGTAAACGGAGAACCTTCTCTTCCCTTGCGGTTAAGCATTCGCTCATCGCTTGGTAAAGTCTTTCCTTAAGCAATGATTTTGAAGCGTATTCTCCTGGGGATAATTCAGAATCATCACGAACGAAGTCGCCTAATTTAGAATCATCTTCTTCACCGATTGGGGTATCAAGAGAAACTGGTTCAAGAGCAATACGTTGAACATCTCTGATTTGAGCTGGAGATAATTCTCCATTCATCTTTTCGGAGATTTCTTCTGGTGTTGGATCTCTTCCAAGTTCTTGAACAAGAGCTCTTTGAACACGAGTCATCTTGTTGATTGTTTCAACCATGTGAACTGGAATACGGATTGTTCTTGCTTGGTCGGCGATGGCTCTAGTAATAGCTTGTCTAATCCACCAAGTCGCATATGTTGAGAATTTAAAGCCTTTTGTGTAGTCGAATTTCTCAACCGCCTTTAAAAGACCTTGGTTACCTTCTTGAATCAAATCAAGGAATGGCATACCACGGCCAAGGTATTTCTTAGCAATGGCAATGACAAGACGAAGGTTGCGGTTAACAAGAGCGTCTCTTCCTTCTTTTCCTGTTTCGATGATCTCTTTCAAGCGATTAATTTCAGCTTGGTCACCTTTCGCTTCCGCTTCAGGGAGTAGTTTCTTTGCTTCTTCGCCTTCAACTACGGCTTTGGCAAATTTTTGTTCCTCTTCGACGGTTAATAATTGATATTGTCCGATGTCTTTAAGGTACATCTTAACGGAATCGTTAACCTTAACGTCACCAGATTGAACATTTAAGAAGTCATCATCGATGTCGACAGGTTCAACATCTCCATCAACGTCTAAATCATCATCTACGGAATTACCCATAAGCTCAGCTTCGGTTGGTTCGCTTACTTCAGGTGCTTCATCGCCATTAACGACTTTAATATTTTCGTTAGCGAAGTATTCCATTAGCTCTTGAACATCGTTATCTTCAAGAGCTAAGCGGTTCTTATCGATGTAATCGTATACTTCTTGTTGATTTATTGAGCCGTTTTCTTTTGCACGAGCAAGGAATTCTTTTTTGATGGCATCCATTCCTGCAACTTCTTCGGGATCTTTTTCTTCATCTAGGTCAAAGATTTCATCATCTTCTTCAACAGTAGTCTCACTAACAGCCGTTTTCTTCTTTTTGGCTGTTTTTGTTTCTGCTTTCTTTGGCATAGTCTACCTCCATTAATACTCCATCGTATCATACACTTAAAACCACGAAAAAACTACTAAAGCATGAAAAATATCTATATTTATAGATAACTTTTGCTTAACCAAGATAAATTAAGCAAATCAAAGAAACGTTTTTTCATCGATATAGACAAAGCTTAAAAAATACGTTTTACATTGTTTTGCTTATAAAAATCAAATTTTCACCATTAAAACCCCTTTACTTTATGTTTTAAGCACGAAAAAAGCTCCCCATTAAGAGGAGCTATCATAACCAAATTAAACTTATTTCTTGTTGGCTTTTTCAAGTTTCTTGTTGAACTTGTCGATGCGGCCATCAGTAGAAACTGATCTTTGTTTGCCAGTGTAGAATGGGTGGCAGTTAGAGCAGGTTTCAACCTTGATTTCTTCGCCCATGGTTGAGCCAGATTCGAAAGTTGCACCGCAGCTGATGCAGGTAACTTTGCAGTGATGGTAATTTGGATGGATTCCTTGTTTCATTTTCTAATACTCCTTTCGCCTAGTTACTCTTACGATAACTAAGAGAGATACGGGCATAATCTTACCGAAGGAAAGAGAACTTATCAAGATAAAGTTTCCTAACAAGACTATTCTTTCGTTAAATTGATCCCATCTTGTTTTAATTCTTTTTCTTTTTCAAGTTTTTTAGTTTCTTCTTTTTCCTTTTTGTCAGAAAAATACATCACCACTCCATAAGAAACCTCTCCGGCACATATGGCCATAAGAGGGAAAATTACATAATAGAGAAATGAAGGATCCTGACAATATTTATTGTTTGGAATTGAGGTAATTCCTTTAGCAAGAATAAATATTGATACGACAAGTCCAACACCAAAAAGGACAATTAGCATTAATGATGTAACATACTTGTTATCTTTTCCAATCAATACAAACTCGCTTACAAACATTAATGCCAAGCAAAGAATGACATACATCATTGGTTTGAAGATGTTTGCTAGGTAATAAGCGTGAATATCCTCACCTGGATCTATATACATCGAAGTCATTAATATGACCATTTGATAGAAAAAGAAGGTTGCCGCCCCAACGAATAAAAGATATGCGGCGATTTTCTTAATAATTTTAGCTGCTTCCATATTTATATTGCGATTTCTTCTCCAGGACGTATGACTAATTTCTTAGGAGTATCGATTCCCTTAACAACGTCCTCGTCAAAGTCTACACCAACATGGGTATGCATAGGAACGGCAAAACGTGGATTTATTGCTTCAATTGCTTTATCAAATTCATCAACTGGCATTGTATAGAAACCATCACATGGTAATAAAGCATAGTCGATATTCTCTTTATTTAAGTCTCTCATTTCAGGAATGAAATCTGTATCACCAGCATGATAAAGTTTCAACCCATCGAAAGAAACGATATATCCAACACATTCATCTTTGACATGATGAGAGTTATATGCAGGTGCTGCTTTGATTCGAATACCATTAATATCAAATTCTTTATATGAACCATTATTCAATGCGTTTATAGAACGAATAACTTTGGCACCAGTTTTTAAAGGAACAAGTTTTAATTCATTATGATCATAGTGCTCATGAGTGATTAAAACTAAATCAGCAGGCAAACTATACATATAAGGTTGTCCACCAAAGGGATCGATATAAATAACCTTGCCTTCATTGGTTTTGATTCTAAATGTTGCGTGTCCTAAATAATAAAGAGTTGCCATATAGTTTTCCTCCTTTACAGCATTAATTTCTTTTCTTCATAGAGCTTTTTGAACGTTGGAGTTATATAACGTTCGGGAAGATACAATATTTGCTTGGATATTGCTGGGTTGACGATAAATAAATTTAACCCCAAATTGAAAGAATATTCAAAGCTTCTGTTACGAAATGTTTTACAAAAGAAGACAACGTGACCTTCTGAAAGGGTATAAGGCACCTCTTCAAATGGTGCATCACTTAAGGGATTTTCAATAAGAGTTTTTAATTTTTTAGATTTTTTATCTTTTGATGAAATATCCAAAAATTGCTGGATATTCTCCGTTATTTTTTTAAAAATATAGGGATTTTCCGCTAAATTCCTCTCTGGAGAAAATAAAACATAAGAAATCGGCGCTGAATCTTTTATATTCCATTCAGAAAAAACATAACCATAAAATAGTTCACCAGTTCTTATAACCTTCTCTCTTTGGTAATATGCCTTAGTTAAAAAGCCAGTAAACTTACCCTTGAAAGAATCTTTGAAAGAAATGAACTTAATGTCTTCTTTGTTAAAAGAAAGTTGTTTCTTCTTGAATTCTTCTCTTTCCTTTTCTAACAATTCGTAAAAATTGATCACAAATGTATTATAGCAAATGCAACTTTTAGTTTTTTTTGAAATATTTTAGTGAGTTAATTTTCTAAGGGTGCTAACATTGCCCGTGTTAGGAGAAAGCCTATGATATCTAATAAATTAGCAATGGACGTTTTGAACGCCGCATTAGCAACAGGCGGAGACTATGCCGAAATATATTTCGAAGATAAAATAACGGAAGGCGTTAGCGTAGAAAATCTCTCTGTTGAATCAGCGATCAAGAGTTGTTCATATGGATGTGGCATTCGTATTCTTAAAGGATTCAATTCCGTATACGGCTACACATCAAAAATAAACAGAAAATCGCTTATTGATTTAGCGAGCAAACTTTCAAAACGCTTTTCTGACGAAAGAGTAATCACAGTCAAATCCGTTAAGAACGAAAAAGTAAAAATCATTAACAAAATTAGCGAGCATCTAACCGATGTCCCATTAAGCGAAAAAATCGCCTATTGCAAAGAGGTGAGTGAAGTCACAAAGAAAGTTGATGATCGAATTGTAATGGCTGCAGCTTATTTCAACGACCATTACAAAAAGATCGAAATCTGGAATGCAGAAGGCGAAGAAGCAAAGCATTTCCGTAATACCGAAGAAAGAGGAAGACTTCTTATCGAAGCAACAGCAAAAGATGGAGATAACATTCAAAGTTACTTCACTGGACCCGGTAAATTTACTTCCTGGTCATATTTCAAGGATTCTCTTCCGTATAAAGAACTTGCAAGGAAGACTGGAGAAAAAGCCGTTGCCCTACTTTCGGCAAAAGAATGCCCACAAGGGAAATTTGACGTTGTTGTTGCTAATGGCTGGGGCGGAGTCGTTTTCCATGAAGCGTGCGGTCATTCCCTTGAAGCGGCCGCGACTGCAAAGAAGTTATCTGTCTTCTCTGATTCATTAGGCAAACAAATAGCAAGTCCAATAGTTACCGCATATGATGACGGAACAATTCCTAATGAATGGGGTTCTAACAACATTGATTCTGAAGGTCACGTTACTCAAAAGAATCTTCTTATCAAAGATGGTATTTGCGTGAACTTCATGATCGATAAATTAAATGGCAGACGTTTAGGCTTAGAAGCAAACGGCACCTCCAGAAGACAAGACTACAAATACGAACCTACATCTAGAATGTCTAACACTTACATTGCTGCAGGCAAAGACAATCCCGAAGACATCATCAAAGACACTAAGTTAGGAATCTATGTTGCTAACTTTGGTGGAGGATCGGTTGAGCCTACAACAGGTAACTTCAACTTCTCAGCAGATGAAGCTTATATCATCCGCAATGGCAAAATTTGTGAGATGGTTAAAGGTTGCACACTTATAGGTTCCGGCAAGGAGGTCTTAATGAACATTGATAGAGTCGGAAACGATGTCGCCTTAGGGCAGGGTGTGTGTGGGGCGTCTTCAGGCATGGTTCCAGTAAACGTTGGCCAACCAACCATCCGTATCAAAAACATCTCCGTTGGTGGAAGAGGAGGAGAATTAAAATGAACGTCAAAAAGTTTTTCGAAAAAGCAAAAGAAGCAGGTATTTCTTCATGCCAATTACAGACAATCTCTTCTTCGTCAATTTCAATATCGTTATTTCACCACGAAATAGATTCCTATAGTGTTAATAACGACCAAGCAATTGCAGCAGGAGGAATGTATAACGGCAAGTTTGGATATTGTTCCACAGAGAAGGCAGAAGATGAATCTATAGACTTCATGATCCAGGGAATCATTGAATCTGCAAAATCATCTGAAAGAACAGACTGCTTAGAATTGTTTAAGGGTTCTGAGAAATACAAAAAGAAAACGTTCTTCTCAAAAGAATTAAAAAATCAACCTCTTGAAGAAAAAATAGAACTCATCAAAAAAGTTGAAAACGATATCTTTGCAAAAGATCCAAAGGTTAATGATGTCGAAGGCGTGACCTATTCCGAATGTGAAATGGAGCATTTCTTCTACAACTCATATGGTCTTAAATTAAATGAGAAGTCAAACTCATGCTCAATTTATGCTGGGGTCGTTTTGAAAGACGGGGAAGAGGTCAAAACGAATTCTAAGGGTTATGTTGGACCAGATCTCTCAAAATTTAAAGAGGATGATTTCGTGACCGACTTAGTAGAAGGAGCAAAAAAGAAATTTGGTGGAACGCAATGCAAGGCTGGTAAGTACCCAACGTTGCTTGATAGATCAGTCTTTATTTCCTTACTTGGAGCATTCCTTCAAGCAAACTCCTCTATCGCTATCCAAAAGAAACGTTCCTACCTTATTGGTCTCGAAGGCAAGAAGGTTGCCTCAAGCAAACTTTCTATTGACGAAGTTCCACTTAAGAAAGGGCCAACCTACACTTACTTCGATGGAGAGGGTGTAGCAAGGACAAACAAAAAAATTGTCAATCATGGCGTTTTGATGACTCATTTCTACAATAGAGAAACGGCTGCAAAAGCGAATAGAGAGACTACAGGCAACGCAACGCTGAGCTCCGGTAAAATAGGCGTAGGAGCAACAAACATCGTTGTAAAGCCTGGGAAACTCTCAAAAGAGGAACTTATTAAAGATATAAAGGAAGGCATTTATATCACGGATGTCGCAGGACTTGGAACAGGCTTAAATAACTCTAGTGGAGACTTCTCTTGCCAAGCTGAAGGATTCATGATCAGGGACGGTAAAATTGCTGAGCCTTTAGATCTCATTACATTGGCTGGAAACATTAAGCAAATGATGTTAGACATCAAGGCATTAGACAATAACGTTAAGGACGTCTACAGCTTCTCATGTCCTGATGCACTCATCAAAAAGATGTCCATTGGTGGCAAAAATTAACCCCTTAAAAACCCATAAATTAACCCGTGTAAAAACGGGTTTTTCTTTTGCCAAAAATCATATTTTTACTCTAATCAGAAAACGATTTACCGAACATTCAAAAACATCATTTTTCGCTCAAGAATAGAAAATTAATAGTCAAAATCATTCGATGGTTATCAATATTTTCAAAATATTAAAGTTATGTTTTTACCTTTTTTTCTGTTCGTGATATAATTCGATTGTGCAAAGCAAATTATTATTAAACATACAGAAAAAATTTGAACCGTCAGAACTCTTCTTCCTCTCTGATATTCATGACAAGAACATGACTGATGCAGCAGTCAAAGAAGAGCTTCTAAGATTAACGAAATCTAAAGATATCTATCGTTACTCATATGGCGTCTATTACCTTCCTGGAAAGGAAGAGCCAAGCGCATTAAGAGCAATAGAATTGAGATATATTTCCAAAGATTCCGACATCTATGGTTTCTATACTGGCGACAATTTTATTAATGCTCTCAAAGGCAAAAAAATCTCTCTAGAGGATCGCATAGAAATCATGACTAACAAAGCCACATCGGGTAAGAAAAACGTCTACATGTTTGAGAAACGTTTTACCCTCAGAAAGCCTTATTACAAGATTGATAAGTACAATATGACCACAAATGCGTTTTTGTCATATATTGCCATGACCCCTCTTGCAGAAATAAAGAGAAATTATTCGATACTTGCTAACTATTGTAGAAAAGAGCACCTCTCTGCATCAGACGTTATGGAGATGGCGCAGTACTTCCCAACAAAAACAGCCTCTAAATTACTTTCAAGCGATCTTTATAGATCTCTTTGGAAACATTAATAGATATTTTCATAATCAATATATTGAATACAAATCTAAATATTTTTTCTTAGTCATTTCATATACTTGTTTTTTATTTTATTTCTACTTGTTTTATGATGGATAAAAGAACTCTTTTAAATAGCTTGTATTGACACAAAATATGTTATTTGAATATTTACTCGTATTTTTGCCTAATGTGAAAATCCGAGGCATTTTACGCCCCTTAAACCCCCTAAGTTATTTCTCTAATGAATATAACTCATCACTTAATTAGGGTTTTTAAGACCTCTTTAAACGGGGAATCAACCTACCTAGTAATATTGATCAACAGGAAGACAAATAGTCCTAGAAACATCTTGTAACGCTTCCTGTGCTTTTTCTCTAATCGAGACATAAAGAAAAAACCAGCATCGCTAAGACACTGGTTAATTGGTTGGATTAGAAGACTATTTATTCTCTTCTTTATTTTCGCTTTCTTCTTTCTGCTCTTCTTTGGCTTCTTCAGATTTCTTTGAAGATTCTTCTGATTCATCTGCAAAAGAATAATCGTTATAATCCCAGTCAGGATGCTTCTCTGAAACCTTTCTAAGGGATTGTTTGATTAAATCAAGTTCAATCGCTTTCTTCTCTTCGCCAGAGTCTTTGATTGCTTTATCGGCTCTAGAAAGGGCTTCTTTGGTCTCTCCTTCACTTTCATCAATAAGTCCTGAGACAAGTAAATAAGCTCTTACAGAAGGTGCACTAGAGAGATTAGCAATATATTTCTTATTATCTAACGGTAAATCAATGTATTCATTTTTTGCTGTTTCAAAATCAGAAACCAATAAATGAATGGAAAGCTTTTGTGCGACTGCATCGTTATAGACACGGGCAGAAACTTTGTCTTTTGATTTAATCGTATATTCATTGATCTCTAAAGCTTTATCGTAATTCTTTTCTGTTAAAGCCTTATATAAAGCAATTTGATTTAAGGAGTTTGTGAAGTCTGTGACCTCTGTGTAAATAGGGGTTTCTGGGAGTTCTTCGCCAAGAGACATCTTCTCTTGTGCGAGTAAAAGATTGTTATAAGCAAGAACGTTTGTCTTATTATTCAAAATAGTCATTAAATAACCATCATTTTTGCTATCAAGAGCAGCAGGGAAGATGTTATAAAGATTGACGAGAACAACAATGGTTAAAACAACCAACGCAAAGATATAAGAAGAATACCAGATTGGTTGGCTTGCTCTTAAAGTAAGACCGATAACCATGAATGCGACACACGTTGCAACCTCAAGAAGAAGCAACACAAGTGGAGCGTAGATATAATGTCTTGGGTTTGCTTTATTTGGATCCTTTGGGGAGATGGCTGTTTCGCCAGTTAATCCATCAAAACCAAAAGAGAAAGAGAAACGGAATTTGTCACCTTTATCTTTTTTGAATTCCAATCCTAAAATATTGATTTTCGTGATTTTGTATTTGCCGATTTTGGCACCAATAATATGACCAATCTCAAGTAAGTTTGCTGCTAATAAAATGCCGGAAACAACGGCAATAACAATAAATAAAATGCTATTCATTGGCAAAGTTGCTTCAGAAATTGCAGGTCTAAGGATTGCAAAGCCAACAACTGCAGCAATCGCAAGCATTAAGACATAGGCAATCCAGCCCATGGCTTCATTTTTTTTCATATGATTAATCCTCCATATTTTGTGTTCGTAATGACCAAACACACGTGTATCATTACATAATTTAAAGCCAAGAAGGACATAATTCCTTAAAAACGACGGGTTAATTATATTCTTTCTTGGCGAATAGTAATAAGGTTTTCTATTTTCTCTTTTCTTCTCTCGTTAGGGAAATTAATGCTGGATATAGGATAAGAGTGGCATTTTGAATATACCTTTTAAGGGCTTTTTCCGCTTTCTGAGCAGTTACATCCTTGTTTTTAAAGATATAGCCAAATTCTTGCGAAACGTTGCCTGCAAACCTTCTTGCAACGTGTCTATAGGTTGCTTTTGTAAGGCCGACTCCGCTATGAGGATTATAAAGGTTGATCATTCTTGTGATTATTTTGTTATAGAAGAAATCATCAACCAACTCCGCTCCAGCAGATAGATAAGTAGAATGTAAGAAATCAAAGTTACGAATTGAGTATGCCAAAAGACATTCTAATATTTCATTAATCTCATTACAGTCTATTAAGCCTGGTACATCTTCATTTAAGAAGATTGAAGCCAATAGATCGTAGATATCTTGATAATGGTAATAGAAGGTCTGGCGATGCAAATGCAACTTATCGCATAACGTCGTAACGTTAATGTCAGAAAGTTGCTTAGTTTGCATCATTTCTTTAAGAGCTATTTTAAATTTTTGCTCTGTTGTCATTACTTACCCGCTTTCCTTAAAGCTGCATATTCTACAGCAATCTTCGCACCAAGTTCTGCATTGTTAAGAACTAAGGCGATATTTGTATCAAGACTCTTACCACCAGTAACTTCAGCAATCTTTGCTAATAAGAATGGGGTAATGTCTTTTCCTTTGATTCCTTTTTCATCGCATTCTTTTATCGCATCATCAATAATCTTATCTATATATTCGTGAGAGAGAGCATATTTCTCTGGAACAGGGTTGGCGATTAATAAGCCACCAGTGAGTCCCATATCACGTTTTGCATTAATAATTTTCGCTGCTTCAAGAGGGGTGTTGAACACCACGTCAACTGGTTTACCAGAATTACGGCAATAGAAGTTGGCAAAGCCTTTTTCTTTATAAGACATAACAGTGACGCCTTGTGTCTCTAAGACCTCAAGAGTCTTATCGATGTCGAGAATAGCTTTGCATCCAGCGCAGACAACCGTCACTGGGTTTTCACCGATTTCATATAAGTCTCTAGAGATATCCATCGTATTTTCTGCTCCACGATGAACTCCACCAATGCCACCCGTGACAAAGACTTCAATACCGGCAGCTTTGGCCATAAGGATGGTTCCACTAACTGTTGTAGCACCCCAACCACCATTTGCAACCACCACCGGGAAATCGCGTTTGGAGACTTTAGCTATGCCTTTTCTCTTGCCAAATTCTTCAATCATTGCAGGCGTCATACCAATGATTGGCTCACCATCAATGATACCCATTGTCGCAGGAATTGCTCCGTTATCACGGATAACTTTTTCAACAGAAAGTGCTGTTTGGACATTTCTTGGATATGGCATACCATGAGAGATGATCGTACTCTCTAAGGCAACAACCGCTTTTCCTTCTTCTAAGGCTTTTTTTACTTCAGGATTAATTCTCATTCTTTTCGACTCCTTCTTAATGAAATTTTCTGAAAGAAACGTATATCAAGGAAAACGAACAATGCATAAAGACCAATAAGGCCAACAATCAACAAGGCGCAGAATATCCAATGATTTGCGTCCATACAAGCGTATTTCAAACCAAAGATAGATGTTAATTCATCCGCAGGGATTTGTTTTCTGCTAATGATTTGAGTAAGTTGAGTTCCAAAGAAGAAATCAAGAATAAAGAAAACCACACCCGCTGTAAGCAGAAGGCCAAACACTGTTCCGCGATAACCATCAAACTTCCAAGAAACTCTAGCCATAACGCAATAGCTTAAGACGGTGAAAGAGATCGTAGAAACAAACATTGCTTGATCCTTATTCATCATTTCCGGCGAGAATAAAGATATTCCATAACAAATCAAAACAGAAATAATTTGAACCGACGCCCCAGGAATGGCACGTCTAAGAACGTTATTCATGAAGCTGTCTTTTATTCTGTCATTAGTCTTTTGAAGGGCAAGGAAGAAACCTCCTCCGCCAATTGTGATAATTTCCCAAACATACAAATTCTTTGGTGCGAATGGATAAGGAATTCCCCCACATAATTGAGAAATAAGGAAAACAAAGCTAAGAACAATAGCAAATATAGTTTTTCCTAAAAATAAAGATGCACTTCTTTGAAGGTTATTAATTGCTCTTCTTCCTTCTGCAACAACATCAGGAAGTTTAGAGAAGTCATTATCAACAGAAACAATGTGAGAAACGTTTCTTGCTGCAGATGATCCAGAACCCATGGCAATCGAACAATCTGCTTTCTTAAGAGCAAGAATGTCGTTAACACCATCTCCTGTCATGGCAACTTTGTGCCCTTCTTTTTGTAAGGCTGCAATAATGCTCGCTTTTTGTTCAGGTTTAACACGTCCAAAAACCGCATATTTTGTTGCAATCTCATCAATTGAAGAATCATCGACATTTTCCATAGAAATATAGTTTTCTGCATGTGGAACGCCTGCTTCTTTAGCAATGTAAGAAACTGTCGCAGCATTATCACCAGAGATGATTTTTACATCAACTCCATTAGAGACGAACCATTCGATGTTCTTTCTTGCATCAGACTTTACGTGGTCGGTTAAAGAAATGATACCAATAAGTTTAATATCACTTGGTAGTTCATCCTTAATTGCTTTCTTGGAAAAATAAACGCCCAAAACTCTAAAACCTTCTTTTGCTAAAGAGTCGAGTTTTTCTTTTTGCTCGGAAGTTACATTTCCTTTAATGAATTCAGGCGCACCATAAATAAATGAGCCAACCTTGTCAAAACATCCATATGCATATTTTTTATCAGAGTCGAAAGGCAAAATTTTGCTTGGTTTCAAATCAGATTTAGCAAAAGAAGAAAGGAGGCATTTTGCTGTCGCATTGCTATCTCCGGTTTCTTTTAAAATGGCATAGAGATATTTTTCTAGTTCTTCTCTTTCAAAATCACCATAACAATCTAAATTTGCTAAATTCAACTGACCATCGGTAATTGTTCCTGTCTTATCAAAGCAAATAGTATCAACCTTAGCAAGCATCTCCACGCAATAGAGTTCTTGAACATTCATCTTCTTCCTTGCAAGTCTTCCAATAGAAACTGCCAAAGCTAAAGAAACGAGAAGATATAAACCAGCAGGAATCATTGCAATCATTGATCCTGATAATGAAGGAATAAATTTTTGATATGATTCGTAATTTAAGGTGCCATCGATATGCGCGCCAATAGCCCAGACTGCAGTCGTAACCACACCAAGAGTAACCGAAACAATTCCAGTCGTTAAAAATATGCGTAAGCAAGAAGACTTGAGCTCACTGTTTGGACGCTTAAATTGTTTAACGCTTGCTTGAATGCTTTCTACATAATTAGCCGAGCCAACTCTAGAAACCCTAACGTAGGCCTTTCCGGATTTAACGTATGTCGCGCTTAAAACTGTATCGCCAGCTTCTTTTGTAACGCTTATCGATTCACCAGTTAATAATGATTCATCAATTTCTAATTTTCCAAAAATCACCGTGGAATCCGCGCAGATTTGCTCTCCTGCAGTCAAAACCATCACATCATTTAAGACTACTTCATTAACAGGAATAGTTATTTCTTTGCCATTACGAACAACAACCGCTTTAGGATCGGTGATGAGACGCAACTTATCAACTAAATGTCTCGTATGAATATCGGTGAATAAACCAATAAGCATGTTACAAAGAACTGGAAGACAAAAGAAATAATTAGTTAAGTCCATTTGTGCAACAGCCATAAGAGCAATAATGATGAAATAGACAATGTTAAAGAAGGTAAAAACGTTGCCAAAGATTATTTGCCAATATGTTTTTGTAACGTTCTTTTTTGTTTTATTTTCAAAGCCAGCTTTTCTTTGCGCTTCTACTTGCTCATCGTTTAAGCCTTCATTATAGTCAACCTCTACAAGTGGAGCATTCTTGATTTTTTCTATAAGTTCATCTCGATGGGTTGGCATAAATTATTCGCTCCTTAAAGCTTCTACCGGATCTTTCTTTGCTCCAATCCTAGCTGGAATGAATCCAGAGATAAAAGCTAAAACCACGGACAATAATATAAGTATAACTGCATGTAGGGGGTTTAGTGTAGAAATATGTTCCAATCCGTTGCCTGGATACAAATGGTCAACAATCATCGATAAAGGAATATTTAAAATTAAAGTTACTCCGATTCCTAAAAGGCCTGCAGCCAAACCAATCATCACGCATTCCGCTTCAAAAAGATGCCCAACATCTCTTTTTCTTGCTCCACACGCCCTAATAACACCAATCTCTTTTGTTCTTTCTACAACAGAGACATAAGTGATAATCGCGGTCATAATGGAAGAAACGATTAAAGATATTGATGCAAAAAGCACAAACACCAACGATATCAATGAAACTAAAGTTCCTAACGTTGATGTGTAGGAAGACATAATATCCGTATAGTAAACAGCTTGAGATTCAGGAACATTGCTATTCCATGCATCAAGCCTTGCTTTCAAAACATCTTTGTTACTTAACGATGAAGGGAAAATCAAAACAGATGTAATTAAGGAATACGATTGAAAATACGCTGTTAAATCGAGAATGTTGAAATCAAGATTTATGTCATCATCTTTAATATCGAACGTTTCGTTTTCGTATTCATTCGTGTAGAAAGAAGGCTCGCTTAATCTAACAATCAATCTAGAAATAAGTTCATCTCTTTCATCCCCCGAAGAAGCTGCTAGTTTGTCTATAAATTTACCAACTAAGTCTTCTCGATAATCCGCACCAATGGTTTTAGCTGCAGAGAAATATCCGCTATAGTATGGAACCATTCTATATCCGCCATCGATGTAACGTTGTTGAGTATCAAAATATTCATAGTTTATCGATGAGGCAATCTTGTTTGCTAAGGAAGTGCTTAAAGTTTCTTCTCCGCTTGTTAAATAAGAAAGAGCGTTATTAACCGCTTCAGCAAGACGATCCAGTCCATCTTCATCGCTATCGTTTTTTGATGAAGTAAAATACCAAGCGTTTTTCATTACGTTTTGTAAACCGCCGCAATTCTTTTCTGTGTCTTCTACAAATTCATACTTTAGTGATGGGAGATAGCCGATTGAAGCAGGCATTAAATTAATATAAGAAGTCTCAGATGGACGTAAAACACCAACGATTTTTAGAATTTTAGGCTGATATTTTGCATCATTATTGTATAGAGCCGCATAACCCTCTTGAGTATCATCAATCTCAATGTATCTATTGATTGTTTTTTCTTCCTCTTCGCCTTTGTAGGTGATTTTTCCCGTCTTTAAATTATATGTAGGAGTAATATTTTTATACGCCTTAACTGTAAGTTTAAAATCATCTCCACCCTCTTGATAAAATTTAGACGGAAGATAAGACTTATATGTCGTTCCGATAATATCAGAGAACGAAATACTTGCCGTTTCTTTATCTCCGGAAGCCAGTAATCCCAAACTCACAAGAGTATTTTTGGTTACACGATTATACCTATCTGTTATTAAAACTAATTCATCACTTGAAGTAGGAAAACGTCCAGAGATGATATCGTAGGATTTTCCTAATCCTTCTTCTTTGCCATAAAGTTCATGGAAAATTGTTGTTGGTAGAGAAATCGCTGTATCAAGAATTGAGCCTGATGCAGAAGCAGATTTGTATTGGTTTATCTTTACGTAAGATTTCGTGCCGTCTGATGCAGTTAATTCTTTAAAAATATTAAAGCTAAGCCCTTGTCTATTTAAGATCACCGATTGAGCCAAGCCTTCACTCACAAGAGGATTAAGTACTTGATTTACATATTCATTTGTATAGTAGTTTGTATGAGAAATCGATTTTGTAGATGAGGTATCGTAAACGAAAACTTTTTGATCGTCTGGATATTGAGTATATCCATCATTTTTATCATTTGAGGTATACGAATAAGTTACTTTGTTTATCGTTATTGGAACACCTGAAGCAACTGACGCTTCAAGGTTAGAAACATAAGAAGAAAATCCGTTTGTAATTGATAAAACCAAGGCAACGCCAATAATACCAATAGAAGATGCGACAGCAGTTAGTATTGTTCTCGTTTTCTTTGTGCAAATATTTTGAAATGAACTTTTAAAGGTTGTTAAAAGACTCATTGAAGTTTTCTTTTTCTCTAATGGCAAATTATCTATTGGTTTGTTTGTTGGGAGAGGGGCGGAATCTTTAACAATTTCCCCATCTTTCATTTCAATGATTCTATCCGCATAAACGGAAGCCAATTCTGCATTGTGAGTAACCATGATAACAAGACAGTTCTCACTCATTTTCTTAAGAATATCCATGATTTGCACGGATGTCTTTGAATCAAGTGCGCCAGTAGGCTCGTCTGCTAAAATGATCTTTGGGTTGTTTACAATGGCTCTTGCTATGGCTACACGCTGCATTTGACCGCCAGAAAGTTGGCTTGGTTTCTTTTTTTCGCTTCCGGAAAGACCAACGGCTTCAAGAGCTTTTAAAGCTTTCTCTTTTCTTTCTTTGCGCTTAACACCGTTCAACAACAAAGCAGTCTCTACATTCGAAAGAACATCTGAATGATTTATAAGATTGTAATGTTGAAAAACAAAACCAACTTGTTCATTTCTGTATGCATCCCAATCAGAATCTTTAAATTGTTTTGTCGATTTGCCATTAATCAATAAATCTCCGTTTGAGTAATGATCCAATCCACCAATGATGTTCAAAGTCGTGGTCTTTCCGCATCCTGAAGGACCTAAAATGCAGACAAAACCTTTTTCAGCAAAAGAAACCGTTAAATCCTTTAAGGCGTCAAACGGCTCTTTATCAACGTAATATTGTTTTCTGATATGAATTAAATCTAGCATACTATGTATTAC
>CAVDTI010000126.1:0-14204 GCA_963611905.1 Faecalibacterium prausnitzii | reverse complement strand
AACAATCCTTCAGTATCGGTAGGAATGTATGCCCAAAGAGAGTCGTTGCCTTCAGAGACTTGCCAACTCAACGGATAGTCTGTGTTGCCGTTATCGACTTTGTATTCTTCAGGGATTTGGTCTTTTGAGCAATAAACCGTAACTCCTTGTTCGTAGGTGTAAGCAATTCTTGCTTGATCTACCTCAGAGCAGAAATTAGCGGTACAGCCTGAAAGAAGAGCCGCGCCAAAAACGGCTACGATTCCCCCAAAGATTTTTGCTTTTGTTGATTTTTTCAAGGTTGTTCTCCAATTTTCGCTAAGCTCTCGAGCAGCTCAGATTTTTCCATGAAGAACTCTTCCGGTTTGTAATTAACGCGAACTATGATAATTAAATCAAAGGATTTAGTTAAATCATAATCAGAAGCAATCATCGCCCTTATTTGGCGACGTATTTTATTTCTCGTAACGGCGTGTCCGTTCTTTTTTGAAACACTAATTCCGATACGTGAATAGCCGAAGTCGTTCTTCCTGAAATGGATGACGTAATGTTTTGATTTTACAACCGGTGTGCTCGTAATAATCTCAGAAAATTCTGGACGTTTTAATATACGATTAATTCTTTTCATCACTTGTTATAAAATGCAAAAATCCCATATTTCAGGGATTAGTCAGCGATTTTAGCTCTGCCTTTGGCTCTGCGACGAGCGAGAACGTTACGTCCGTTGGCGGTTTTCATTCTAGCGCGGAAACCGGCTTTGTGAGCATGCTTGATTTTTGATGGTTGATATGTTTTGACTTCCATGATTATTTCCTCCGAGGTTCACTTGCGTGCGTAGTGATTATAATTATTTGAAACATTTTTCACAACAAGAAAGTGCCGTTTTTTCTAGGCATTCTTTTATTTTGGCTTGTCAATCGAACAAAACGCTATTTTCTTAACAATTCATACGAATATTCGAAAGTGGTGGGTTTTATTGTTAATATGTGGAAAAAATAAAATATTCACAACGATCACAATTCGGTATTTCGTTATTAACATTGGTGTGAATTTGATAATGTGGAAACTGTTGATAAAACAAAAATCATTCGATTACGACTATGTGTTTATTAATATTTGACATGTTGATTAGATTGAATATCGTGAATTTTCCACAAAGATAAAATCTGAGGAAAGTTATCCACATTTTTTCCACATTCGTAAAATTGTGGATAACGGCAAATATAGTCAAAAACTGACCATTTTGAACTATATAATGTGGAAAATTTAATTCTTAGGCATTTTTCATGGTTATTTATCAACAAAACGCATAGAATTGTAATCGGTAATTTTTATGAATAACAGCGTTTCAGAGATAGCAGCATTGTGGGATAGAATCCTCCCAAAGATTAAAGAGGAGATGGGTGATAACCTTGTTTTCGACACATTCTTCGATGATTCCTATATCGATTCTATTCAAGGAAACGAAATGTTGATCGTCGTTAATTCTCCTGTTGCCGTTCAAGTCCTTGATTCTAAATATAAGGATATGATCAACAACGTTCCAGCTGGTGCGACTCAATCTAACTTTGTCGCAAAATTCGTTACACGCGATCAGTTAAACGAAAAAAGCAAACAAGAAGTTGTTGAAACGCCTAAATATTTCTCGGATTCTATTCTAAATCCTAATTACACGTTTAAAAGTTTTGTTGTCGGTCCATCGAATAGAGAAGCGTATCAAGCTGCTCTTATGGCCTCGCAAAACCCAGGCAAATTCTATAATCCATTATTAATATACGGTGATTCTGGGCTTGGAAAAACTCACTTATTACATGCGGTTGGAAATGCTGCAAAAGAGAAATTCCCTAAATTAAAAGTCCTTTACGTTCACGCCCAAGAATTCCTTGATGAATACATCAAATACGTTAAGGGCGACAGGGAAGGAATTTCTATTGTTGATTGGTTCAAAACATCAGTAGACATGTTACTTGTCGACGACGTTCAATTCTTATCTAATAAGAAAAGCACCGAAGAAACTTTCTTCTCTATATATAACAACTTCTACGCGATGGGAAAACAGATAGTTCTCACTTCAGACCAACATCCATCAAAATTAAATGGATTGGATGAACGTTTAAGAACTCGTTTCACGCAAGGATTGCCTCTTTCGATCAATCAGCCCGAGAAAGAAACTTGTGAAAGCATTCTTAAAATGCGAATTGAAGCAAATGGGCTCAATGTATCCGATTTTGACGATGATGCCTTATCTTTCTTGGCTTCTAGATTTGGCAAAAACGTTCGTGAACTCGAAGGAGCCTTCGATAGATTGCTCTTCTACACAATCAACATCCAACCAACAAAGCATATCAGCTTGGACGTGGCGATGAAGTCCGTTTCTGGACTGGTTAATATAAAGGATGACGAAGAAAAGCTTTCTGAGCAGAAGATAATCAACGTTGTCGCTGATTATTACAATCTTGCTCCATATCAAATCACCGGTAACATCAGAACAAGCCAAATCGCAATGGCAAGGCACATCTCCATGTATTTGATTCGTGTCTTGCTTGATACTCCATTTAAAAAGATTGGCAAAGTATTCGGCGGCAAAGACCACGCGACTGTTATAAGCGGTGTAAACAAAGTGGAGAAATCGTTGAAAACTGACGAGTCTCTAAGAAATGTCATTCAAGAATTAGAAAAACGCTTAAAGAATTGATAAACATTGAATAATTTGATGTGTAATAGCAAATTCAAATGTTACAATTAAAAAGCAAAAATCAAAGTTATCCACATTATCCACACAACATATATTATTAATATTAATAAACATTTATAAAAACAAAGGAGTAAATACATATGCGCTTCACAATAAATAAAAATGAGCTTCTTAAAGGATTGTTAATCGCCTCTAGAGCTATTGGCTCTAAGAGTGTTCTTCCAACATTACTTGGCTTTAAGTTAGAAATGGGAAATAACGGTTTAGAAATAACCGCATCCAACGATGACATTGCCATCTGGACTCTTATTCCACCAACAAAGGAAGATAAAGAAATCATTAGAAATTATTCCTTTGGTACAACTCTAATCAACGCTCACTTATTAACTGAAGTTGTCAGAAAAATGGATGGAGAAGAAATTTCTATCGAAATCATCGATGACCGTGTTGCAAAAATTGATGACGGAAACACAAACTTCCAACTCAATTGTCAAACTGCAGATGAATATCCGGACATCGATTTAGAAAAAGGCGAGAATACGTTTAACGTTTCCTGTGCGGATTTAACAAAGCTAGTTGAAACAACAGCCTTTGCGGCCTTAGACAAAAACACAAGACCAATCCTTACTGCCATCAATTTACGTGGAGAAGACGGACACTTAACTGCAACAGCAACGGATTCTGCGAGGTTATCAAGAAAGATCGTTTCAATAGATGAATCAATCAGATTCTCTGCTAATGTTCCAGCAAAAACCTTAATCGAAGTCACAAGACTTTTTGAAAACATCCCTGAGGTGGAAATTGCAGCCAGCGGAAGCAAAATTATCTTTAGCTTTGGAAATACCATTGTTAAGAGTCGCTTGATCGCAGGTGATTACCCAGTTTCTAATTCAATCATTCCTTCAAATTTCAATTACCGCCTAAGCATTGGTGCAAGCGCATTGCTTAACGCCATTGATCGTGTGTCGATTCTTGTTACGGATCGTGCGGCAGTCGTTAAACTAACCATGTCTAGTAATGGCGTAGAGGTTTCTTCATCCAGTGATCAATTTGGATCTGGCGCGGAAACCATTGATTCTGTTCAATATCAAGGCGAACGTTTAGAGGTCGCCTTCAACGCTCTCTTTGTTACTCAAGCCGTCAAAGCGCTTTGCTCGGATGACGTTGAACTCAAATTCATCGGTGAGATGAAACCATTCGTTGTCGTGAATCCTAACGACGATTCAACGGTTGAACTCATCACTCCAATGAGAACCCGTTAAAAAATAACCAACAAAAAAGCTCGGCATCAGGAGACTGGTGCCTTTTTCGATACTCTCGGCCGCTTTTTAACGATCATCTATGCCTAAATAAAGCAAAATTAAGCCCATAGAGCGAAAAAAGACACAAAAACGATATAAATTACGATTTAATGTCTTTCGTTAAAAATACGCTATTTTTAAGCTTATTTCTCTTTTAATTCCTTACTACATAGTAGTAAAATATAAATAGGGTAAAAGAATATGACAAAAGAAGTTAAAGAAATAACCATCAGAACAGACTACATCACTTTGGGACAACTTTTGAAATTTGCCAACGTAATTTATGAAGGAGGAGATGCAAAAGCGTATCTCGCTTCAACAAAAATCTTGGTAAACGGAGAAGATGAAAACAGAAGAGGTAAGAAACTTCGTGATGGCGACGTCGTTGAACTTCCTTCTCTCATATTGAAAATCAATCACGAATGATTGTAACCCACTTAGAGCTTAGGAATTTTCGCTCATACTCATCGTTGAACTTAGACTTCTCTTCAAAACGAAATCTTATCGTGGGGAAGAATGGGTCTGGCAAAACGAATATCGTTGAAGCCATCAATCTCTTCTCTTTGTGTAAAAGCTGGAGAAGCAATGATACTAGAACATTAATCCGTTATGGAGAGGAAGCCGCATTTTTAAAAGCTTCAATCCATGAGGGAGAGTTGACTAGAAAAGTTGAAATTTTTCTTACCGCGAAAGGAAAGAAGATAACGATCAATGGTAAGCCGATAAAACGTCTTAGCGAATTATCTAAGTTACTTAACGTCACTCTCTTCTCGCCGGAAGATGTGAACCTATTCAAGGATTCTCCTTCGATACGGAGAAACTTCCTAGACGTATCGATTTCTAAAGAAAATTCCGAATATCTGTCCTTAATCGGGAAATATTCAAAGATTCTTCAGGAAAGAAATGCGGCTTTGAAAGTTCAAAACGCAGACAGAAGATATCTCGAATTGCTCACAGAAAGACTGATAGAGGTCTCTGAACCGATAATCAAGTACAGAGAAGACTACATCGGAAGACTCAATGAAATTCTTAACGATGTCGCTAACAAACTCTATGAAAACAACCGAAAGGTGAGAATTGCCTATAAACCGTTTATTAAAAGCGAAAACTTTAAAGAAACAGCTAAAAAGGCTTATGAGAAAAGTTTAGATAGCGATCTTCTTCACAAAACGACGACGATTGGCGTCCATCGTGAAGACTTCATCTTTCTTCTTGATGAGAAAAACATAGCCTTATACGGCTCACAAGGAGAGAATCGCTTAGCGGCGATAATTCTAAAAATTTCGCCTTTCTTCTTGATTGAAGATGTTACGAAAAAACCAATCACAATTCTTGATGATGTTTATAGTGAACTAGATGATAGACATTCTCAAAAATTATCAACTTTGTTAACGAATCTTGGGCAGGTGTTTGTTACTTCTGCTGATGATTCTATAAATGGAGACGTTGTAATAGATGTCTCGAATAATATGGCCACAAGGAGGAAATGATATGGCAGAAGAAAAGAAAAACGAATCTGCTGACTTGAATCAATCGAATCCCGAAAAGGATGCGTTGATCGAAGCCGCCAAACAAAGCGGAGTTAGTGCGGAGTCTTTGCAAGAGGAAGATAAATTCCAATACAAAATCGAAGACGTTACCGATGAAAAGAAAATAGAAAAAGCCGATGCAAAATATACTGCTGAAAACATCCAAGTTCTTGAAGGACTTGAAGCTGTTAGAAAACGTCCTGGTATGTATATTGCCACAACAGCTAGCGCAGGTCTTCATCACCTTGTTTGGGAAATCGTTGATAACTCAATCGATGAAGCTTTAGCTGGTTATTGCGATCACATCGAAGTTACAATCGAAAAAGATAACTCTATCACCGTTTCCGATAACGGACGTGGTATTCCTGTAGATATTGTTTCCAAATCCGGATTATCTGGCGTTGAAACTGCTTATACAATTCTTCACGCTGGTGGTAAATTCGGTGAAGGCGGAGGCTATAAAGTCTCTGGAGGTTTACACGGTGTTGGCGCCTCAGTCGTTAACGCTCTTTCTACCTTATGCGAAGTAACCGTTCATAAAGATGGTGGAGTTTATTATGTTAAATTCACAAACGGTGGTCACATCGTTGAACACTTAAAGAAAATCGGCACATGCGGCCCAGAAGAACACGGAACAAAAGTTCACTTCTTACCAGATCCAGATATTTTCACCGAAACAACGATTTATAACTATGACACAATTAAGAACCATTTACGTCAAATGGCTTTCTTAAACGGTGGAGTTAAGATCACCTTAACCGACCTACGTCCTGAAACTCCAGTGAGCGAAGTCTTCCTTTATAATGGCGGTATTCGTGAATATGTTTCTTTCATTAACGCAGGAAAATTAGCAATTAATAACGAAGTCTTATATTGCCAAGGTGTCGAAGAGGTCACTCTTCTTGATGGTACAAAAGAAAGAATCTACGCCGAAGTCGCTATGCAATGGACCGACTATTACAACAATGATGGTGTCTATTCTTTCTGTAACAACATCTCCACAAAAGAAGGCGGAACCCACGTTGAAGGTTTTAACCTTGCGATTAACAGAACAATCAACGACTACGCACGTAAGAATAAATTCCTTGACGAGAAATCCTCTAACTTCACAACAGATGACTGCCGTGAAGGCTTAACATGCGTCATTTCCGTCAAGCATCCTAACCCACAATATGAAGGTCAGACAAAAACAAAACTTGGTAACTCCGAAGTTCGTAAGATTGTCTCCACCGTTGTAGGTGCTTATTTACAAGAATACCTTCTTGAACATCCAGATCAAGCTAAAGTTATTATCGAAAAGGTTAAACTTGCTGCATCTGGACGTATGGCCGCTCAAAAAGCCCGTGAATCCACACGTAAGAGTGCATTAGGAATTACAACATTACCTGGTAAATTAGCAGACTGCTCTTCTAAAGACCCACAAGAATGTGAACTTTACATCGTTGAGGGTAACTCAGCCGGTGGTTCGGCAAAAACCGGACGTGATAGACGTACCCAAGCCATTTTGCCTTTAAGAGGTAAGATTCTTAACGTCGAAAAAGCGAATGAAGAACGTATCTTCCGTAATGCTGAAATCGGAAACATGATTACTGCTATCGGTGCTGGTATTCGTGAGAATTTCGACGTTAGCAAAATTAGATATCATAAAATCGTTATCATGACCGATGCTGATGTCGACGGCGATCATATCCGCATCCTTTTACTCACATTCTTCTATCGTTTTATGAAACCTCTTATCGATGGTGGATATGTTTATATCGCTCAACCACCTCTTTATAAGATTGATTACAAAGGTCAAGCTTATTACGCCTATAACGATGATCAACTTGAACAATTGAAGAAAGCCCTTCAACTTAAAGCTGGCTATCCATTCCAACGTTATAAAGGACTTGGTGAAATGGATGCCCAACAACTTTGGGAAACGACCATGGATCCGGCGGCGAGAAAGATGATTCGTATCACAATCGATGATGCAACTCTTGCTGATAAAGCCTTCACAGACCTTATGGGCGATGAAGTCTTACCACGTAAGGAATTCATTTCTAAGAACGCTAAGTTCGTTAAGAACCTTGATATTTAATGAAAGGAGAAAAATATGGCAGAAGAAGAAAAGAAAGATGAAGAAGTCACAAATGGTGGCTCTTCAAATGATGAAGGGGCTGTTGCCGGTATTGTTCCTGGATTAATTGATAGGGAAATTACCGAAGAAGTCCAAAACGCCTTCCTTAACTACTCAATGTCAGTTATCGAAAGCCGTGCTATTCCTGATGTTCGTGACGGTTTGAAACCAGTTCAAAGACGTATCATCTTTGGCATGAACGAATCTGGTATGCAACCAGGAAAACCTTATAAGAAATCCGCCCGTATTGTTGGTGACGTCATGGGTAAATATCACCCTCATGGCGATAGCGCACTTTATGGAACCCTCGTTAGATTGGCTCAACCATTTGCTATGAGATATTGCTTAGTTGATGGGCACGGAAACTTCGGTGACGTCGATGGCGATGAAGCAGCTGCTATGCGTTACACAGAAGCTCGTATGACTAAGCTCGCTGTTGAAATGGTTCGTGACTTAGATAAAGACACGGTTGATTTCGTTGATAACTACGATGGCACAGAAAGAGAACCTTCTGTTCTCCCATCACGTTTCCCTAACCTTCTTGTTAACGGCTCAGAAGGTATTGCTGTCGGTATGGCTACAAATATGCCAACTCACAATTTAACCGAAGCAATAAACGCTACGATTGCTGTTGCAAGAAATCCAGAAATCACTCCACTAGAATTGATGCAAAATTATATCTCCGGTCCTGATTTCCCTACTGGTGGCGTTATTTTAGGAAGACAAGGCATTCTTGATTACTTCACAAACGGTACTGGTACAATCAACATCCGTTCTAAATATCACATTGAAGAAAGTGCAAACGGCAAATCCTCAATTATCGTTACGGAAATTCCTTATCAAGTTAACAAAGCCGCGATGATTGAGAATATGGCGGGATTAGTCCGTGACAAAATCATTGATGGAATTACAGACATCCGTGATGAATCCTCCAAAGAAGGTATTCGTGTCGTTATCGAAATTCGTAGAGACACAATTCCTGAAGTTGTCGCAAATAACCTCTTAAAACACACTCAATTACAAATCACATACGGTGTTATCAATCTTTGCTTAGTTGGTGGAGAACCAAAAGTCTTAGGCATCATTCCGATGATCAAATCCTATATTGATCACCAAATGGATGTCTTAACACGTAGAACAAAATTCTTACTCAAGAGAGATACAGACCGTGATCATATAGTCGTTGGTTTAATTCTTGCTCACGACAATATCGATGAAGTTATTCATATCATCCGTGGCAGTAAAACGGACGAAGAATCTGCGGCAAAATTAAACGAAGCGTTCGGCTTAAGCAAGCCTCAAACTGATGCTATCTTGGCTATGACATTACGTCGTTTAGAAGGATTGGAACAAGAAAAACTTCAAAACGAGCACGCGGAATTAACGAAGAATATCGAACATTATCAATGGCTTTTATCCGATTCCAAGAACATTCTTGAAATGATGATTCATGAACTTGAAGAAGTCAGAAATAGATTTGGCGATGACCGTTTAACGGAAATTTCTAACCAAGCTGCGGACATCGATAACGAAGACTTATTACCACAAGAAAATATTCTCGTTGTCTTAACAAAGAAAGGCTACGTCAAGAGAATGTCTGATGACACCTTCCGTACACAAAATAGAGGTGGACGTGGAGTTAAGGGTATTACAACAACCTCCGGCGATCTTGTTCAATTGATGTTACATACAAAAACTCATACGGACATCATGTTCTTCTCTAGTTTAGGCTTTGTCTATCGTTTACGTGGTTACATGATTCCTGACGGAGAAAGAAACTCTAAAGGCATTCCTGCGATCAACCTTTTAAATCTCGCACAAGATGAAAAGATTGTTGCTATCGTTCCTTGCGATGAATACAAAGATACAGATTATCTCTTCTTTGCTACAACGGGTGGCGTTGTTAAGAGAACTGCTCTTACAGAATTTACCTCCATCCATTCCAATGGTAAGAGAGCAATTACTCTCAAAGAAGGAGATGAATTGCTTAATGTTAAGAAGACCTCTGGCCATGATTTAATCTCACTCGCTTCAAGCAATGGTAAGGTTTGTACATTCTATGAAGATGAAGTTCGTGCGATGGGAAGAACTGCAGCAGGTGTCTCTGGTATGAATCTTAAAGATGGTTCTTACTTAGTTGATGTCACCGGTTCAATGGATGGAAATATCGCTCTTGCCTTAACATCTAATGGCTTCGGTAAGCTTTCTTACTTCTCTGATACTGACGTCACGAATGAAGACGGCTCTACAACCCACTATGATGGATATCGTTTAACATCTAGAGGTGCTAAAGGTGTCTTCTCCATCAAAGACAACGGAAAGAATGGTACATTAACCGCTTTACGTGCCGTTAAGGGCGATGAAGATTTAATTGTTATCACGAATAAAGGTATCGTTATCCGTACTCCATTATCACAAGTTCACATTGCTGGTAGAAATACTGTTGGCGTTAAGATTATTTCTCTTGATCCAGGAAACAAGGTCGCATCCTTAACTATCGTTCCTCACGTTGATGAAACGGCTGAAGAGGAAACACCGGTTGTTGATGATGAAATCAACCCATCATTAGTTGCTACAAGCGAAGAAACTCCTTCAAATCCAACTCCTGATGATGTTTCCGAAGGAGACAATTCCTCAAACCCAACGCCAAACGACGTTGAATAAAAATGAAAATCTTTATTCATTTTGATCCGGGCTCCTCAAAAGATATCTTCGAGGGCATGCGCCTTAGAAAAAACATCAAAGGAGCCCTAGAACTCAATGATGTTACCTGGGTAGATTCAATCTATGCTATGCCCGATGTTGCCCATCTAATGTCTCCACAAGATGAAACATTAGCAAAAAACGTCAAAGCAGAAGGCATATCTCTTGTGGTTTCGGCTCTTTATGCGGAAGATGATCCTGTCGCCTCCTTCCTTAATGAAAGGCTTAATGGAGAGTTGACCTTCTCCTTAAAGGCTAAGAAATTATTAGAGTTGGCGGATGTCATCCTTGTTCCATCTTTCTTTGCAAAAAGTTTGGTGGAAAAGGAGTTTCCGAATAAAAGAATCGAAATCGTAACTCCAGGTGTTAACATTGTTCGTTTCAATTCAATAGACTTACTTTCCCAAAGAGCCTTTCAACGTTACGAAAGAATCTCTTCTGATGAAAATTATTTCTTGATCGTTGGCGACTATGAAGATAAGAAAAACATTCAAATGATTAGGAGTCTTACCTCCGCCATACCTGAATGTCGTTTCTTCTTTCTTGGTGGAAAGTACGGCAATAAAGCATGGTCTTTAAGAAGAATGAACAAGAAAAATCAAAAAAACCTAATCTTTTCTCCTATTATTCCTGATGATATATATTGTTCAGCACTTAAAGGAGCTGCTGGATTGTTGGTTTTTGAAGGAATGACTGAGAATCAAATGGTTCTTCTTGAAGCTTTTGCAGCAAAAACAGCGGTCTTTTACGTGGGAAATTTGGAAAATTCAGAAATCGCGAAGGAATATTCGGATTCAATAACTAATCTCAAAACACAAGAAGACGTTATTAATTTCCTACCTTCCTTCTCACCAAAATCTCTTGAAGAGACTATAATGTCGGGGTACAAAGTTGCTAAGGATAATAATCTTAAGAAACTTGGAAGATCTCTAAAGACCATTTACAAATCATTAATTAACAAGGAGGGTTCTAAATGATTGACCCAAAATTAATTGAAGCAAAGCCTGAATATGTTAAAGAGGCTTTAGCAAAAAAACTCTGGGATTTTGACCCAGCTCCATTACTCGCTCTTTTCCAAAAAAGAAGAGAATTAACAAAAGAGGTTGAGGAAAACAAAGCTCAACAAAACCGCTTATCGAAATCCGTTCCTCAAGTGAAGAAAGAAGGTGGAGATGTCCAAGCTATCTTCAAAGAGGTTAAGGAGTTAGCCGCTAAGAACAAAGATCACGAGGAAGAATTAAAGAAAGTCGAAGAAGACATTCAATCCCAAATCGAAGTTCTTCCAAATCTTCCAGATCCTGATTTAGTCGGAGGTGGTAAGGAAAACAATACTCCTGTTTATTCCTGGGGCAAGAAACCTACGTTCGATGGTTTCACACCAAAAGATCATGTTGAATTAGCGGAATCACTTGGCTTAATCGATTATAAGAGAGCTGCTAAAATCTCCGGCACTGGAACTTGGATTTATACAGGCTTAGGTGCTCAACTTGAATGGGCTCTTCTTAATTACTTCGTTTCTACTCACCTTGCAGATGGTTACACCATGATATTGCCACCTCATCTCTTAAACGAAGCATCCGGTTTCACCGCAGGGCAATTCCCTAAATTCAAAAATGATGTCTTCTGGCTTGAAGGATCTGATCCAAAGAAATTCGTTCTTCCAACCGCAGAAACAGCCTTAGTTAACATCCATCGCGATGAAACTCTTTCAATCGATGACCTTCCAAAGAAATATTTCGCCTATACTCCTTGCTATAGACGTGAAGCAGGCTCTTATAGAACCGAAGAGAGAGGAATGATTCGTGGTTATCAATTTGATAAAGTAGAAATGGTTCAATACACGACAGATGACGGCTCTGATGCGGCGTTCGATGAACTCGTAAAGAAAGCTCAACATCTTCTTGAAGGTTTAGGACTTTGCTATCAATTGGATAAACTTGCCGCAGGTGATTGCTCTCACTCTATGGCTAGAACTTACGATATCGAAGTTTGGATTCCATCTATGGGTATTTTCAAAGAAGTTTCTTCCGTTTCTAATGCAAGAGACTATCAAGCTCGTAGAGGAATGATTCGTTATAAAGATAAAGATGGCAAGATGCATTTCTGCCACACCTTAAATGGATCTGGCTTAGCCACCTCCCGTGTATTCCCGGCCCTTCTAGAGCAAAATCAACAAGCGGATGGCTCAGTTATCATTCCTGAGGTCTTACGTCCGTTTATGGGTGGTTTATCCGTCTTAAAACCAATTAAGAAATAAATTTAACAAAACTATGAACCCTTAAGAGAAAATCTTAGGGTTCTTTTTTGTTGCTGTTTTAAAAAATCTGCAAATTCGTAATAAATGTATTATGAAAAAAAACGAAAAAGGCGATTATCTATCGTATAACCGCCTTGAATTTGAATGATTGAATGTTATTTTTCTTCAAAATGCACTTCTTGAACGTTGTTGTTGTTTTTGTGTTCTAATTGCATAACCGCATAGATTATTGCAAGAATGCCAACAACTGTATCAGCAAAGACTATTGATAAAGCACCATAAACAATCCAATTAGCTTGGCTGTATGTCTTATCGCTTGAAGCGTGATTTAGTAAGATGAAATCAAATACCAAACCAGGTATTTGCCATATTGTCGCGATCAATAATCCGACCATATATCCAGTGAGTATTAGTCTAATAGTTTCTTCTGTTACGTTGTTTTGTCTTGCCGCTTCAGCGATTATGTCGTTTGAGTTTAATGCAACAATGAAAATTAAGAAGAAGATGAATGTTGTAAACATGGAACATATAGTTAGGACCACATCGATGATGCTTAGAATCTTAATTGCCTTTTTCATATTTTTACTCCTTATACTCGAAGTGAATGTTGCTATTATTGTATGACACTTTCGCATAAGCGCCATTCTTTATTGGCAAAGATGGTGAATAATGTCCCAAATCAATATCAAATAAGATTGGTACGTTAAATGATGATAGGACTCCTTTGACCGCTTCAAATCTATCTAACCCAAACGGAGCGTTATCCCAACAAAGAGGTCTGCCAATCAAGAAGGCTTTGACCTTATCAAACCAACCCGCTTCTTTTAATTGAAAAAGAACTCTACGTATTCCTAATGGAGACAAATCGCACGCTTCAAGATACCAAACGATGCCTTCTGGATGTCTGGATATAAATTCTTTAGTTTTATCGAAACGCGTTCCGCAAATCATTGAAAGGCAATCTAAGCAACCGCCTAACAATCTTCCTTCAACATCATTTGTCCAATTATATGGAGTTATGATCTTTTTGCTCATATAACGGAAACGATGTAGCGGATTGGCTTCTTTTTTAACGCTCGGATCAAATCTCTTTTTGAAGTTCGGCTTATTCCATTTTTCGTATCCAGAGAATTCTTTTTCTCCTTCGAGCATTTTTAATGAATCTAATTGATTTAAACGAATAGGCTTTTCAAAGAATGATGGGGCACAAGGGCCATAGATTGTTATCAAATCTGTTATTGTGGTTAAGGTATAAGTTAAATTTGTATTATCAGAAAAACCCATGAACCATTTTGGTGGGAGATTTTCAATCTTATTAAAATCAATGTACGGCAATATTTCATCCATTAATTCTCCTCCTCCAACAGAGAGGATAAGAGAGGAATCTGATTCATATGCGTCCATGAATTCTTTTGCACGTTTCTCTGGGGTTGATGATGCGACAATCCCCTCTGCAAGATTGACGCAACAACCTTCTTCAATTTGAAAACCCAAACGTTTTAAATTCTTCTTTGCTTGAATGTATCTAGTGAGATATGGTTCAGTAGTTACCCCAAAAGAAGGGGCGATCATAGTGATTTTTTGATTTTTGGAAATAAATGGTGCTTGTTTCATGATGGTG
>CAVDTI010000125.1:0-4383 GCA_963611905.1 Faecalibacterium prausnitzii | reverse complement strand
TCCACTTTCGTCTTTTTCGTATGAGGTGAAAGAGGCAAGTCTACCATCGTTTCCAACTTTTACTTCAAAATAATTTGTATAAGCAAAAGCACGGCTCTGGAAATATTCCTTAAGCTCACTTCCTATCGCGGATACCGAACAAGAATAAGTCTTATCGCCACTTAAGACGAAATCATCCGCATATTTTCTTAAAATATCCAAAAAGTCCACGTAAAAACAGGTTGAACGATCGCTTTTTACATAATTTCTTCCATGAACATTCATGTCATAATCATAGTAATTATCTTCATGTCTTATGGTTGTAAAAGCATGGATAAAATCAGGATCGGAATCAAGAATCAAATATCCTTCAGAATTCGGTCTGTAATAGAAAAAATCCTCTGTGAAAATTTGATAAACATATGTAGAACCATCATTAAGCTCTACATCAAAACTATATGAAGAAGTGTTTGCGATTGCTTCAGAGAGGCTTTTTACGGTTATGATTTGCTCTGACGAAGAACTCTCACTAGAAGAGTTTTCAGACGAAGAACTCTCAATAGATGAAGAAATGTTTTCGTTTTGACAAGAAACTAAGCCCAGAGCTAAAAGCAGGGCAAAACAAGATTTTACTTTTCTTTTTTTCATGCTGTTTCTCCTTTATAAGTAAGTGTTATTCTCGCATAAGATGATGCGAGTTCTTTTACCTCCATTTTAAGACCGATTTGTGTTTTATCATTCCAATTTCCGTTTAGAATATATGCACTAGTTGATGAATCAAAGACGTCTCCTTCTTGGAAAAGTGAATCGTTATCGGCGGTCTTTCCAGATTGAAGTTCATTGTATTGCTTATTTTCCACTAAGGCAATTTGCTTATATCTTCCTTGTCTTGAAGCGTCTGTTCTAGAATCCTCTTCGCTATTCGAGGCACCAATAACGTAATAGACATTTGATTCATATTTCTCTGGTATTTCAGAAGCATAAGAATCAAATTGAAGTTTTGATTCGCCGGTATTGTAAACACATTTGGCAACTCTGCTATCGATGTGATAGACCTTTATGCCCGATTCGGTAAAGCCAAGAGGCCTGTTGTTATATTTATTTTTTGCATCTAGTTCATTTAAACCATCTGGGGTGTAATATTCAAAAAGGAGATATTCATCCATGACTGTGTGATTCCAATTCGGTTTGAACAACAAGGTTTTGTTACTCCCCTGGAATTTAGGAAGGTCTATAGTTACCTCTTCATATCCTTTAAAATCGTAATAAATTGGATCATTCCATCCTAATAACATCTTTGAATATGGATCTTGATCAGAGATGTTGTAGTCCATCATCGAATGCCCACCTAAGGCAAGGTTGTAATTATCGCTTGGATAATAATCCCTAAGGCCTAATAAGTGTCCAGTCTCATGAATTACTGAATGAGCATCGCTGGAATAATACATTTCATCGGTAAAGTTATCGATTCCCACCCACATATGATGAGCAAGAGAAGGCCTAGAAAGATTTGGGCTGGTGGCAAATGTATTGACCCATGCCCAGAAATTTCCGCTTCTTTCGCTTGTTGGCGTTGAATATACGAAAACAACATTATCAACATATCCATCTTTGTTAGTGTCAAATTCTTGAAGAATTTTATCGCTAGCAACCTTTAAATATTCAGCGGCAGGAACACCCGGGAAATAGTTGCCATCATTCTCAATTCGTTCGACTGTATAAGGGACCTCCAAAATCGAGGTCACTTCGCCGCTAATATTCAATTTGCCTAAACTGCTTTTCTTATAGAATTCTCTGACAGAATAATAATTGCCTTCTCCTTTAGATGATAAATCATCTTCAAAGAAAGATTTTCTAATTAGTTCTCTATCCGTTTCTTTAAAATCCCTCTCACCAGAAAAATGACAGGGAATCACAAGGATTTTTGCTTCACCAGTTGCTGAACATGCAACCGATTCCTTAAAATCCGAAGTGTTTTCAAGAACTAAAGATGAAGAAACTAGCCCCTCAGCAGGCTTAATATCATCTACTAAAGAGCTTATTTGAAAAGAAGATACTCCTTCTCCCCCACAAGAGGAAAGAAGGAATATCAAGTATAAAGAACAATATTTTTTGTTCATGGAGACTAGTCACCTCTACTAGCAGAAGCGTATTTCATCGAGAAGGTTAATGTTTTTTCTTCGTGAGTGAAGCTAGCGGTTACAGTGTCAACATCAGCGTTCACTTGTAAGGTTGCTGGTAAACTTGGGAAGATTTCATTCTCGGAATCTTTGGAGTTTTCAAGCGTTACAGTATAGCTTCCGTCATCGTTTTTAGCATAAGACCATTTGCAATAGAGGCTCTTATTGTTTTCGTATTCGCCTTCGTACATTCTGCCGTTTGCCATACCGGTATCCGTGGATAGGGTGACAAAGAAAGTGTAATTATCACATGTTCCTAACCATTTTTGGTTGATGAGATATTCAAATGTTCTTTCTTTAACGGCCGTATAGTAACCATCTTCATAGTTTTCCTCGGTAAAGAAGATATAAAGGTCATATGTTTTACTGATAGTTAAAGAATAGATGTCGTCGGTTGCAATTCCTTCTTCACCTGATACATGGGTGAAAGCAAAGGTGTAGCCGTCATCTCCATTAGTAAGAGTATATGAAGCGACTTCCGTCTTATTTGTTTCTTTATCGGTCACAGTTGCGCTTCCACTAAGTCCGTCTTCTGATGGAGTAAAGTCAAAGGTGTATTTGACTGGTCCATTATACCCAGAACGAACGGCATATTTCTTAGAAAGGATATCTTTTAATGTCACATCCGTGGCAACAACTTTAACCTTCTTGGTTACGGTTGGTTCACTTTCGCTTGCAAATGTTAAAACGTATTCGCCTGCCTCTAAAGGTTTGAAACCTTTAACAGAACTTCCATCTTCATCCCATTCATCTGTATAGATATACGTGTCTTCAATGCTATAAGTTGATGCATCTTTGTCGACACTAACAGTCACCTCTTGATCAACGCCAGATGGATAAACGCTAGCTTTGAACATATATTCACAGCCGACATAGGCATTAACAACGCTTATTGCATCTTTAGAATCTTCAATATAATTATTCGCATAATATCCGTCTGGAGATGGGGTGAAATAGCTTAATGAGATGCTTGTTGGTTTTGGTGTTTCAACAACAAGAGAGAATGTCTTAGCAACTTTCTTTGTAGCAATCGAAACTTTGTATGTGCCAACTTCATTAGGAGAAATCTCGAAAGAGCCATTGTAAGAAGAATAAGAGCCATAAAGACCATATTCGTCTCCTTCAAGAACCTTTAATACAGGTTTATCAAAATTAGCGTTTGCGGTTTCTGGCAAGACGTTTGTGAGTTTCAAACTAAGAGTATCAGCTGAAGAGATAGTAATAGAAGATTCTTCTGTAACAGGGGTTTCGCTATCGTCATCACCAACTCGGGATAAGCCAAACGAAGTGAAATAGAAAGTAGACAAATCAAGAGCGTTTTTATAAGTTCTTGTGCCAATTTTTTGAGTTATTGTCCAAGTTCTAGCATCTCCTGGAACGGCATCTTCTACCAATGTGACTAAGCCCGTTTCTTCATCAACAAGGAAAGAGGTATCGTTGTATCTATCAGATTGAATTGTTGCGCTCGTTACCGCGCCAGTTGAATCAACGCTGAAAGATATGGCTAACTTAGTGAAACTCATAGAGTCATCTTCTGAATAATAAGAGAAAGAGAAACTGACATCATTGCCTTTTTGGGTAGCTTTGAAATCTTTATTCGTATTTTCTTCAGCAGCACTTGCTATTTTTCCAAGCAAATCTTCTACGCCATACGCTGTAGGATAACTATAACCAATATAAAATTCGAAAGCATAACCTATATCAGGGTATTGTTCATACGGTTTCGAAAAAACACCATCTTCGTCTTTATCGACAGTCATCAATTCACCATCTTCAGTGGTTAAAATATATGTTTCTAATGGGCTGCCATTCCAGTTTTGACCATTCCAGTGTGAAGCTACGCCGTTCTCATCGCTTCCATACTCGAAATTAGATGTAACGGTATTGTCTTCATAACTTGTCTTATATCTGCTAACAATCGTGCCTGAAGCAACGGAATCAAACTTATCTTTTGCTGCAGCAACAATTGTCTTCAAGGCTTCAATCGTAATTGATTTTTCGGTTTCTTCTGAGGAAGAACTACTGCTCGATGATGAGCTGCTGCTACTAGATGAGCTGCTACTAACCGATGAAGAACTTGATGCCGCTGAAGAACTACTTGAGGAACTTGCAGAAGAGCTTCCTCCATGGTTGTTACAGCCAGCTAGCAACATCGATAATGCTAATGGAATGATGATTTTAGATTTTTTCATAAATAGTTATCTCCTAACTTTGCGTAATATTG
>CAVDTI010000124.1:0-3220 GCA_963611905.1 Faecalibacterium prausnitzii | reverse complement strand
CTTTATCATTTTTGTAAGTTGTGTTTAAAAAACTTGTCTTTTAACATTTGGTATTAAAATCCTCAAAAACCTTTATTTTTAAAAAATATTGACAATGAATTGCAGAATGTATAATTTCCTTGCCAATATGATCAATCTGATAGTTTTGATGTTAATTCATATTAAATCTTACTATTTTCTATTCACCTGATTAACGCTGAAGATAAATAAAATATAGTCATCATAAAAACTTATTTTTGTCTTTGAGCAAAAGAAAAACCGTTAGACAAATATTTGCTAACGGCATCTTTTCTTTGCTTAATTTGGCCTATTCTAGAATCTCATCTATCGGTGTTCCGATTAAATCGTCGCTTCTTTTCAAGCCAAAGTTTTTCAATATTGTTGCACCGATATCAGAGAATGTTGTTCTTTCATCCAAGTAACGCCCTTTGGTGATGCTCGGTGAATAAACAAGTAACGGAACTTTCTCGCGCGTGTGATCAGTTCCTTTGAATGTTGGATCATTTCCATGGTCAGCTGTAATCATAAGAAGATCGTCATCTCTCATGTATTTCATCATTTCGCCAACCCTGACATCTAAATCTTCAAGAGCTTTTGCATATCCTGGAGCGTTTCTTCTATGACCATATTCAGAATCAAATTCGACGAGGTTTACAAAGCAAAGACCAGTCCAATCTTCATTCTTAACCTGTTCAATTGTTTTATCCATCCCATCCATGTTGGAAACTGTATGAACAGTTTTCGTAACTCCAGCCATGTCGAATATATCGGAAATTTTGCCAACACAGCTAGTCATGAAACCGTTATTCTTTAGAATACCCATATCCGTTTCAAATGGAGGTTTTAAAGCATAGTCATGTCTATTCGGTGTGCGTTTGAAATCGTCCTTATTCGTCCCAACAAATGGTCTAGCGATGATTCTGCCAACACGATATTCAGGTCTAAGACAAATTTCCCTAGCAATTTCGCAGCATCTATAAAGTTCTTTAACTCCTGTAGTTTCTTCATGTGCAGCGATTTGAAGAACAGAATCAGAGGATGTGTAGACAATCAAAGAATTATCTCTCATTTGTTCCTTGCCTAAAACTTTTAAGATTTCCGTTCCACTAGATGCATAGTTGCCGATTATTTTATGCCCAGTCTTTTCTTCGAGTTCATCAATTAATTCTTTAGGAAAGCCTGTATCTGTAAAGGTTTTAAATGGTTGTTTCGTTAAAATTCCCATCATTTCCCAATGGCCAGTTAATGTATCCTTGCCATTAGACGCTTCACGGCAACGTAAAGCAAAACTATTTCGATGTTCTTTTACTGATTTAACACCCATTATATTGTCGAGTTCTCCGACGCCAAATCCTTCCATGTAAGGAACATTAAGTCCTCCGATGGATTCAGCCGCGTGAGCCCATGTATTTGAGCCTACATCGCCAAAAAGATCCGCATCAGGTTCTTCTCCGACGCCTGCGCTATCCGCAACTATCAAGAATATTCTTTTATATTTCATTCTTATTTTTGCCTCCTTAGCTAGTTAAGAATTTCTAACCACAATTATATTTTATTTTCTTTGGGCATACAAATCATAGGCGCTCATAATTCGCTTCGTCGAAACCTCTGTATAGATTTGAGTTGTTGCTATATTTGAATGGCCAAGCATTTCTTGAACAGTCCTCAAAGATGCGCCGTTTTCCAATAAATGCGTGGCAAAGCAATGTCTCAATGTATGTGGAGAAACCGCTGAATCTATGCCTTTTTGCTCGGCATATCTTTTTATTTGCATGAAAAAATAGGTTCTTGAAATGGGCTTTCCGTTTCTATTCAAAAAGACTGTATCCGTATTTTGGTATCCTTTAATTCTTTTTCTAGGACCATCAATGTATTTTCTAAGATATTCCAAAGCAAACGAAGATACAGGCACTGTACGTTGTTTGTTTCCTTTTCCGTATATTGTAATAAGCCTATTTTCCATATTTACGTTTTTGAATTTCAACGCTAAAAGTTCGGAAACACGTAAGCCAGTCGCATACATTATTTCTAACATCGCTCTATCTCTCATGCCATTATCTTTGGAAATGTCGGGAGCTTCCAATAATTCATCAACTTCTTCATTGCTTAAGACAAAAGGAAGCCTTTTGGAAGACTTTGGCTTGTCTACGTCTGGTATCTCCTCTTTTATCAGTCCTTCTTCAAGAAGAAAGTAAAAGAAATTTTTTATTAAACTATAGCGTCTAAGAATCGTGGCGGACGATCTAGCGAGTTCATCTTGGCGTCGAACAAATTCTGGTAACATATCAACGTTAATGTCGTCGGTATTTTTGACCTGATCAAAGGTAGAGAGAAAGATTTTAAAGTCTTCTCGGTAATTTTTTACCGTTTCATTCGAAGCAACGCCTCGCTCAATTCTTAGATATTGAATGAAATTGTCAAACGCTTCATTTATTTCCATATTTCTTAACCTCATTCGCCATTTTTAATGCGGGTTTCTTCATTTTTCTATTGAGTTCATTCACTAATAACTTTGTTTTGTCCATTTCTTCATATTCGCCATAGTTCCTAAGATTCATTTGAACAGTTTCATTTGAGGGATTGTATAAATTTTGCAAGGTTACTCCGACGAGTCTAATCATCATCCCTAGATAATAAGATTCGTATAATCCAGATGCTACGCTGTAGATTGTTTGCCAATCATTCGTTCCTTCTGAAAGAGTTTCCGATTTGTTATGAGTGTTGAAATCCGAATCTCTAATCGTTAAAACAATCGTTTTCGCTTTCTTTTTATCATGTTTTATCCCTTCAGAGACTTCAATTGAAAGTTCTTTTAACTTTTGTCTAACGACATATTCTTCGTTCGTATCAAAAGGAAGGGTCTCACTGTGCCCTAGTGATTTTGGATCAAACGGGGTAGAATCGACAAAATCATCCCCATAGCCATTTATTTCTTCGTTTATTCTTGAGAACGATTTACCGAATAGTGAAGCGATTCGTTCATCTTTGTTATCAATCGCTTTCTTAAGGTCGCCTATGGTGAAAATTCGCATCTCTTTTAGTTTTGAAGAGGTTTTCTTGCCGATCCCGAAAAAAGCATCGATTGGTAATGGATAAATCGTTTTATCAAGATCCTTTCGATAGATAATTGTGATTCCCATCGGTTTTTTCATGTCGCTGGCCATTTTTGCTAAAAACTTCGTTGGAGCAACGCCAATGGAGCATTTAAGTCCTATTTCTT
>CAVDTI010000123.1:3226-11811 GCA_963611905.1 Faecalibacterium prausnitzii | reverse complement strand
GTATTCATCTATGTTTTATGGAATAATTCATATTTATTAAAAACGACTAAAAAACTACTAAAATAACTCTAAGTAACTTCTAAAGTTGTTGAGAAGATACAAAACTTATTCTAGAATAGAATATGCTTATGGAAAATGTTAGATATTCTCGTGCAATAGAAATTACATCGTCGTATATAAAATTCGCTGTCGGATACGTAATTAAAGACGTTCCGCATTTGCTTTACTATCGTAAAAAACCGATACAAGGTATAGTTTCAAACGGCAGAATCGTTAATTACGATAAGCTTGTAGAAGAATTGCAAGAATTCCATTCCATAAACGATCCATCACTAGACTTAAGAATGGAGCCAAATTCTGTTTCCTTAGTCTTGCCTTCTCTTGGATTTAAAACTTTCGAATCGACTAAGGCTTCAAACGTTATTGCCTCAGATGATACGATTGCCCCAATAGACATCGAAAACGTTATGTCGTTGGTTTTAAAAGAGAAGTGTCCTCAAGGAAATGTGATTGTTGATGTCGTGCCTGATTATTATGTCGCGGATAGACAAGCCTACAAAGAGCCTCCTCTTGGAAGAAAGGCGGAATCATTAACAATCAGGGCCAAGGTTTATACCTTGCCGTCTGATTTGTTAAATAGTTTCAGCCAAGCTGTACAAGATGCGGGATTTAGATTGCTTAGAAGTAGCGTTGCCTCATATTGTGCCTCGCAACTAATAAAAATAAGCCAAGGCTATCCAGAATCATACGTTCTTTTAGACATGGGCTCTGACTTAACGACGGTTTCTTTTGTCGGGAAAGGCGCGCCATATTCATCTAGGTTCATTAAAACTGGCGGAAACTCAATTTCTGAGAGAATATCGAAGGAATTTAATATTCCGTTCGAAGTGGCAAATTCTCTTAAGGAGAGATTTGGCTATGATTTATCGAACCATAGTTTTGAGATGCCTTTATACAACGGCGATACCCTAACTGGTACTAGGAACAGGATTTATCAAAAAGATTTGAATAGAGTTATAGAATCCTATTTTGATGAATATCACAATTATCTCTCTGTGGCTTTAAAAGAACTTGGCGCTGCCGAGGGTCAAACATATGGGGCATATCCAATAATTCTCATCGGCGGAAACACGCGTTTGAAGGGGATTGGGACCCTTCTTGCGAGGAAGCTTGGCGCAAGAAAACTATACGCTTATTTGCCAAATATCATTGGCGCAAGAGAAAGCGAGGCGACTAATCTTCTTGGAATGATAGTTGCTGAAGGAAAAAACAAAAAATCAAGCTTAATTGAAAACTGTCGTGGCGTATCATCGCTTCGAAGAGAATAAAAAGCGCAAAATAAAGGAGAAAAACTATGGACGAAGAAGAATATGATCCTGACATCAACAGCGATGATTTAGACAGCTTTGAACCTGTTGCTAGAATCGTTGTTATCGGTGTTGGCGGTGCGGGAAATAACGCTGTTAACCGCATGATTGATGATAATATCCGTAATGTTGAGTTCTACGTAATGAACACAGATAAGCAAGCTTTGGCGTCTTCCAAAGCTCCTAATCGAGTGATTTTAGGAAAAGAATCAACAAGAGGACTTGGCGCTGGAGGAGAACCAGCGGTAGGAAAGCTAGCTGCTGAGCAATCTACAGACACAATCAAAAGAATTGTCGAAGGCGCAGATATGGTATTTATTGCCGCAGGCATGGGGAAAGGCACTGGAACTGGTGCTGCCCCAGTAGTAGCCAAAATAGCGAAAGACGCTGGAGCGTTAACAATCGCTATTGTTACACGTCCGTTCACTTTTGAAGGCAAAAAACGTACAGAAAACGCTATTCAAGGATTAACGAATCTCAAGAACGTCGTTGATTCAATAATAATTGTCTCTAATGATAAGCTTCTTACTTCAGCTGGTGGAGTTCCGATTGATAAAGCTTTCCAAGAATCCGATCACATTCTCGCTCAATCGGTAAAAACAGTCGCGGATTTAATCCTTGTTCCAGGACAAATGAATCTTGATTTTGCGGATGTTAAATCAACTTTGAAGGATTCTGGCGTTGCTTTGATTGGCTTTGGCATGGGCAAAGGACCAAATAAAGCTGAAGAAGCTGCTTTAAATGCCATAAATTCCCCATTACTCGAAACTAAGATTCAAGGCGCAAAACGCGCTATTTGTTCGATAACTTGCGGACAACAAGTAACAATGTACGAAGCACAAAAGTGCGTTATGAAAATCATCGATGAGGCTGGAGGAGCAACAGACGTAAAACTCGGAATCTCCAATAACCCAAATCTTGAAGATGCGCTTGTTGTTAGCGTAATTGCTGCAGATTTCGATGGCGATAAAGACTTTATCTCTGCCCCAGAAGATACGCCAATGATTCAACCAACACCTTCGCTCAATGATCAAACTTCTTCTGATCCTGGAGCTTCTTCGGAAAACGATTTCGGACCAGATATCGACCTTTCTGACAGCTTAATGCCACATTTCAGTGACGATTGAGTTAGGCCTTCTTCTAAAGAAGGCTTTTTTCAAATTTGTTGAAAAAGAATTTTAGATAGTCTATATTTAACGCGGTTAAGATCATAGAGCGGTCTGAAGCAAAGAAAAGAGAGCCTCTTGGATGAGAACGAGGCACGCTGAAGATCCATCACTATGGGAACCATCCTCCTGAAGAGATGTAAGGAAGACGTTATGCTTGCGTTAAAAGCTTCTTGAGAGCGGATTTTTATCCGAACTAAGGTGGTACCGCGCGATCAGCGCCCTTAGAGGGCGTTTTCTTTTTGCCCAAAGGAGAAGAAGGAATGGGAAATGAGATGAAGAAAACTTTGTTGATGCCTCAAACTGGCTTTGAAATGAGAGCCAATCTTATCAACAAAGAACCAAAGATGCTCACCAAATGGGAAGATATGCATCTTTACGAAAAAATGAACGAGAATCGTGAAGGATGCGACGAGTATCTTTTGCATGATGGTCCTCCATATGCCAATGGCGACATTCATTGTGGTCATATGTTAAACAGACTTTTGAAGGATTTTGTTATCCGTTATAAGAACATGATGGGATATAAAACCCCATTCATTTTTGGCTGGGATACACATGGTCTTCCAATCGAGGTTAAAGTCACAAAAAGTGGAGTCAATAGAAAAACAACTCCAGTAGTCGATTTTAGAAATCTTTGTAAGGAATACGCCTTAAAACAAGTCGAGCATCAAAAAGGACAAATTAAGCGTTTAGGATGTATGGGTGATTATGATCATCCATATATGACCTTGCTTCCAGAATATGAAGCAAGACAAATTGATGTCTTTGCTAAAATGGCTCTTAAGGGCTTGATTTATAAAGGACTTAAACCAGTTTACTGGTCTCCATCAAGCGAATCCGCACTTGCTGAGGCTGAGGTTGAATATGCAGACGTTCCAGCAAGAACCATGTATATCTACTTTGATTTCATTGATGGAAAAGGTGTTGTACCTAATGATTCTAAAATCATCGCTTGGACCACAACCCCATGGACTGTCCCAGGAGATCAAGCAATTACTTTAAATCCTCGTTTCGAATACGGCTTATTTGCTACAGAAAAAGGCAATTTTGTCTTCTTAAAGAGTTTGCAAGATAAAATCAAAGAAATTCTTGGCTTTGAAAAGTGCGAATTACTCAAAACTTTCAAAGGACAAGATTTAGAATATGCGACCGTTAGACATCCTTTATACGAGAATCGTATTTCTTTAATAATCGTTGCTTCGTTCGTTACCGATAGCGATGGTACAGGATGTGTACATACTGCTCCTGACTTTGGTGTAGATGACTTTAATGCTTGCGCGAGATATGGTATTGGCCCTCTCAAGCAAGTTGACGACAAAGGCGTTATGCATCTTGGAGAAGGAGATCCTTGTGACGGATTATTCTATGAAGATGCGAATAACAAAGTTGTTGAATTATTGGCGGCGAATGGACATTTGCTCAAAGAAATCGATATTGTTCACTCTTATCCTCACGATTGGAGAACGCATAAGCCAATCATTTTTAGAGCAACTCCACAATGGTTCTTCTCGATTGAAAACATTCGCCAAGATTTAATCGATGCCGTTCATAAGGTTAAATGGAATCCAGCCTGGGGCGAAGATAAGATGGTTAACATGATTAAAGACCGTGGTGACTGGTGTATTTCTCGTCAAAGAGCTTGGGGTGTTCCGATCCCAATCATTTATAACGAAGATGGCAGCCCAATCATCGAAGAAGCGGTTTTTGAACATATTCGCCAACTAGTTAGCAAAGAGGGATCAAATGTTTGGTGGAAATATAGCGCCAAAGAATTACTTCCTGAAGGTTATAACTCAGAGAAATCTCCAAACGGTAATTTCCGTAAAGAAACAGATATTATGGATGTTTGGTTCGATTCTGGCACATCATGGGCAGGTACCGTTCAAGAAAGAGGATTAAAATTCCCTACTGATCTTTATCTTGAAGGTAACGATCAATATAGAGGATGGTTTAACTCTTCATTGATTTTAAGTGTCGCATATAATGGCTGCGCACCATACAAAGAGACCTTAACACATGGTTGGGTCATGGACGAAAATTGGAACAAGATGTCTAAATCCGCAGGAAATGGCATCGATCCAAGCAAGGTTGCTAATCAATTTGGTGCAGATATTCTTCGTTTATGGGCAGCAAGCGTTAACTTTGTAGCTGACGTTAGAGTTTCTGAAAGCATAATCCAAAGCGTTTCTGAACAATATAGAAAAATTAGAAACACCTTCAAATTCATGCTTGGAAATTTACAAGATGGCGAAGGAAAGGCTTATTCACATCCGGAAGAAGCCCCATATTTATACCCAGCAGATAAATGGATTCTCGCTAAGTTCGAATCAATCAAGAACAAAGCTCTTAGAGATTACGATTCGTTCTCATTTGCTAGCGTTTCAATGTCTTTAACAAACTTCTTAGTGGAATTATCAAATTTCTATTTGGATTATGCAAAAGACATCTTATATTGCGAAAAAGCGGATTCTAAGAGAAGAAAAGCCGTCCAATATGTTCTTTATGAATTAACGTTTGGAATGTGCTTATTATTCAACCCAATCTTATCCTTCACGATGGATGAAGTATATTCTTACATCCCTGGTGTCAAAAAAGCATCCCCTCAATTGGAAGATATGCCTAAAGAAAGCCACCTTTATTCCGAGGAAACCCTTAAAGAATATGACGATTTCATTTCTTTACGCTCAGTTGTCTTAAAAGCCCTAGAAGAAAAACGTGCAGCAGGAATGATCGGTTCATCAATCGAGGCCAAGGTTGAAGTCTTTAGCAACAATGAAAGCTTGTTAAAGACCTTAAATAGCTTAGATGAAGATGAAAAAGCAAGATTATTTGGCGTATCTGATGTGGCTGCATCAGCTGGCGAAGATAAAGCTATTGTTAGTAAAGATGACGATCCTGTCTGTGAAAGATGCAGAAACCACAAGAAAAATGCTCATTTGAGAGAGAATGGCTCCGTGCTTTGCGATCGTTGCTTAACCGCTTTAGGTGAATAAAGATGGAAACGATAACAAAGAAAGAAGAGACAATTAAGAAGGAGAAGAAGTTTGCCTGGAATTGGAAAAGCTTCTTTTTCTCCTTTCTTTGGCTCTCGGTGCTTGTAATAGCCATAGATTTAGCCTCTAAATGGGGAATTGTGAATTTTTTTAGAGCGAATCCTAGCGTTAAAGAGAACCCTCATACAACATCGAATTCGATAGAAGTGATACCTCATTTCTTTTATTTGACCCTTTCATTTAACAAAGGGTCATCTTTTGGAATGGGGGATAGCGTCTCTTGGGCGAGATATGTCTTCATTATCGTCTCATGGGTGGCTTCGGTTGCTATTGCGATTTATTGGTACAAAAACCTAAACAAAAAAGATCATATCGTTGACTGTATTTTAATGCTTGCGTTAGGCGGTGCATTAGGCAATGCTATCGATAGAACTTTCTATTGGGACAACATTGTTGGCTTCTCTGGTGTAGTAGATTTCTTTCAGTTCTATATTTTTGGGTTTAGTAATGATTCGTTTGCGATTTTTAACGTCGCTGATGCGGCACTAGTCGTTGCCATGGCGATGGTAATAGTGGTTCTTATTGTCCGTTCAATTAAGGAAGCGACACACAAAAAATAGAGGTTTTATGGAAGAGATTATTGTTAAAGAAAATGATGTTGGAAAGCGACTCGATGAGTTTCTTTTTAGTAGTGGTGTAGCGCCCTCTAGAAGCAAGGTTCAAAATCTAATTAAAGAAAATAAAGTATTTGTTAATAATAAGACTGAAAAGTCTCATTATCTCTTAAGACTTGCCGATGTGATAACCTATGAAAAATATACTAAAAAACAACTAGAGTTGAAAGAGGAGAATATCCCATTAAATATCATCTTTGAAGATGATGAAATTTTGATTGTAAATAAACCAGCCGGACTTGTTGTTCACCCAGGCAATGGTCATGAGGAAGGAACGCTTGCAAATGCGCTAGTTTACTATCAAAAAAATCTTCCTAGCCAAGATGGGTCTTTCCGCCCTGGACTAGTTCACAGAATCGATAAAGATACCTCTGGTCTACTTGCAATTGCTAAAACAGATGAAGCCGAACTCTTTCTTAAAGATCAATTATCCGACCATTCTATGCACCGTGAATATATTGCTTTGGTTGCAGGTATCATAGAAGAAAATGATGGAAAGATTGACGCTCCGATTGGACGTGATCCAAAAAGCCCTGTTAAGTTTTGCGTTAATGTTTCTAGAGGCCGTGAAGCAATTACTTTTTTCCATGTTTTAAAGAGATATCATGAAAACTGCACTTTAATTTCGTGTAGACTCCTTACTGGTCGCACCCATCAGATACGTGTTCATATGGATTATATTCATCATGCCGTTGTTGGAGACCCGCTATACGGAAAAGGAAATTGTGTTCTTTATGATAAAGGACAGCTTTTACATGCCTACCAATTAACCTTTAAACATCCAAAAACAAAAGAAATGGTTACATTTAATGCGCCATTACCAAAAGAATTCCAAGACGTCTTGGATAAATTGCACGAATTAAAATAACTTATTTATTGAACTTTTGATAGTTTGCCCATTTCAATTTAGCAACTTTTGCCAGTTCTTTTTCGCCGTATTTTTCGATGAACACAGGAATGAGATCATCAACGTCTTTGTTTACTCCTAATGGGAAATGAAGCCCGTATTGTTCATCCATCTTTTGCATTTTTCTTAGAAATGAGTATCGTGCGATAACCGATGCGAGGGCTACAGAAGGGAAGAAAGTCTCCCCTTTTGTATGGAAATTTATCTTTCTTAAGACTTTTTCCTCCCTTTTGAGGTAGGAAAAATACAATTTTGGCTCAGCAAATTGATCTTGATATACAGTAGAATCTGAATGTTTTTGGTATAAGTTCAACAAACAACGATTATGCATTTTGGCCTTTATCTCGTTCATGTTTATTGTGGAGCTTATTTCATTAAATACTTCGTTCGAAAGAGAAATCTGCGAATATTCAAATTTCTTAATAAGTATAGGTCCTATCGAAAGAATATACTCATCTTTCATCTTTTTTGAATCGGCGATTCCTAATTCATCTAAAAGAGGCAGATCGCTTTCTTTAACATAAGCAGCGCAAACGCAAACCGGGCCAAAGAAGTCTCCAGTGCCAACTTCATCCGATCCGATTTGAGGATAAACATTTTTTTGAACAGGAATTATTGCTGTTTCTTTCTTTTTTTCAGGGACAAATCTTTGAGACAAGGAAGGGAAGTGATTAAGCGCTTTTAACGCATCACTTCCTTGAAAAACAACGATAATTTCGCCTTTTTTATTTGGCTTATAAATTGATACCGATAGATTAGACTGCTTAGCAAAATAGGCAATATAAGGATTCGCATTTTGCATAAGACAATCCGAAAAGAACGATTCTATTTGGTTTTTCTCGTCATTGGATATTTTTATTGAAATGGTTTTTATAGAATTATCAGCCATGAAATAATTTTATCATCAAACAAGTTTTAAGACACCATAGGTGGTAAGGAAAATGATATAATTTTTGCCATGCAAGACGTATACGAAAAATTTGAATTTCAGAAAATAAGAGATCACCTCACAAAAATAACAAGAACAGACATCGGAAAAGAAAAAGCCTCATCTTTAAAAATGTATGAAGATGAGAACCTTCTTTTACATGAGCTTAACATTTTGGAAGAAATGCGAAACCTTATTGCTAGATATGGCAATCTTCCGATCGATGTTTCTAGCGATTTAAATGGAGCGGTTAACCTCGCTAAAAAAGGCGGATGTTTGAATGTAGAGGATTTAGAAAGGGTTGCAAATGATATTAAAAACACCGAGGCAATATTATCTTATTTTAAAAAAGTAACTGATTCTCCTCTTTTACTGGAATATGTTAAAAATTTTCCATGCTTATCTTTTTTAGAGGTAGACATACATAAAATAATTGCACCGGATTTATCGATTTTTGATAACGCTTCGCCGAAACTTAAATCGATTCGTTTTGCCATAAAACGCCTAGAAAGCACAATGAAAAAGAAATTAGGCTATGTTTTAGATG
>CAVDTI010000123.1:0-3216 GCA_963611905.1 Faecalibacterium prausnitzii | reverse complement strand
AAACAAGGAATTTTTAAGCGATGCAAATCTTACTTTAAAAAACGGACACTATGTCTTGCCCGTAAAGAATTCCTACAAAAATAAGGTTAGAGGTATCGTTCAAGATGTTTCCAATACTGGTGAAACTACCTTTATTGAGCCGGAATTATTGGTTGAGCTAAATAATAAAATGGTTGAACTTCATAACGATGAAAGAGAAGAGATTCATCGCTTATTGATGGAATTATCGCAAGAAGTGGCGGGTTCTAGCGAAGCGATATTAGAAAACAACGGAATGATCGGCTATCTAGACTTCGTTTCTGCAAAGGCAAAAATGGCCGAAGAAAATGATTGTCATATTCCTTCTTATTCTAAAAAACCATTTATTGATTTGATCGAAGCAAGACACCCATTGATTGATAGAAGTAAGGTGGTTGCTAATGATTTTAGATTAAGCACTGAGTCATCTTTGATCGTAATCTCTGGTCCTAATGCAGGTGGTAAAACTGTCGCATTGAAGACGTTGGGGTTACTAGTCATGATGAACCAATGTGCTTTAGCCATTCCAACAAAACAAGGATCGTCCCTCTCTTTCTTCAAACATATCTATGTTGATATTGGTGATTCTCAATCTCTAAGCGATAATCTTTCTACCTTCTCGGGACATATGAAAAATATCGGAGAAATCTTAGAATTTGTTCAAGGAAAAGATTTGGTTTTACTTGATGAAGTTGGCACGGGAACCTCCCCAAAAGAGGGCGAAGCGATTGCTTTAGCCATCATGAAATTCCTTTTGAGAAAACATGCTTTAACAATGATTTCATCGCACTTTGATGGCTTAAAAACATACGCTTTATCGCATAAAGAGGTAATCAACGCTTCAATGATGTTTGATGAAGAAAAGCTTTTACCAACGTATCGTTTAAAAATGGGTCTTCCTGGAGAATCTTATGGTTTGGTTGTTGCTAAACGTTTTGGCCTTCCCGATGATGTTCTTTCTGAAGCAAAGAAAAACATCGATTCTCACGAGAATCTTTCAATAACTGAAACAATTAAAAAACTATCGGCAGTTACTAAAGAAACCGAAGATTTAAAAACGGAACTTCAAAAGAAAGAGATTCAACTTAGCAAAGAACGAGAAACATTGAAATCTAAGGAAAAAGCGTTAAGCCTTCGTGAAGAACATTTCCTTAGCGATGTCGAAGCAAAGAAGAAAAAGATGCTCACCGATTACGAAAATAAGATCGATGACATTATGCATTCTTTGAATAAAGGTGATGGAACAATTAAGCTCCATGAAGTTATTGAAGCAAAACGTAAATTAAATGGCTTAGAAGAGGACTTTGAACAAGAAAAATTTGATGAAGACTTAAAAGCAGGAGACTATGTAAATGTTCCTTCTCTTTTTACTGCGGGAAGAATAAAAAACGTCAATGGCAATAAAATAGATATAGTCACAAAAGAAGGGCTTTCCTTACATGTGGCCAAAGATAAGGCTGTAAGAGTAGAAGAACCCATTACCGAAAAGAAAGAAGTCCTTTCAACGATAAGCTTAGACAATCTTCCATTCAAAAAGAGTGTTCCTCTTGAAATAAATCTCATTGGTCAAAGATATGAAGAAGCAGAACGTAATTTAGCTAAATATCTCGACGATTGCTTAATCAAAGGATATAAGCGCGTTCGCGTAATTCACGGCTGGGGAAGTGGAATCTTACGCAAAATGACAAGAAGTTATTGTGATAAACACAAAGATTTTGTCGATCATTACGAAGGAGCTGATGGTCACGAAGGCGGAGGGGGAGCAACTATTGTTTACCTCAGGTAAGATGGAAATCTCAGAAAAACTCAAACGTTTAATCGCTCTTTTGCCTGATAAACCAGGTGTTTACCAAATGAAAGACGCGGATGATAAGATTATCTACATTGGTAAAGCAAAAAATCTTAAAAAAAGGGTCTCTCAGTATTTTTTGAGGCCTCAAGTTGGCAAGGTTGCCGCCATGGTAAGCCATGTGGATCACTTTGACTTCATCATCGTGCATACGGATAAAGAAGCTTTTATTCTTGAAATGAACCTGATTCAAACTCATTATCCAAGATATAACATCATGATGATGGACGATTCACATTATCCCTATATTGCGGTAAGAAGGAGTGATGCTTTTTTAAAAATAGCCAGAAGAGCAAACGATAAGAAATATTTCTATTTTGGCCCGTTTCCTAATTCTGGTGACGCTTTCAAAATTATCGATTTATTGAACCGCATTTATCCAACAAGAAAATGTAAAACTCTCGGTAAAAAGCCTTGCCTTTATTTTCATATGGGGCAATGTTTGGCCCCATGCGTAAATAAAATAAGCGACGAAGAAAATGAAAAACTATATTTACAAATCAAAAGTTTCCTTGATGGTAATACGGCCTCGGTCATTAAAGAATATACGGATAAAATGCTGAAAGCTTCGGAAGAATTACGTTTCGAAGATGCAAAATATGCTAAAAATATAATAGATTCAATAAAACGCATCACGGCTAAACAAACCGTGGAATTGTCAACCGATAAAACTGATCGTGACGTCTTTGCCTATTCCGAAAGAGATTCCTATCTTTCGCTTGCTATTTTAACTTATAGAAATGGTCTTCTTTTGGGAAAAAAAGTCGTTGTCGTGCCTTCTTTTGAAGGGGGAACGGCGCAAGCTATAGAACTAATCGAAGAATATTATCAAAAGAATGATTTGCCTAAAGAGATTCTTTGTAACATCGAATCTTTAAGTGAAGAACTCTTACCTATTTATCCTCAAGCCAAAGTCGTTTCACCAAAAGAAGGGCGTCTATTAGAACAAATAGATATTGCCTCGTTGAATGCAAAAGAAGGCTTAGATAGGCACTTTATGTCGGCTAGACTTGAAGATGATAATGCCTCTTTGCTTGATGAGTTAGGAAAATTACTAGGTATCAAAACCCCTTATAGAATCGAATTATTTGATAATTCCCATCTTCAAGGATCATCTCCAGTGGGTGCAATGGTTTGTTACATAAATGGCGAACCAATTAAAAATATGTACCGCAAATTCCATCTCGATAAGGAAGACGCGGGAGATGATTACCACTCAATGGTAGAAGTGGTTAGAAGACGTTATAAACGTTTAAAAGATGAGAAATTATCCTATCCTGACCTAATTTTAACCGATGGAGGATTGCCTCAAGTTCATGCGACTCTTGAAGCGCTCTCCTCAATTGATG
>CAVDTI010000122.1:0-3809 GCA_963611905.1 Faecalibacterium prausnitzii | reverse complement strand
AATAAAAATTTTAGAATATTGCTAAAAGAATGCAAATAAGGAGGCTATATGGAATTTAAAACTAAGACATTCCTATTATTGGCTTCATTAGTCGCGTTTTCCATTCCGACAAATTCTAAAGAGATAATTTCATCGGTTAAACTATCCAATTATTCTTATCTTAGAAGAGAATTCGCCTACGAAGAATTCAAAAGCGAATGTGTCGCCTTCAGTTTCGACATTTCCGACGAATGGATGCCTTATGGTATGGATGATTTTGCAGAATGGCGTTACACTTCTTACGACAACGGAGTTTTGCAATATCAAACTGATATAGAGCAAATTTTCCTTAGATACAAGGACGCAACGAATGTATTTGCTTTTGCCTATAGGATTGTTCAATCACCATGTCAAAACGGAAGGCATATAGGTTTTTTAGGTATTGGAAGTTATGGCGATAATTGGTATGCAAGAGGAGTCAAAACATCAATCACTCTTAGGGCTGGATATAACCTTACGGATTGGGCTCCTGAAAATTCTTCAAGCAAGAGAACAGAATCGATCGGAGTATCTGGCGGAAGCTCGGGTTTTAGCATATCCGCTTCGACTTCATTTGATCACAGTGAGTTAGAAGTAATTAGTAGAACAAACATTGCAAAAAGATATTACGAAACTGAATATGTCGTTTCTGGTGTAGAACCATATGCAGCAAATTCTGCTAAATACTATGGTTTTTTAATCTTCATGACAGATGCTAGTATCGCCTATATCGACGTTAAGCACGAATCATCATTTGAGGGCATAGCTTATCACGGAAAGGTAACAGATTCACATGAATACACGTTGTAAAAAGAGAATTGCACTTGTTGTCTCCTTGTTGTCTACGATGTCATTAGTTTCTTGTCAAAAGAAATACGACAATTCAATAATGAGCAGTATTAATTACTTAAATGAAAGCGGCACCTATTTTTGTTTATACAAAAACTATGATGAATCATTTTCTGGCATCAAGAATTATTCAACATACGCAAACAATGAATTTGATTTCAGCAAGATTAAATTCTTTTATCTTTCAATAAATGTCAAAGAAGACCTACAATATCTGACCAAAAACGAAGTCAACAGAATTCATGGTCTATTAAATAATAACACGTATGTTTTTATATCTTTTTATAATGCAGGAGATGCTGAATTCTTACAAGACACAGACTTTGATAACGGAAAGCATTTATTTAACACTAGCAACACATCCGTGAATGTTTGGCGAAACTCAGGAAAAGCCACCACATCAATAGGGGGCTACTTTGGATACAACCCATCACCTGTCGACTACGAAAGCCATGATTATTATGTATTTTCGGTTTTAACCTGCTGCGAACAATTAGTCAAAGAGGTTAGAGGTTCGATGTAATGGCGTTTTTACTTTCGGCCAAAAACATAACAAAAGCTTTTTCAGAAAACGGAAGTGCCGTTACTGCTGTAAACGATTTCTCCTTTGATTTTCCAAATTTAGGCGTAGTTTGTTTTATCGGTGAATCAGGCTCAGGGAAAACCACTATTCTCCATATTCTTTCTTGTTTGGAGAATCCAGATGATGGCGAAATATTTATAGATGGTAAAAATACCGTTAAAATGGACCAACCATCAATATCTAAAATAAGAAATCAATATTTTGGGTTTGTCTTTCAAGAAAATAACCTTCTCGAAAAAATGACCGTTGAGGATAATCTCAAGCTCGTTTCAACGATAGAAGAAGATATAGATTCTTCTTTGGTAAGCATTGGCCTTTTGGACAAGAAAAAGGTGATCGTCTCCAAATTATCGGGTGGCGAAAAACAAAGAGTATCTATAGCCAGAAGCATTCTTAAGAAATCAAAGATCATCGTTTTTGATGAGCCAACAGCAAGTTTGGATACGGCAAATTCAGAACGTGTTTTTGAATTAATTAAAGAGATTTCCAAGAATCACTTATGTCTCGTTTCAACGCATAACACCGATTTGGCGAAGCGATGTTCAGATGTTTTGTTTTCCCTTAAAGATGGCAAGGCAACTCTATTGAAACAAGAGCAAACGGAATTCAATAATGAAATTCAAACCGATTTTCAGAATAGAGGACAACTACCGCTATTTTATGGATGGTTTTCCATATGGAGAAGAAAAGGGAAGGCAATTTTCTCATTCGTTTTGTCTGCACTTGCAATGCTGATAGCAACATTAGGAGGATCGGTTGCGTTTTTTCAACGAAGAGAATTCCTTTAAGAACGCTTTAGATCAAGAAAACATTTGGGCAATTCCTTTAAAAAACACAGAATACAACGAGCCAACTAACGAATATCGAACGTTTTCTACAGGGGAATATTTAGAAAATGTGCGGATAATGCTTTTGAACATGCTTTTCCAATTATCGGTGGGCACATCTCCTCACCAAGTATAACGCTCTATGTTTTACCGTATTTTGAATCGCTAACAATTCAAGGAACTAAAGTACTCAGTCCTGCCAAAGGAGAATGCGTTGTTTCATCTTTTCTTAGTTCAATCTCAAAGGAAAAATTATCCTTTACTGCCTCAACAAGGTTTTGCAACACGGAATTAGAACTAAGCTATAAGCAAATCATCGATGTCGATTTTGATAGATATACAATGAATTCTGTCTACAATGACAATGATTTTCAAAGCAAGAACAGCGATGAGTTCCTTGAAAAATATGCATTTGTTGTAATGAACAGCGACGAATTTTATTCCATGTTTTCTAATTCTTCACGCATATGGCTTACTGCATCTTCTTTCTTGTTAACAAATTACTCCAATATAACGTTAAAGCAATATGCTGAAGCTCAAGGCAAGATATGCTCCTTATAATAACGAGAAATTAATAAAAGACAGAGCGATCGAAGCGAGAAATGAGGCAATTGTCACGACATCATATATAAAAAATTTTGTTGATTATGACTCAATCTTAGGAAAAACTTATTCTTTCAGAGATTTATCCTCCTCTCCTAATTACGTGCTTTATCGTGCCACTCCTAATCCATACAAAATTTGCAACGAGGTTAAAGTCGTTGGAATAATTGACGATAGAGAAAAAGATGTGTGCGTTAGTAAGGAACTATACGATGACTTCGCAAAAAATATCATTTATTATTCAGGATGGATTGCTGGATATAATAGTGAATCAAGTGTTTCGGCCAATATTCTTTCTCGTCACAATTTAAATACAGATCTATCCCACTTACGACCAATTTATAGCATATCAGACATGAAATCTGGCTCTTTCTTAATAGTTATGATAAGCTTGGAAACCTTGCTTTGCTTAGTTGTTATATTTACTGGATTCTCAATTGGATCAGAATGCGTATCTGGGAAAGAAAAAGAAAATGTTTTAATCCTTACACTCGGATACGAATCTAAGGATCTGCTTAAAAGATATCTATTTGCAGGTTTTCTTTTTCAAGTATTAGCATTTGTTATTTCTTTGTGTCTTTCCTTTGGAGCGGTTGCGATTATCAATAACGCTCTTAGGGCAAAAGACGTATTTGGAATAAACTATTCTTTGCTCTCGGTTGAAGGCCTTGCTCTTTTAACGGTCGTTGGCGCGGCAATATTGTCCGTCTTTACTTCTTCTTTCTTGTATTTGAAACGTTTATCACACATTCAAATATCAGATATTTTCCGTGGAAAAGAATGAGTTAGAAATTTTAAAATCAAATTTTCTACAGCAAAACTGGCTTATTTTTAAGAGATCATTTTAAAAATTCATCTTTCTTTTCTCTTTGTAAGAGCAAAGATGCGATTTCTTTAGCTGATCTTCCGTTATTTACGATATCATTGAT
>CAVDTI010000121.1:0-7020 GCA_963611905.1 Faecalibacterium prausnitzii | reverse complement strand
GGGATAGACTAAATGATCGACATTCTTTTACTTCCTTTCATGTGCCTTTCATTAACGCAAGAAAGTGCGAAAGCTAACGGAAATCCGTTTTCAGTTAACGAAATTACTTCATTCGTCGTAAGACAAACGAAAAAGATACGTTGATATAAAAGGGGATAGATTATGAAGTTTAAGAATATAACACTTATATTATTGGCTATTGTTCCGCTTTGTTCTTGTCATAACGATAATAAGACCCCTTTAGAAAAAGAGATCGATGAAGTAAACGAATAATGTGATTTTAGATTAAACAGCAAGCTTGAAGACTTTCCTATTAGCTGGCGCAAAACGGTTGGACATTCAGACGAAAAATTCTCCTTTAAAGAGAAAAGAGATGACTTAGATATTTATACGTGTGGAAGTTATAACGAGTTACCGACAGAATTCTATTTTCGTGATGGCTTAGAAGTCGGTTTCAAAACCGCTGATCCTTAATTCGGTTTTTCCATTTTTGGCAGGTATATTGGCGCGCCTATTTATAAATTTGAAGGATACAACCACGAGGAGCTTCTTGATACCTTGTTACATAGAGGATACGAGTTAGAACCAGATGGCGTTCATAGAGAACCTACAATAATGCCTAATGGTGAAAGATACGCATGGTGTTTATGGGTATACAAAGAAAAACTTCACATAAATTATTCTCGTAATCTTTTATACACATTTAACGGCAGTTTGACTGAGATTGAAGTGCTCCTTGATAAATAAAATTTCAAAATATAAGAAAAAAGGCGGTAAATCCTGTTCGGATTGCCGCCTTTATTTTATTGTTATCTTATTTAATCTCGTTCCACATGACGCCCCAAGGCTCAACTTCTTGGATGTTGCTCTCTTCATATTTCTTTAAGAGATCTGCAGGAACAAACTCTTTTTTGACGAACACTTCATATACAAAGTTTTCAAACCAAGCATCATCCATGATGAAGAATCCATCCTTACCCGCATCCTTTCCCCAAGTGTTTTCAACCTTCCATCTATTTGGAACATCTCCATCAAGGAGATTAACGCCGCTGAAGGTCATCGCATGGTTACAGAATGATGTTCTAGTATCCATACGCGCGCCCTTATCATGAAGAAGGTTAACATTTAGCAACCTGTCATAACGGATAAGGTCATAGGCTAAATAGCCATCTTTTCTTAATGATTCACTAGAAACGTCCGCGGCAAACCAAACAAGCTCATTACCTTTAAGAGAAGAAATAACGGCTTTTTTCATCTCGTCGATTCCAACATTAAAGAAGACTACTGGATCTCCTCCGATGACATTATTAATCCATTCCGATGTGTATTTTTGATATTTCTTGTATCCGGACATTGGCGCATCGCTTAAAACGATATAGTCATCTAAATTAACGCCCACATATTTGTCATAGAATTCAAGAGGAGTGGTTTCTTCTAAGCGAACAAACTTGTTATCCTTGTCTTTATATTCGTAGGTAAATGATTTTGGAGGAACTCCAAGAGTAACGCATAAAACGTTATAACATTCGGAGAGGAATTCTTCTTTCTTCGCAAAAATCTCTTCTTCGCTCTTTCCTCCTTTTTTGAGCTCACGTAAAACAAGAATATCTTTTGCGACCAATGCACTCAAAAGAGAATTCAATTGAGCTGTAGAAGAATTCACACAGTTATCTGGCATAACTTCAGAAGGAATAACACCATATTTTTTAACAAGACTTGTGAACATTGCAAAATGTCCTCCATCTGCAATACCTCCATCAAAAAGAAGAGTGTTTAAACGAGAATCAATTGGCTCATCAACCAATTTAAGGGATTTTTCTAGGGTAAAATTGAATTTTTCTAATTTATCATAGAATTGCAAATAAGCTTGGGATAGCTCAAAACTCTTTAGATTCAATTTCTTGGCTGCAATCATTCTAATGACGTTTAAGCCTGCGAACATCCAACAACGTCCGGATTGTTTTTGATTGGTGATGTTACCTGCATCAACATCAATTGAGAAAGTATTTTGTAAAGAATGGACTGTGTCTGGGTCAATAGCAGAGTTAACAAGCCCATTTGTGTTAACCGCCATTCTTGCGACATTCAAGGCTTTATTTTCCTTAAATGAATTTGCAAACTTTGTAAGAGTGCTAACTTCAATAGTATTTTTCATATTTGTCCTTTCGGTAAATTAATAACCAAAATTGATATTAGCCGTCTTAGAAGAAATGTCACTAAAATCTTTATAAATAGTCATCACAATGTTAAATTATTCCCATGAAGATAACAAAATACGAAAGATTTATTATTTATCCAGTTCTTGTTGGATTACTTGTTCTTTTTGCTTTTTATGATTTAAACATCACTCATGCTCTATATGATCCAAATAATGTTTTTGGAAGAGTAGGGGAGATACTTGCTGAAGCTCCATTTCAATTAATCGGAGTCTTTGCTTGTTTAATGTTATTTAAACTAAGAGACAGAAACACAAAAACAAGAAACATTCTTTTTGGAATCCTCTTTATGTTCCTTGCCGTCTTTATGGCTGGATATAACGGAGGAAGGCTTATTTCTTATACGGATAATTATGGATGGAGTAAAGGACTTCGCTGGGGATTAGGAATTGGTTTCGGAATCCTAAGCTTCATTATTCCTGGTGTTCTTGCGTATTTTTGCAAAGTTGAAGATCAAAGAAAGATGATCGCATTCTCTTTCTTTGTTTTGATTATGTGGGTTGGATCTTTCCTTTTGATGAATATCCTTAAATTCTTCTGGCATCGTCCACGTTGGAGATACATTGTGACCCTAGAAGGAGATCCAGACCAATATTTTGTTCCTGTCTATATATTAGGATGCAATGGCAACCTATCAAGTAACTTTGCCTCATTTCCATCTGGTCATACGATTAACGCCATTGGACTTATTTGTATTTCTCTTATCGGATATGCCTTACCAAAATTTGACAAGTCTTCTTTCTTGTTAAGATGTTTTGCCTACATTTGGGCAATTTTATGCGCGGTTTCTAGAGTTATTCGCGGTGCACATTTTTCAACTGACGTTACAGCAGGTTTCCTTTTCGGCTTGCTGTTTTTTGATTTAATGAGCACATTTTTCTATCCATTTTTTGAAAAAAAGATCATCGATTACAAAGCAAAAACATCCATAAATGCTTAAAAATCGTAAAATTTTACAATTTGCCATCCAAAATCTTTACAATTTGCCATTTTGTTGTTGACTTTGTCTTTTTGCTTGATGATAATATCACAGCACGCTAAAAGGCGTGGCCTCGATATCAAGAAAGAAGGAAATTATTTATGCAACGTCAAACAACTGTTGCCAAGCCTCTTGAGATCAAAAGACAATGGTATATCGTCGATGCTACTGATGTAGTTCTCGGAAGATTAAGCACCAAAGTCGCTGGTATCTTAATGGGATCTGGCAAGCCAATCTTTGCAAACAATGAAGATTGTGGTGACTATGTCATCATTATCAATGCCGCCAAAGTTAAACTCACTGGTAAAGACGGTGGCGAACACAAGAAGAATTACTACAACGTTTCCGGATACAACGGTGGTTTAAGAACCCGTTCCGCTGGCGTTATGAAACGTGAGTATCCTGTTGAAATGGTCGAAAGAGCAGTCTCTGGAATGCTTCCACACAACCGCTTAGGCAGAGCCATGATGAAGAAATGCTTCGTCTATGCCGGAGCAGATCACAAGCACCAAGCCCAACAACCAGTTGCGCTTGAAGTTAAATAAGGAGTAGACAAGTATGGCAGAAGAAAAGAAATACTATGGCACTGGTCGTAGAAAGAGCTCTGTCGCTCGTGTCTGGGCCAAAGCTGGAAAAGGAACTATCTTAGTTAATGGCATCGCCGTTGAGGAATATATGCCTTATGCTACTTTAGTTCAAAACCTCAAACAACCTCTTACCTTAACAGGCAGCGAAACGAAATATGACATCATCGCTGATGTTAACGGTGGCGGATTCACCGGACAAGCTGAAGCTATCCGTTTAGGAATTGCCCGTGCTCTTCTTGAAGCAGGAGAAGATCGTAAGACCTTAAAAGTTGCTGGTATGTTAACCAGAAACTCCCGCGCAAAAGAAAGAAAGAAATACGGTCTCAAAGCCGCTCGCCGCGCTCCACAATTCAGCAAACGTTAATCGTTTCCAAAATTGTATCGAACCTCAGATTTATTTCTGGGGTTTTCTTTTTGCCCAAATAATATAAAGTGATCTAAAAAATCACTTGATGTTTTCTGTGATATTCAGCCTCAGAAAGAGATAAAAACCAAGTAAGATTAAATACGAGAAAAAACAGAAAAAATCGAAGAAGCAAAATCAGGCAAAAACAAATAAGTGTCTACAAAACGTTGACTACTGCAACTTACTGCACATACGATTTTTGAATTTCAATGGCTTTTTGCAGTTGATTTTGCGTTTTTTCTTTTTCTTTAACAAATGAGGATCTAGAATAGAAAACATGATTGTAGACAAAAAAACCAAGGGACATATATTTCTAGGGATCTACTTAGCCGTTTCATCTATTGTTTCATTCTTTATTCTTTATCCATGGAGATATATGTTTACCTCAAAAGATAAGTTTGTTGAGGATGCAAATATTCCTCTTACTTATAACGTTTTCAATGCGGCTGAAGTGGAATCCAATCCTGCACTAAATGTCATGTATATTATCTTCTATTCTTTATTATGTCTTTGTTTAATATTAGGTGTAGCAATTACTCTTCTTGCCTTAAAGAAGAAAACATCTTTTACTCTTTCTATTCTTGCCTTCTTTGGATCCTTATTTACCGCATGGTTAGCTCTTGTTTATTTTTTAAATACTAAGGGAGAAAATTTTGCTGTTCTTATCATTTTCATGTTAGGAATGATTTTCTCTGGTTTCTATTTGGCGACATCTGCAAGCAACTTCATTCTAAAAATAATGGACAAAAAAGCCAAAAAGAAACTCAAAGAAATCAAAAACGGTAAAAATTAGTCTTCTTTTTTGTTGAAAAAGAATAGATAACATCAACTATTTTAAGAAATCGCAAAAAACATCTTTTCTTTTCTTGTACAAATCGTTCAAGAGTTGTATATTATTAAAGCCCACGGGCCTTTAGCTCAGCTGGTTAGAGCGTCCGCTTGATAAGCGGGAGGTCGATGGTTCAAGTCCATTAAGGCCCACCATGTGGATTAAAATGCCCCGTGAGGTAACTCAGGGGCTCATTATTTAAAAAGGTTGTTATAAAGGGTGTTTAGCTCAGCGGGAGAGCGCTTCCTTCACACGGAAGAGGTCGTAGGTTCGACACCTATAACACCCACCATGCCGTCTTAGCTCAGCTGGTAGAGCAGTTGCCTTGTAAGCATCAGGTCGTAGGTTCAAGTCCTATAGACGGCACCATTGAAAAAGAGAGCTCCCAAGTTTCTTGAGAAAGACGCTTGGGAGCTTTTTATTATATTAGGAGAAGGCGAGGCGTAGGGGCCAAAAAAGGAAGAAAGGGCCGTCCAAGCTCTAGCCCTTAATGCATCTCCTTGATTGTGTGCCAGCCCTTCCATAATCGTTTGGCAGTGACGAATGATTCGGTTTAAGTTCTATTTTCTTCAACGTTCTCAGCGTTGTAGCCAGTGCCTCCTACTTCTATCCGATCAGCCTTTTTGTGTTGGGCCGATTATTTATGAATTCCCGAATTGGTGAATGTTATTTTGTCCTTATTACGCTCTATTTGTAAAGTTCACCCAGGTCGATTGTGACGACGTCATCTGTACTTGGGCACGAGAAGCCGGACCTCGAGAAGAAGACATATTTATAACAGTCCAACCCCGTCTTCTTGACCTGAGCGATTTCCTCAAGGATCGTCTTCTCGTCAACGGGCTTGACTTTAAACCTCGCCTCGTAGAAAACGTAGCCCTTCGCGTCTTTGGAGACGACGTCGAACTCTCCGTTTGCGCGGGCCTTCGGGTCGTCGTAGTAGTATTTCCCAATTAGCTCCAGTGGAGGGTTGAGCCTTCTCTCCTTGTTCTGCCTCACGAGGTAGTGCGCGCACACTCTCTCGAACTGGTGGGGGAGGTAGTTCGATTCAAAGTCCTTCTGAATGAAGCTCTCATAGAAGACATCTGGGTCGTTGATTTTCATTTGGGAAGAGTTGGGGAAGATGTATCTGAAGTAGAAGAGGGATAGGGCGTCGCTTATTCTATACTGCGCTTTCCTTCTGTTTTTGGGGTCATTGATGGGCGAAACCTTCTCCACGATCTCCATTCCAATCAACTTATTGAGGACGTCGACGAGGGTGGGACCGCTGCTGACATGCGACTGTGAAAGGATGTCGCTATACTTGGAGTAGCCCGCCGCGAGGGCCTCGAAGACCTCATTGGCGTTCCCAATCCTCGCGATCTCCGAACTCAGGCGCATCGAGACTTCGTTTTCGAGTCTCGCCCCGTCTGAGGCGATGAGGGTGATGATGTTCTCCCTCGCGCTCTTCGAGTCGTCGATCAGGCGGTTGTAATAAGGAATTCCCCCAAATACGGAGTAGACTCTGACCTTGTCTTCGTTTGTGAGGCTGGGGTAGAAGAGGGAGGACTCGTAGTAGTCCATCTCCTTGAGGGCGATCGTGAGGTCGACCCTGCCGTAGAGTGGGCTGGACTCTTCAAGGAGCGACCTCATCGTCTCGACGTAGGAGCCGAGAATCACCAAGGTGATCTTAGATCTCTCCCTGAACTCGTCGATGAGGGACTGGAGGATGCTGTCCATCCCCTCGACGGCCTTCCTGAGATAGGGGTACTCATCAAGGACGAGGACCATCTTCTCCCTCTCACCGAGCTCGAAGAGGTAGCGGAGCAATGACTCCATGTCCACATATCCGAACTTAGGCAGCCTGAGGGCAGAGGAGACGAGCCCGGCGAGGCTTCTTACGTTGTTTTCCTTGGAGACTTCCTTGCACTCGTAATAGATGGCCTTTGCCTTCGATTCGGAAATGGCGCGCTTGATGAGCTCAGACTTCCCGACGCGCCTCCTGCCGTAAATAAGGGCGAATCCCA
>CAVDTI010000120.1:0-3347 GCA_963611905.1 Faecalibacterium prausnitzii | reverse complement strand
TCGAAATCATAAAATAAACGGTACATATTTTTATCTCCTTTATTTCTTCTTTAGGAAAATGCGGTGAATTGATTTACCAATAGAACGGAAGTTTCTTTCGTATTCACTGCAAACATCATTTTCTTCATCAAATATATAGTTTTCTTCATTAAGAACAATCTTAAATGGAGAAAGAGGGATTTGCTCTAAGCTAAAGGCATATAAGATGTCGTTATCTGTCTTTATTTTTAGTTCTCCGTCATCTTTTAAAAGAGAAGAGAATTGTTCTAAACGTTTAACGTGAGTAAGGCGTCTTTTTTCATGTCTCTTTTTTGGCCATGGATCGGAGAAATTAAGATATATGGTATCGAATTTCAAGGTAGCTAAATTTGGATATAAGACATCAAAGTCTCCATTAATAACACGGATGTTTTGTAATTCAGATTCAAAAACTTTTTTTGCTAAAATACCTGCAATCGATAAATCGCGTTCGATTGCAAGAAAATTTGTATCAGGATGTTTTCTTGCCATTCCAATGACAAAATCCCCCTTACCTGAGCCTATCTCAAGATGAAGCTTTTCATTTTGAAAGAAAGGATCGTCTTTATTAACTTCCCTTAAAACCAACTCGTTATGTTCTTCGAGAAAGGGACTAGCCCATTTCTTAAAACGCCCTCTCACTTTAGGTTACCTAGCATGTAAATAGCACGAGCGTAAATGGCGATATCTTGGATAAAATCATTAACGTTCATATGCTCATCAGGAGAGTGCATCCCCCCTGGACGTTTTTGCCATTCTGCACCAAAAGCAACGGTGTTAGGTGCTTCTTTTGCGTATGTTCCACCACCAATGGCAATTGGTTTGGCAAATAATTGAAGAGTTTCTTTCTTGAAGGCTTTCATTAAAGTGGAAACAAGAGGAGACTTCTTATCATACAAGAGGTATGGTGCGACTGAATCTTCGATGAATTCCATATCGATATATTCAGAAAGATTCTTTGTTGCTTCAGATGGTTTAGCTGCTTCGCCATAACGGTAGTCGACACTGATTGATAAAGCGTTCATCATGTATTTAATGACACCAAAGTTAAAGGTAGATTCACCAAGTTCAGGAGAAATGCTATATCCACCGAATGTTTTGCCATTGTTATCAATGATGGTTGCTAATTTGCTTAAGAAAGCATTCTTGTAATATTTTCCAATCGTTTCAAAAGCAGCCTTTGCAGCAGATACTCCGAGTTCTGGAGTAGAACCATGAGCAGTTTTGCCAATAAAACGAACCATTAAGAGTTCTTTAGAAGAGTTAATATCGCACTTAACGTTAGTATCTTTTAAGTATTTAGCAAATTTCTCATCGCCTTTTAAAGTAACTAAAAGAGAATCACAAACAGCATTAGTAACCGTTCCTCCATCCATTGCAATAATTGGAGTAAGATCAATCTTTTTCGTTAAAGATCCGTGAGTAATACCCTTTTCGGCATAGATTAAAGGCCAGTTTGCATCTGGGGTGAAACCGAATTTAGGTGCTTCGCCATGTCCTTTTTCAAAGTAATACTTTAAGCAAGAGGAACCTCTTTCCTCATCTCCACCAGAAACAATCTTTACGCGATATCCTTTTAAAAGGCCATTATCTTTTAAAAGTTTCACTGCATATAAAGATGCAGTTAAAGGTCCTTTATCATCAAAGGATCCACGGCCATATATTTCGCCATCTTTCAAAGTCGCAGAGAATGGAGGATAGCTCCATTTTCCAGAAACAGGAACTACATCGGAGTGTCCGTAAATGCCAATTAATGGGGCATTTTCGTCTCCAATCTCAAGTTCAACGGCATATCCGTCAACTTTTCTAACTTTAAAACCATAATCTTCACCTAATTTAGCGAAGTAATCTAAGGCTTTTTTGACATTTTCCCCAAATGGTTGACCTTCTTTTATCGTGTGTTCGTCATAAACTGAAGGAATTCTGATGAATTTTTGAAGAGCCAAAATGGCTTCTTTCTCATAACCTTTGGCTAATTTTTTGAAATTTGGCATGTTTTCTCCTATTAATTTCTCCTAGCTTTGCTAATGGCCTTGGAAACCATTGGGACTAGAAGCGCGCCAAGCGTTGCTTCGCCAAGCATTCCAAAGGCAATAACCATCGCAAACGTATATGTCACTCCTTCTGCAACCGGCGAAGAGGAGGTAAACATTCCAACTAACGTCTCAGTATAGAAAGTGAATAAAGCGGCAAATACAAGAACCGTGTGTAAGATAGTTAGGCCAAATGAAAAGCCGCCAACCACAAACGGGTTCTTATATAGTTTAGGTGTTTTACGTAGTAAATCAAAGACTAAGCCCGCAAAAAGACCAAAAATCGCTCTTGGAAGGACGCTAACCCATGGCACAATGAAGAGGGCGTTGAAACCAGTTCCACTCATTGCAGCCTGTGCCCAAGAAGTTAAACCGAAGGCGACACCGTATAATAATCCACCTTTCCAACCTTTCTTATATGCACCAATGAGAACGGGTAGTTGAATAAGCGAGAAGGAGATTCCAGGCAATATTTGGATATATCCAGCTTGCGGGACAAAACCCATGACAACGATTAAAGCGACAATTAAAGCATGGAAGGTAATATCCTTAACTTTAATGTCTCCTTTAGGGGCTTCCTTATGAAAGGTAAGCATCAATAAAGCGATCCAGATAATTAAGATTATCCAGAAACAAATTGTTATATAGTTCATTTTTTCAAGTTCCTTTTATCGATTTCTTTTAAGCCTAGCAAAAGTAGGTTTTCTTCATACTCAAAATCTGGCAAGTATTTCTTTACGTAAATAGAATTGCCACCAGTTAGCACCTTCTTTAAGGGACGACCGCTTTCTTTTTCGAAAGATTCGGCAAACCCATTTATTGAATAGACGTTGCTAAAAACAATTCCTGAATTCATGGAATCATGAGTGTTTTTGCCGATAACGTGATCAGGGGCAAGAAGGTTAACTTCAGGCAAAGCGGATGTGTCTTTACTCAAAGTTGAGGCACTAAGTGAAATGCCAGGTGCGATTGCACACCCCCCAAAAGATCCGCTTTCGTCGACATAAATGAATTTATTTGCCGTGCCTAAATCGGCAATGAAGACGTTAGAACCATATAAAGAAACGGCTCCAACTGCATCAGCCACTAAATCCGCCCCTACTTCTTGAGGGTTATCGGTTTTAATGGCAAGACCACTTTTTAAACGTGGTCCAAGAACCTTGGCTTTGACTCCAAAGAGAGAATAAACGATTGATTTGAATATTGGGCTTAGAGGCGGAACTACGGAAGAGATTACTGCTCTTTCAATATTCGCTTTCTCAAGGTGTTTAGTGAGAACAAACAGTTCCACTACGC
>CAVDTI010000119.1:0-7393 GCA_963611905.1 Faecalibacterium prausnitzii | reverse complement strand
TATTTGGTTTAGCAAACAATGCCCAACCTACTTCTTTAACAAAAGATAAGGCTTTATCTAAATCTTGAGGTCCATCAACAAGAATATAACGCATGGTTTTTACGCCTGCTTTTTGGAAATATTCCTTCATTGCAGACTTAGCTTTAATCTTTTCCATTTCTTCAGGGAAGAAACCTGTACGTATATCAAGTTCTTTTCTTAATCTTGCATCTTGATATAACCACCACTCGTTATTCGATTCCAAATAATCGATTTTGCCATACTTTCTTTCAAAATAACGACACGCTTTAAGCATTTCATCGAAATTTCCTAGATTTGGAAGGAAATAATATTCGGTTAAGGCGGCTCTTAAACGAGGGGATATTTCGTTATATGGTGTGTCACCAATTCCAAGAACGTTAATGCCCCTTCTTTTTAACGATTCAACCCACTTAAAATAACGAATTGGGTAATTTGGTGAAACAAAAATAAAATTCATATCTACTCCTTAAAAGATTTCTTAAGCTTAATCTCAGCGTTTTTTATGTCTTTATCTAGATCTTTAACTACAGTAAAAGGCGGATGTTTCAATAACTCTTTTGCGGATGTTTCATCTGCTGCAGCCACTGCTTTCTCAGTAAGGATTATTGTCTTTTCTTTTTTTACTTCTAGCGCGCCAAAAGAAACAGCAAAAAACTTTTCTTCTTTGCTAGGTAAAACAACCTTTACAACCCCCTTATCTGCTAAAGGAGCAATTAAGGTCGTATAACCAGGCATAATTCCAAGTACACCTTTTTTCGAAGGAACGGAAATGTAAGATACTTCTCCTTCAAAGGCAATGCCTGATGGTGTTAAAAGATCAAGTATAAGCGAAGACATTATTTCTTAGACTCCATTTCTTGGGCTTTTTTAACGACATCTTCAATACTTCCGCAATATAAGAAGGCATTTTCTGGATAAGAATCATATTTGCCAGAAAGAATTTCTTTAAAAGAACGGATTGTTTCTTTGACTGGAACATAGACTCCAGGGAAACCGTTAAAGGCTTCGGCAACATGAAGAGGTTGGGAGAGGAAATTACGGATTCTTCTAGCTCTTGCAACCGTCGCCTTATCTTCATCAGATAATTCATCAACACCTAAAATAGCGATGATATCTTGTAATTCCTTATATCTTTGAAGAATCTTTTGGACAGAACGAGCAACTTCGTAATGTTCTTCACCCAATATTCCTGGATCAAGAATGTTTGATGCAGATTCAAGAGGATCAACAGCTGGGAAGATACCTAAAGCGGCAGTATTTCTATCAAGAATCGTTTTTGCGTCAAGGTGAGAGAAGGTTGTAGCTGGAGCAGGGTCTGTAAGATCATCTGCAGGAACGTAAACTGCTTGAACGGAGGTGATGGAGCCAGATTTAGTAGAAGTAATTCTTTCTTGAAGCTGACCCATTTCGTTAGCGAGGGTTGGTTGATAACCGACTGCAGAAGGCATACGACCTAAAAGAGCAGAAACCTCACTGCCAGCCTGGGTGAAACGGAAGATATTGTCGATGAATAAAAGAACATCTTGATGCTTTTCGTCACGGAAATATTCCGCCATAGTTAATCCAGTTAAGGCAACACGCATACGAGCTCCTGGTGGTTCATTCATTTGTCCGAAACAAAGAGCAGTGTTCTTTAAAACTCCACTTTCCTTCATTTCAAAATACAAATCGTTACCTTCGCGGGAACGTTCACCTACACCAGCGAAAACGGAAATTCCGTTATGTTCGGAAGCAATATTAAATATTAATTCTTGAATAAGAACTGTTTTTCCAACGCCTGCACCACCGAATAAGCCGATTTTGCCACCACGGACATATGGGCAAAGCAAATCGATGACTTTAATACCTGTTTCAAGCATCTCAGTTGAAACGTTTTGTTCGGCAAAAGAAGGTGCATCACGATGAATTGGATTGTGTTTGACGTTAGAGAAGTCTCCACCAAGTCCATCGATTGGATCACCGAGAACGTTAAACATTCTTCCTAACGTTTCCTCACCAACTGGAACGGAGATTGGGGCTTTTGTATCGATTACTCTCATGCCTCTTGCAACACCTTCAGTTGCACCCATAGCGACGCAACGGACCTTGTCATCGCCAATATGTTGCATAACTTCTACTGTTAACGTTTCTTTTTCTGAAAGAACGACTTTTAGTGCCGTTAATAAGTTAGGAAGATGCTTATCATCAAATCGAACGTCGATTACAGGTCCGACAGCTTCGACTACCTTACCATCGAATAAGTCTTCATTCTTCTTTTTCTCAGTCATATTCTTTCTCCTTCTATTCACTAGCATTGGCTCCACCTGCAACCTCAGTAATCTGTTGGGTGATGGCATTCTGCCTTGCTTTGTTATATTCAATCGTTAATTTGTCTAACAATTCATCGGCGTTATCGTTTGCATTATCCATTGCCGTTCTTCTTGACGCTTGTTCGGATAAATACGAATCAAGAATGATTTCATGAATTAAACCGCTTAGATAACTTGGCAAGAGCTCATGTAACATCACTCTTGGTTTCTCATCAAATAAAGGCGGGGCAAATTCATCATCTGTCCATTTAACCTTTGGAACTTGGACAGGCAATATTTGAAATAAAGTAGGAACAAAGGTTATCGAATTCACATATCTAGTGTAGATAACTCTTATTGCTTTGTATTTTTTGTTATTGAAATCTTCTTTTAAGGAAGAGGCAAGCAAATGTATTTGATCAAAATCGGAATCAAGATTTAAGGAAGAATAATCCTTGATAACATTGTTTTTATATTTAGGATCATTAGCAAAATGGCTAATCGCTTTATTACCAATCGGAGCGATTAAATCATTATCTTTCAAATGAGATTCCGCAAATTTAAAGATGTTATTATTGTAAGATCCGCATAAACCCATATTAGATGATATGATCAGGTAAAGAACAGGAAGGTCTCCCTCATTTATTTTTGCATAATGTGAGACTCCATCTTGATCGTAAGCAAAAACTTGGCTGATCAAAGAAAGGAACTCTTGAGAATAAGCATAGCCTTTGTCGTGGAGGGAAGAAAAACGTTTGGTTTTCACCGTTGCCACAAGTTCCATTGCCTTTGTGATCTTTTCCGTTCCTTTGATGGAATTTATTCTTCTTTTCGTCTTTGCTAATGATGCCATATAGACTAATTCTTTCTGTTCTTTTTGAATGTTTCGATGGCTTTTTTAAGTGCATCCATCGTTTCATCATTAAAAGCTTTATTCTTTTCTAAGTATTCAACAATTTCAGGATATGAGCCTCTAACAAAACTTAAAAGTTCTTGTAAGAAAGAAGATACCTCTTCGAGATTTAAATCATCCAAATATCCGCGATTTACGGCGAATAATTGGATAACTTCATCAATCATATCCATTGGTGACCAGTTACGTTGCTTAAGTGCTTCCATAACAACCGCACCATGAGTTAAGATGCGTTTTGTTTCGTTATCTAGGTCTGATCCAAATTGAGCAAACGATAAATTTTCTCTATAGTTTGCAAGTTCAATCTTCAATGATTTAGAAACTTGTTTCATCGCTTTGATTTGCGCAGATGATCCAACACGAGAGACAGATAAACCAGAGTCGACTGCAGGTCTTTGGCCGGCGTTAAAATAGTCGCTAATCAAGAATATTTGACCATCAGTGATGGAAATAACATTTGTTGGAATATAAGCTGAGATATCGCCTGCTTGAGTTTCAATAATTGGTAAAGCTGTGATTGAACCTCCACCATATTGGGGGGCTAATTTACACGCTCTTTCTAATAATCTTGAGTGTAAATAGAAAATATCACCTGGATAAGCTTCACGTCCTGGGGCTCTTCTTAAAAGAAGGGAAAGCGTTCTATAAGCGACAGCGTGCTTAGATAAATCGTCAAAAACAATAAGCACATCTTTGCCTTCTTCCATCCACTCTTCTGCCATAGCCATGCCAGAGAATGGGGCGATATATTGTTGAGGGGCTGATTGTGATGCGGAGGCATTCACGACAGTAACATAGTCAAAACAGCCCTTTTCTTTTAAACGGCTAACAATATTCGCGACCGTGGAGTTCTTTTGGCCGATCGCAACATAAACGCAGTTAACGTTTTTGCCTTTTTGATTAATGATAGTATCGATTGCGATCGATGTTTTACCAGTTTGACGGTCACCAATAATAAGTTCACGTTGCCCTCTTCCGATAGGGATCATTGAGTCAATGGCTTTAATGCCAGTTGCTAAAGGAGTGTCGACTGACTTTCTTGTCATGACGCCAGGAGCAATTCTTTCGATTGGACGTGTCTTGCTATATTCAATTGGCCCCATTTCATCGAGAGGAACGCCTAATGGAGAAACAACTCTTCCTAAAAGCCCATCCCCAACAGGGACTTCTACAACTTTCTTAGTTCTTTTGACTGTATCCCCTTCTTTTAAGGAACGATCGCTTCCCAAAAGAACGGCACCAACGTCATCGGAATTAAGATTCATGACCATGCCATAAACATCGTTAGGAAAAAGCAATAATTCGCCTAACATCGCATCTTTTAAGCCATAAACCGAAGCAATTCCGTCGCCAACGGAAATAACCGTTCCAACATCATCGCTTTCTATTTGCCCAGCAAAAGATTTGATTTGCTCTTTTATTAATGCAGAAATTTGATTTGTATCCAATTTCATATTGCTTCTCCTTTCAATAGCTTTTTACGGAGAGAATCAACCTTATTTAATATTGATCCGTCATAAATCTTATCGTCTAAAACGATTTTTACTCCGCCTATCAAGCTTTGGTCAATTTTGTTTACCAAATAAACTTTGGATGAAAGTCTTTCTCCCAAAGTTTTTTCGATATCGTTAACTTCCTCTTTCGTAAGAGGAGATGTTGAATAGATCAGCCCTTCTTTTATTCCTAAGAATTCATTACATAATGAATAAAAGCAGCATGATATTTCGTGAATCGATGAGATTAAATGTTTGGAAACCAACAATTTTAAGAAAGGCAAAATAGATTTGCTCTCTAGCTTATTAAATGAGGGATCCAAAACAGAATAGATGTCTTCGTGTGAGATTTGATACGAAGAAAAACACTCTAAAGTTTTTGGATCTTTAGTGAGTATTTCTTCCACTTCTTTCATTTCCTCAAGATATTTCTCAACGCACTTTTCTTCTTTAGCAAGGAGGAAGAGAGCATATGCGTAATTCACGAAAACTTCATTTTTCATAAATCTCTATCCTTTCTTTTCTAAATTAGAAGTAAAGTCATCAACAAGTTTCTTGTTGTCTTTTTCGTTAATTTCACGGCCAAGAATCTCTTTTGAAGCATCGAGAGCAACGTTAACGATTTCCTCTCGAATCTCAGCACGAGCTTTTTGCTTCTCTGCTTCGATGTTTTGAAGCGCTTTTTCTTGGGTTAATTGAGCTTCTTTCTTTGCTTCTGAAACAATATTATTCGCTTCTTTTTGAGCGTTATCTTCAGCTTTTTTAACGATTTCTTGCGCTTGTTTCTCAGCAGCGGAAATTATTTCGTCTGATTCATTAGCTTTCTTTTCATAGAAAGCCTTGGCTGTCTCTGCGGCATTGATATTCCCTTCGATGTAATCTTTTCTCTTTGTTACATATTTCTTTAATGGTTTATATGCGACAAAGAAAAGTACTAGGAAAAGAACCACCAACGCGAGAAGATTAATCAACAATGACCAGAAATTTCCAAAAATCTTGCTTAAAAAATCTTCAGGTTGGAAAGGGGCGGACGAAGCAGCATCTTCTAAGATTAATAGTAAAATGTTATTCATCCTTGGTTTCACCTTATAAAACGAAAATAATTAAGATTGCAACGATCAAACAGTAAATAGCTGTAGATTCGTCAAGAGCGACCGCAACGATCATGTTGCTTTTTAATTTGTCGGCCATTTCTGGATTTCTAACCATGCCATCAATTGTATGGCAAGCAATCCAGCTTTCACCAAGAGCTGAAATCATGCCGAATGCGACGCAAATAGCGGCGGCAATTGCTTTAAGACCTACATCTGTCATATTTTTACCTCCTATAAGTCTTTTACACCTTTTTCATTTTGTCCAAGAACGAGCAAATCTTCTGGAACAGGGCGGAAAGCTAAATAAACGTTGTTTTCGTCCGTTGGCTTCTCTTGCGCAATCCAAAGGGCGGTCAAGGAAGCAAATACCAGAGTTTGAATAAACCCGGAGAACAAACTGAAATAAATATTTAATACGCCCATTGGAATTGGAGAAAGTAGAGTTCCACTCCAATATGGGAACGAGTTCCACCAACCATACCAACTGCCAGTGACGCTTTGAATGATTAAACTTCCACCTAAAGAAGAAATTATGGTTGCAGACAAACTAGATAGAGCCCATTGAACCAAAGTAATAAGGACGGTTCCGGCAAGGGCATTGCCAAACATACGCATTGTAGTCGAAATGATTGGTGACCACATTGTTATTAAGTTGATTGGTAAGAAAATCGGTATTGGATCGATATATCTTTTCAAATAAGCCCAATGTTGGTACTTAATGGCGATAATATGAATCCAAAGAAACATAATGATTGATAAACATAATGGGCCTGGAAGCCAGTCCATAAGGCTCGGAAGACCGAGTAAACCGATATTAAAGGCCAAAAATAAATAAGCGAAAAGGGTGAAGAAATACCCAGTCCAGATTGATGAGGAATTCCCCATGTTTCCGATAGTGAAATTAGAAACATAGTCATAATAAGCATCAGCCCAGAAAAGAATTCCGCGTGGGGCATGTTTATATGCTCCGGTTTTTACCGCTTTATTGGCTTTAATTCCGATGATGATACCAAGAATAATTAAAACAACAACGAGAAATAGGGAGGAAATGAGAGGGGCATTAATATGTTCCCAATCAAAGGTCAGCATATCTTTCAGACGTTCTTCAAGATTCATTTTGCTCCTCCACTGATTTTGCCTTTTTTGCTAGAAACAAAATTCACAATCAAAACAGTTGCAGACATTGGAACTAAAGAAGCCACTATTGTCCAAAAAGAGAAAGCGTCAAATCCGCCAAACCATTCAGGTTTAAAAGTACAAATTCCGCCAAGTGCCAAAGCAGCAATATAAAGCAACGGTCTAATAAAACTTGACAAAACGATCAAACCCATATTTTTATTTCCTGGTTCTTTCGTTAAAGAGTTGGTTATCTTAATCAAACTGAAATAGGCAAAAAGCTCAACAGCCGATCCTAAAAGCCAACCATTTGGATATTGATATCCTTTATCAAGTCCAAAGAAGTATAAAGGCATCAAAGCTAGGTACACTACAATACTAATTGTAGCTAGCCAGAAGAATACTTTTTTATCGGTGTCTAATTTGATGTAAAAATTGAGCATATTTTTTACCTTTGAAATTGTACCA
>CAVDTI010000118.1:0-5343 GCA_963611905.1 Faecalibacterium prausnitzii | reverse complement strand
AGTTTCGCAATCTTAATTGTATCTTTTAAATCTAATGAAAACTGTTCCCGATAAGACAAAGCAATATCGCGATGATTTAACTTCGAAAGATATAATATTGGAGTTCTTAACAAAAAGGTTAAGTTTTTATCGTTAGTGATATCAGAAACGTTTTCGTAAAGAAGTTCGGCAAGCAAAAGGAAGACATACATTCGTTCACGAATAAAGGATTGATAACTTTGAAGAAACGTTTTCACATTATCGGTTTCCGAGATATCATCAGTAGTCATCCCAATACCCTTTTGTTCTTTTTCTTTAAATACGCTAGCAAAGCACTTATTAACGAGTTGCCTCCGTTAATCTTTCTTCATTGGAAATAGAGGAAACGTTAATCTTTTAAAGAAAAGAGAATTCAGGTCTCAAAAACATTTTATATTCTCACTTAAAAGCCTTTATATTTTTGCTGTCATTTGTTGTTAATTGTTGTCATTTTCAATTTTCTAATTTTAAAATATGCCATTTTTAACATGAAAAATATGGTTTTTAGATTTCTAAAATAGCAAAAAACCTAGCGTAATTTGCTAGGCTATATGTATATATGGTGCGATCGAGGGGATTTGAACTCCTAACAACAAGCTTCGGGGGCTTGGACTCTATCCAATTGAGCTACGACCGCAAATTAGATAATTGGTGCACTGGATGGGACTTGAACCCATACCCGTTTCCAGACTGGTTTCTGAGGCCAGAGCGTATACCAATTCCGCCACCAGTGCATGCTTGATAACTATACTATTAGAATAACGATTTGTCGATTTTATCATTCATCTAAGAACGCATATATTTGTTTCCAAATTTCTTTATCTTCGTTCGTTGCTTTTATAAGGTCCATCTCAACGTTTTTGGTTATGTTAGTAGACAAAATACCTTCTTTTAAAACTTTTTCGACGTATTTATCAGAAGACATGTCTTTATAAACAGAATGACCTCTATTTTCTTTAATTATGTATTCTATTTTTGCATCTTTATTAAGATTGTTTTTCAATGATTCATAGCCTTGTTTTATTGTCACATCTTTATCTTCCTTGCCTTGGATATAAAGAAATTTAGCATTCGAATCATTCATAACGGTTGAAGCTTTTAAGCAACCGTACTTTGGTGTCATGGTCTTTAAGGCAAAAGCCATTGTTGGTTTAAATATATGTAATTTCTTTGGCAATTTGCTAATCACTACATCTAAAGGATCATTAAATCCTGCGATATCTACGACTTTTTCAATTTTATATTCTTTTTTTGAGGATATAGCCGCACCATATCCACCCCAGGAATGGCCTATGGAATATCGTCTTAGTCCTTTTGCTTTCGTATCTTTTTCTAGCCATTTAAAGAAATATTCTTGATCTATTGCGGTATGTTCTAAGGAATATATCTTATTGCCTTCGCTTTCCATACATCCCGTATTGTCATAAGCATAAACTAAATATCCAGCCTTTGCTAAAAGACAAATAGAACGCACATATGAGGCTCTACCATCGCCTAATCCGTGGAAAAATACAACAAGCGCTTTTGGTTTTATTCCTTTTTTATAATATCTAGATCCTGATAAAATCCAGCCTTTATCGGTTGGAAAAGAGAATCGTTCTTCTTCGATATTAAAGTCTCGCGCTCTAGCATATGGAAGAGTTGGAGCGCCATCAAAACGCCTTCCATAGACTTTATTTAAGGCGTGACGAAAAGTGAAAAACAATATCATTTACGTTTACCAATTAATAGTTCCTTTAAGGCAGTGAAATATTTATGGTTTGCTAAAGCAACGATTGTCAGAGTGTATTTATCGGATATCTCACCCATTGAGGCACATCTAATTGGCGTTTCCATTAAGCTACTTAATTGATTATTCATGACTTCTTCATTTTTAAATTCTTCAGCAAAATGCTTCTTGAAAAGTTTAATGCAAGTCTTTCCAATCTTTGTATCAGCAATATCGCCAAATGTTGAATTCAATGTGATCTTTGTTCCTTTGTTTGGGAGATCGTTGATGTAGTCTCTTCCTAAAAGATAGGCAAATTCATCATCAACCAAAGAGAATGGCCGTTTAGAAGTGATTGAATAATAATTTGGAAGTTTAAATGTTTCAGATACAGGTTTAAATGAACTATTAACATGAATTGTCGCGCTTAAATGAATGGTCTCAGAGGATGATCCTACTTCTATTAGATAATCACCGTCTTCAACGATAAAAGCTTTCTTTTCTTTTGACCAAATCGCTAAGTCATCATACTGAATTGTTAGTTTAATGTTCTTAGAAGTTCCCGCTTTTAAAGCAACTTTTCCAAACGCTTTTAAGGCACGTTTTTCACGATATAAATTAGATGAAACTGGCGAAGCGTATACTTGAACGATTTCCTCACCATCTCTATCTCCTACGTTTTTAATATTAACTGTAACTGTTACTTTTTTACCTTCATCAAGATTTTTTAAAGACAATGAAATATCCGAATATTCATATTTTGTATAGGAAATTCCATATCCGAATGGATATTGTGTTTTCTTATCTGCAGTTAAGTAATAACGATATCCAACAAAGATCGATTCTTTGTATAAAGAAAAATCGTTATTCCCAGGGTAGAAGGTAGAAGATGGAACATCAAGATATCTTATTGGCCAACTTTCAGCCAATTTTCCTGATGGATTCACTTTGCCTAAAATAATGTTAGATAAGGCTTCTGATCCCCCTTCGCCATAAAGGTAGGTGATAAGAAGGCCTTTTGCTCTAGAAAGCGAAGATAATTCAACAGGAGAGCCAGAGCAAAGAACGACAATGATATTATCGTTTAATGCGGATATATTCTCAAATAAACGGTATTGTTCGTTTGGTAAGCGTAGGCTCTCTTTGTCGTATCCTTCACTTTCGTCTGTTTCAGGAACGCCAAGAAAGAGAATTACTTTTTTATGCGTTGAAGCTAAATCGCAGGCGTCAAAATTCATAGCTGTTTGAGCATCTTCACTTATTTTGTTTAGTGAATATCCTGGTTCGTAAGGAACTGGTTTTTCACGACCGCTATTTATGACTTCAAGGAAAGATAAGCTCTTCATTGACTCAACATGAGAAGAACCTCCTGCTTGAATTCTAGGTTTCTCTGCAAAAGCACCGATAACACAAACATCATCATAATTATCGAGTGGCAATATCTCATCGTTTTGAGCCAAAACAATTGATTTCTCCGCCATTTTAATTGCTAATTGATGATTCTCTTCATATTTGGTTTCTTCTTTTGAGACACCTGAACATCTTTCGGTTAATTTAACGATTCTAGATGTAGAATCTTTCACGTCTGCGATGGATAACTGATGACGCTTAACGGCTTTTAACAAAACTTTGTTACGATCTTTTGAGTTATAGCAAGGCATCTCTAAATCTAAGCCATTTCTATGCGATTCAATTACTTTTTCAACTGCGCCCCAATCAGAGACAACAACTCCATCATAATTCCATTCTCCTTTTAAGACATCTTTGAGAAGATACTTATTAGCACAGCCATACTCGCCGTTTATTCTGTTATATGAGGCCATAATCATCCAAGGATTTGATTCTTTAATGGCGATCTCAAATGGCTTCAAATAGATTTCATGAAGCGCCCTTTCATCAACTTCAGCAGTATAAGTAAAACGTCTTGTTTCTTGTTCATTTAAGGCAAAGTGTTTTAAACAAGTTCCTACTCCTTTATTTTGGCAACCATTTATAAATGCAGCTGCCATTTTCCCAGACAAAAGAGGATCTTCAGATAGATATTCAAAGTTTCTTCCACCAAGAGGATTACGTTTGATATTCACGCCAGGAGCAAGAATGATATTTGTTCCATGCGCCTTGCATTCGTTAGCAATTGCTTCACCAAATTCACCCATTAAAGATGGATCCCAAGAACAAGCGTTTAAGGCAGCAGAAGGAAAACAAGTTGCTTTATAGGTTTTATTTGCAACTTCGTTAGGATTCTTTGGAGTTTCGTTTTTATAGAGAGGTCTTCTTAATCCCGCAGGACCATCGTTCATTGTTAAAGATGGTATGCCATATTTAGCAATGCCATGCGTATCCCAACTACCATTTCCAGATAGCAAAGTAATCCTTTTCTTTAAAGGAATATTTACCGAACAATTTCCATTATCTCTTTTCTCCATAAGGCACCTCTTAAAATATACTGATATTTTACTTACATTTTTATTTTAACGAAACAAAACGATAACAAAAAGGATAAGAAAAACAAATTTAATTGGGTTTTAGCGGTGTTTTTTAGAAATTAATCATGTCTAGTTTCATCTTTGAAACATTCACAAAAACGAGCGGCAAAAGATTCTTCTTCATTTCCTAACTCAAGATGGGCCAAAGAGCCAATCTTATTTGCTCTAAAAGAGGCAAATCCTTCTCTTCTTTCTTCAGAAACAAATTCCGTTAAAGAGGAAGGTAACAAAACGGTGTTTTGCCAAATAGAACAGGGAGAACAATTCATTAGGTGAGAGATAAGAATACTTGCAACACCAAAATGGCAAAAGAAGGCGATTACTTTGTGATTAGAATCGGTAACATCATAATTAAATCCATTTCTTTGATAACCGTTTTCTTTAAGGATGCGATCAAAGTTTTCTATGACTTTGTCGTATTCTTCCTTGGCTGTACTTCCTTCTTCTTGAAAGAGTTTTGATTTATACCAATCATCTGTATATAAAATCTTTTCTTCTTCAACGACTCTTGGCAATAAGTCCCATGATCCGCCCATTCTATTATCTTTGTCTTCTCTTCTAACTAGTCCTTTAAATTCTACTAACCATGGGCATAATTCATAAGGAACGTTTGGATAGGAGGAGTAAGACGCTTCAAAGGTCCTTCTTGCTCTTCCTAGGGTTGAGACATAGAAAGAAGAAATCTCTGGATAATGTTTCTTAAGATAAATAGATAAAAGGTTGGCCTCACGAAAACCCTTGGGCGTTAAAGAGTCTATCGTGTAGTCAGGCTCAGCGTGACGAATGATTAATATTTTCATAATTGCTCCTCGCTTTAATTCTTAGGAATGTAGCTTTTTGCTATTTTCCAAAATTCTCTATCTTCAACAAATGAAGTAATTTCTTCTCCATTATCAAAAACAATTTTGGCATGTTCTAGAGTAACGTCACTACGTTTAATTCTAGGCATTCCTTTGCTTTCTAAGGCTATACTCGCCAACTTGTTTAAATCATCAGAAGAATATTCTAATTGAATTTCTTTTTCTATTTTTCCCTTGGTTATATTTTCAAGAAAATAAGTGAGTTTTTTATCTTCAAAAACCAAAAATGTATTGTAAAAATCCCTTGCAATTAATCCTCTTGGCATAGAGA
>CAVDTI010000117.1:0-3757 GCA_963611905.1 Faecalibacterium prausnitzii | reverse complement strand
CCTTTTCTATTCAACGCTAGGTAAAGAAGTAAGACATTTGATGAACGTCGCTCTTCCTTCGATAAAAATAAAACATTCTAATATTCCAGAAGAAATTCTTATTACTTGCATGTCTGGAGCATTTGTTGATTTGCTAAAGGATTATGTTATTATCGAGCATAAAGAAACCGCATTGGAAATGACCACTTATTTCTATTCGCTTTTCGAATAAAAACCAAATACTACGCGCAAATCCTAATTATTTCATTGTAAGCATAGTCTTTTTCTTATTGATCTAGGTGATCTGCACTGTTATTCTCTATATGTGATTTATAGGTCACATATTATGATTGAAGCGTCTTTTTATTCAAACACAAGCGAGTTATCTTTTGTTAATAAAATTAATTCGTCATTAGATAGATGCGTAAGTTTTTCTTGGTCCGTCTCTTTCATCAAGAAAGCTGGTCTCATTCTTTTTTTATCTTCAATAGAAAAGGCATTAGATAGAGGCGTAAAAGGTAGGCTAATTACATCCACTTACCAAAATTTTACCGACATTGCTTCATTGGAAAAATTTTTAGAATTGCAAAAACAATATCCAAATTTTGAATGCCATTTAGAAGATTCTTCCTTTAATGATGATGGTTTCCACACAAAAGGGTACTTATTTGAATATGAAGATGAATCTTTTGAAAGCTTGATAGGATCTTCGAACATAACAAGATACGCATTGTTAAAGAACAAAGAATGGGATTTAGGCGTTAAAAGCAGTAAAGAAACTGACCTATGTAAACAAATTCTTGATGAATTTAATTTTTTCTGGAATAAAACGTATTCTCTAACCAAGGAAATAGTAAAACGTTATGAAGTCGTTCTTTCGTATGCCGTTACTTCGTGGGATATGGATTACTTGATATCAAACAAGGACAGCACGTTAAATCCAAACTTCATGCAACGCCAAGCTTTAAGAGAACTTCAAAGGTGCCGCAACATGAATGTTGATAGATCGATGGTTGTTGCAGCTACTGGCTCAGGAAAAACGTTTTTAGCAGCATTCGATGCTAGAAATTTTGGCGCAAAACGGCTCCTTTTTGTTGTTCATAAAGACACTATATTAACTCAAGCCATGAAAACTTTCTCCATGGTTTTTGGAACTAACAGAACTTATGGCTTGTATAATGGCGAATATAAAGAAACGGACAAGGATTTCATATTTGCTTCGAATCAGATGCTGTCGAAACGTTTGGAATTATTTGCTCCAGATGAATTTGATTATATCGTTATTGATGAAGTTCATCATGCGGCCGCCTCAACCTACAAAAAGATTATTGAGTATTTTAAACCTTCTTTCTTATTAGGCTTAACCGCCACTCCTGATCGTATGGATGGAGGAGACGTTTACCAAATGTTTGGTAACAACGTTCCTTTTGACTTAAGGCTTCGCGATGCTTTAGAAAACGATTTGATTGTTCCATTTAAGTATTTCGGCATAAAAGATGATCTTATTTCGTATGCAAATGACAATAGCGTAGAAGGAAATAGACTAATAGTTCAGCAAATATCCTCTTCTCTTCATCTTGAATTCATCAAAGAGCAAATCGAGAAACACCGCCCAGAAGGAAAACTTCGTTGCATGGGTTTTTGTAAAAACATTGAACACGCAAAACAGATGGCTCAAAATATGGCGACTTTAGGTTATAAGACCGCATATCTAACTGGTTCTTCTTCTCTTGGTGAGAGAATAAAAGTCTTTAATGATTTAGAGGACGAAAACAATCCTTTAGAGTTTGTTTTTGCTGTCGATATTCTTAATGAAGGGATCGACGTTCCATCAATTAACATGGTTCTTTTTCTCCGTCCAACCGAATCTTCAACAATTTTCATTCAGCAATTAGGAAGAGGGCTTAGGAAGTACAAAAACAAAGATCATTTAATTGTCCTTGATTTTATTGCGAATTCTTACACTCGTTCAGTACAAATTGCCTTGGCTCTTGGCAGTCTTACCAAAGGCGGAGCAACAGATAAGCCAAAACTAATAAGTCTGGTAAAAACCAATTATCAAAACCTAGGCATACCTGGATTAGAAATTCATTTCGATGAAAAATCACAAGAAGAAATTTTAAAATCGATTGATAATACAAATTTTAATTCACTAATCTTTCTCAAACAAGACTACTCAAATTTCAAAGCCTTTTTAAAATTAGGCCCAAACGAATATCCGAAACATGGCGATTTTCTTGATCAAGAGGTTGGAGTTGATTTATTGCGCTTCACAAGGAAATTTTCCTCTTACTATGATTTTTTAGAGAAAATAGGCGAAGATGTACCTACATTTAGCCAAGAAGAGAGAAACGTCATTAGCAGCATCTATTCCTTTCTTCCGCTAGTTAGGCCTGAAGAATATCTAATCATTAAAGCCTTACTTGAGGGAGCAAAGACAAAAGAAGAAATTAAATCCATCATTGAAACGTTCGATGGTTTTAAAGAGGCTTCTTTTGAACACGCGTTAAAGAACTTGCTTGATGAATTTTATTACACTAGACCAATTTCTCACATCAAATTGTTAAATTTCAATAATGAGAAATATTCTTTAAATTTTTCTATTGAAAATGATTTTTTCAAAGACTGGATAATTTCTCTTCTTGAATATGGCTTAACACGTTATCAAAGTGAATTTTATGGCGAAAACGGACTCGTTAAGCTTTATTATCCATATACATCTTCCGCATCTTTGCTCGCCTTGAACAGTAGCAACCTTTTCCGTATGGCTGGAATTTGCAAAGTGAATGGCGAAAGAGTTATTTATATCGATTTAAAGAAAGATGATCAAAATTTAGAGCACCTTAAATACCAGGACAAATTCCTTTCTTCGTCCGTCTTGCAATGGGAAAGTCAAACTTCTACTACGTTGAACAATAAAAAAGGCGAAGATTTAATAAACAATCCCTATTCTCATATCTTTGTTAGAAAATGCAAGAGAGAAGATGGCGTGGATATGCCTTTCTATTATTTAGGAAAAGGCGAATTAACTAATGTTAGAACATCCTCAAACACAAAAAAGACATTATTATTTGATATCATTCTAGATAACGAAGTCCCAGAGACTTATTTTGATGATTTTGGAATAGAGAAAAACAATGAAGAAAACAATTAAGGTTGTCTGTGCAGTAATTATAAAAGAAAGTAGATTATTTACGGCTCAAAGAGACTATGGCGAATTCAAAGGCCTCTATGAATTTCCTGGTGGAAAGATCGAGGAAGGAGAAAGCCCTATCGAAGCAATAAAAAGGGAGATAAAAGAAGAACTAGAGACTGATATTGAAGTCATAAAATTTCTTTTTAACGAGAGATATGAATATTCAACTTTCATTTTAGATATGGATTGTTTCTTATCAAAGCCAGTAAAAGGTAACCTCACTATTGAAAAGGGAATTCACTCTGATGAGAAATGGGTTTCAAGAGAAGAAGGCGAATCATTATCTTGGTGTCCTGCAGACAAGGAAGTTTTTGAAAAAATCATTAATAATTCTGATATCTTCTAATATATTTGTTACCTAATATTAATAATCAAAAAAATATTCTTTATGGGCGTTTAAATACAGCATTTTTTAATTTTCCCCCGTAAAACCTATGTACTTTATTATTTTTTCTCAGGATATGTAACCGTTTCTAAATCTAAGGCGTTTGAAGAAATAGACTCATTTTTATATTCAATCAAATTTTCATATCTTTGATCAAAATAAGAAAGTTTGTATGAACTTGCCTTTTCTATATGAAT
>CAVDTI010000116.1:0-5086 GCA_963611905.1 Faecalibacterium prausnitzii | reverse complement strand
AAATTTATCGATTTTCATCGATTCAACGGGTGATTTAGACACCGAACTTCGCAAAAAATATGATATTGATTATTGCGAAATGGGCCTTTCCTTCAAAGGTAAGGAAATCGTTGCATCATTAGAATGGGACCAAGGATATGATCCTCATGGTTTCTATGACGTCATGCGTTCTGGAGAAAAGATCTTTACTTCCCAAGTTACAAGACAAGAATTTGAAAAGAAATTCGGCACAGCCTTAGAAAAAGGCGACGATGTTTTATATATCGCTTGCGCATCCGGTCTTTCTAAATCTGTCGATATGGCAAGAACAGTCGCTAAAGAACTTGGTGAAAAATATAAAGATAATAAGATTGCAGTCGTTGACTCATTAATCTGTGGCTATGCCCAAGGTGATATGGCTATAAGATCTCGTGAGATGCATAACGAAGGTAAGAGCTTAGAAGAAATCGTCGCTTGGTTAGAAGAAAACAAGCTTCGTTACAATCAATGGGCGGCAGTTGATAACCTCAACTATCTTAAGAGAGCTGGACGTGTTAAAGCTTCTAGCGCCTTCTTTGGAAATCTTTTTGGCGTCAAACCAATCGTTATTTCCGATGTCAATGGCTACAATTTTGCCGTTGAAAAAGTCAAAGGAAGAAAACCATCCTTGATTAAGATCGTCGAAGAAGCAATTAGAACTGCTAACGACATCGAAAATCAAACAATCTATATCGCTCACTCCGATGATCTTGAAGGAGCGGAATTCTGCAAAGCCGAACTCTTAAAGAGGGCAAAACCAAAAGCAGTACATATCGGTATCCTTGGACCAATCATTGGTGGTTCAACAGGACCTGGCACGATTGCTGTTTATTCTTTCGGAGAAAAAGTTACCGCAGTAGGTAAATAAAAATGAAAATTCTTGACGGAAAAACTTACGAGGCCATGGTGGTCAATGGTTTTAAAGACCTTAAAAGCCACTATGAGACCGTAAACGAATTAAACGTTTTCCCTGTTCCTGATGGCGACACTGGAACAAATATTTGCGCGACTCTTGATGGCGGAGTTAAGGCCATGAAGAGGGCCAACAAAGGAAATTTAGGTGACGTTGTTACTAAATGCTCAGAAGGCATGCTTCTTGGAGCAAGAGGAAATTCTGGCGTCATCACTTCTCAATTTTTTGCTGGTATTTCTGATGCTTTGAAAGGCTTAAAGAAGGCAGATGTCAAACAATTTGCCTCTGCTTTAAAAAACGGAACTCGCGTTGCATACAAAGCTGTTCCTAACCCTGTTGAAGGAACAATTCTTACGGTTGCAAGAGAAGGTACAGATTACGTTAACGACCATATCGATGAAATTCAAGATTTTGAAACCTTGTTTAAAATCCTTTTGGAGCAAATGAAGAAATCATTAGATAAGACTCCTGATCTTCTTCCTGTTCTAAAGGAAGCAGGCGTCATCGACTCTGGTGGAGCCGGTCTTTTGTATACGATCGAAGGAATGTGCAAAGAAATCATGGGAGAAGAAGTTGTTGATACTGTTTTTAATGGTCCAACAACAAATGTTGATGTTGCAGATGGAGAAGCCTTCAATGAAGATTCGAAACTCGACTATGGCTATTGCACGGAATTCATTCTTCAGCTTTTGAAATCCAAAGCAAATCCAGAAGAAGTGGATCTCCAATCGTTCATCGATTATTATTCGACAATTGGTGATTCAATTGTTGCCATCAAGCAAAAAACAATCATCAAAATCCATGTTCACACAAAAGAGCCATGGAAGGTCATTAAATTTGCTCAACAATATGGCGAATTCATTACTTTTAAGATGGAAAATATGACCATCCAACATAACGAGAAGTTACTTAAAGAAATGCCAATCGAAGGCAAAGAGGTCAAAATGTCAGAAGACGTTAAACCTCAGCCATTGAAACATTCTAAAGTTCAAATGATCTCGGTTGCCTCATCTAAAGAGATTGGAAAAATCTTCCAAGAAATGGGTGTTGCAGGAATCATCACCGGTGGGCAAACAATGAATCCATCTGCCCAAGATTTCTTAGATATGTTCGAATATGTCAATGCAGATGATATCATTGTCTTCCCAAATAATGGCAACGTCATAATGACGGCAGAACAAGCGGCAAAACTTTATACAAAGTCTCGTGTTCACGTTCTTCATTCAAAATCAGTTGTTCAAGCCTATTCAGCAATGAAGATGGCCGACTTTGATAACTCTGTTGAAGATAATATTGCCGTTATGGAAGAGCAGATGAATTCTGTTGTTTCCTTAGAAATCTCTAAATCAATCAGAGATTCTAAAAACAATGGCATTACCATCAAAAAGAATGACTTCATCGGTATAATGGGCGGAAAGATCGTCTCTCATGATCGCTTGATTATGGGTGCGACAAAAAAGATGATGAAACTTGTCCCCGATATGGATGAAAAGGCCATTATCACCGTTTTCTATGGTAAGAGCGCCACAGAAAAGATGAAAGCGGACCTTAAAGCCCTTCTTGAAAAGGAATATCCAATGATGGATATTATCGAAGTAGATGGAGGACAACCCGTCTATCACTTCGTTATTGCCATTGAGTAAGCATTAAATTAAATAGAGAGAAAAAGTTGCCTTAATCGGCAACTTTTATTTTTAATTTTCTTTTAATCTATTTTGCGACATATTCACACGTTTGTTTGAGATTATCATTTCTTATGTGATGGCTTTCTATAACATTGCCATTTTATCAACATTTGTCAAAAAGTAGATGAAAGTATATCGAAGTTATGGAAGTATATTTCTTTAACAAAAATCGATAGATATGGAATATTTAAACATTCATATTTCTATATTCCATATCAAAGCCCTAGGAATCTCTAACCTCTTTGTTTTGAATAAGAGACGTTTTCAACTATAATCATTACTAGAGGTTTTTATATGGTTAAAGCGTATGTTACTGGTGCAGGTGGTATTATTGGAAGCCACCTTGTGGAATATCTACATAAATTAGGATATGAAGTTAAGGGGTCTTATTACACTCCGACTGTTGATTTAGACGATATCAACAAAGAAGGAGTGGATCTTTTCGAATTAGATGTTCGTGATCATGAGAAAATGAAAAAATTTATCATGGAATATCTTCCAGAGAAGATTTTCCACTTAGCCGCTCAATCACGCCCAACAGAATCTTGGGAAGACCCATTCTATACGATGGACGTTAATGTTAATGGTACGGTTGGCTTGTTTGAGGCAATTAAGGCGGCAAGGGAAGCCAATCCTGGATATGATCCAATGGTCGTGGCAATTTCTTCTAGTGCAATATATGGTGAAGCCTTGCTTTCATATTCTCCAGATAATCTTCCTAAAGAAGACTGCGCGTTATTACCTTTGCATCCTTATGGCGTTTCTAAGGTTGGAGAAGATTTAACTTGTTTCCAATATCATCGTAACTTTGGTATCAAAACAGCAAGAGTGCGTCTTTTTAACTGCACAGGTCCAAGGAAAATCAAAGATATCACTGGCGATTTCACCAAACGAGCAGTGGAACTTGAGATGAAAGGCGATAATCATCTTGTGGTCGGAAACTTAACTGCATTAAGAGCGATAATTGATGCTAGAGACGTTTGTAGAGCTCTAGAAATTCTCTCTAGAAAAGCCACTCCAGGTGAAGCATATAATATTTGCTCCTCTCATATTTTTGAGATGTCTCACGTTGTTGAATGCATCGAAAAAATCATGGGTGTCAAATATGAGCTTGTCTTAGACAAGAAGCTACTTAGACCAGCAGATGAAAAATTATATGCTGGCAATTGTGATAAGATGAAAGCCCTCGGCTGGGAAGAAGAATACAATTACGAACAAACCGTTAGGGATTGCATCGAATATTGGCGATACAAACTTGAAGGAAAGAAATTGAACTAAGCTTAGAGAAATCTAAGCTTTTTTCACAAAAAAGCCTTTTGATTTGAGGGATGAGCAAAGAGAAAAAGAAGTAGATTATGAGACTATCTTTGCCTATTTTTGGAACGATTTTTAACATATCATAATACCAACAGCAAAGGAGGTGCTCGCATGGCGATATATCTGAACAAAGACGACATGAAGTTCATCAGATACCTCAACAATGGCATCTACGTTGACAAAACAAACATCATCGGCGCATGCAACAGGCTCCTAAACTCCGAGATAAGCCAGGGCCGACATAACTACACCCTAAGGGACGGCTCGCAATGCCTATCGTCATCGAGCTGAAGGCGGATGACTCCGCGGACAACGCCATCGCCCAGATCAAGTCGAGGGACTACGCGTCCGTGCTCAACGGATACAAGGGCAAGATATTGCTGCTTGGCATCTCCTACGACAGCAAGACGTTGAAACATTCTTCAAAGATTGAGTTCATCGAACTATAAGACATATTGCACCAGGAAACAAAACCTGGTGCTTTTTAAATTTTGTATTATTAAAATCTTTTACACTGTATAAAATACACGTCTTTAGAATTTGAACTTTCCTAATATGTCAATTTCTACAATATCAAAAAATGATACTAAAATCTTAAAAATGAAATTGACATACGAAGAAATACTATACTTAAAAAGTAAATGATGACAAAAACATTTTTCTAATGCTTTTCTAAATTGACAACTTATTTTTAAATGTTGAAAAACATACGATTCTAGCTGATAAAAACGGAATTTTATTGCTTTACTTAATTCAACTTGAATTCTAATAATTATGGCGAATTCAGGTGCGTTTTAAGGTGGGAAAACGCACCTCATTCTTCCAAATTGTCTAGAATGAAAAAATTACTACTATTACCTCAATTAAGGGTTGATTTATTCGGTGGGGCTTTTTCTTTATGAAAGAAAATGCCTTTTCTTTTAAAAACTATACTTATCTTCGTGAACTTTATAAGAATAACAAGTCTCCTCTTTTGAAAATCGTTATCGCTTATAAGAATCCGGTTACCTCTCGAAGTATTTCGTCTTTATCCAAGTTGATTGTTAGTGACGGCAATGAACATAAAGATTTGGCAAAGGAGTATCTCTTTTTTCGTTTGCTTAAGGCTAAAAGAGTGGAAGAGGCTAAAGAGCTTTCTTATTCCATTGAAGGC
>CAVDTI010000115.1:7282-9118 GCA_963611905.1 Faecalibacterium prausnitzii | reverse complement strand
GAAGAGCAACTTGAAAGTAAGCCGAAAGCGCTAATAGTTATTGCTGGCGCTTCTTCTTCAGGTAAAAGTTTTTTAAGTGTTTCTCTTAAAAAATCATTTGAAAGACGTGGCAAACGTTGCCTAACTTTCTCTTTAGATCAATATAACTTTGGTTTATCAGGAATCATTCCTAACAAAGTAAACGAAAATCTATTTCATTCTTCATTGGAAAACATTGAAGAGATTAGAAAAAGAATCAAAGAAGTCATCTTTAATTTACCTTTCGACAAGAAATACGAAAAAGATGTCTTGCCTAAAATTGAAGAAAAGATAAAAGACTTAATTCCAGGTGGCAAAATGGATCTTTTCTTAAATGGTCTTTATGAGGAATGGCTTAAATTAAATTTCGATGAACCTACAGTCTATAACCTTCCTGAAGCTGCAGAAGATATCAAGACATTATTTAACAATGGTAAGATTGAAGCAAAGACTTATTCAAAAATCTATAGTGAAAGACTTCCAAGTGAACAAATCTTAGATGGCGAAGATTATGATGTTATCATCGTTGAAGGAATTTACGCTCTTAACGACAATTTCATTTCTCGTGTCGAAGAACTAAATCCAGTTAAGAATTTTATCGAAGGTGACCCAAAAACTCTTTTCTTAAGAAGAATCATCCGTGATAAGAAAGGTACTTCTGCTAGTAGCGCTTTTACCATTAGTCTCTATTTCAAATATATTCTCAATTCATATAACAAAACGATTCTTCCGACAAAGAAGGTCGCAGATATCGTTTTAGAAAATGACTTCTCCTTTGGTGAACTTAGAGAGGGAGACTTATACACTTCAAGAGATACTTTCCCAATTGAAAACATCTCCTCGATCAAAGAATTAAAAGACAGCTCCACCACTCTCGATGTCTCTTATCAAAAAGACTTCTACTTCACTGTTCCAGGAGAAAAGCTAGAGAATCAAAATCTTCTACGTTTTAGAGAAATATCCCTTGATGAAGGCAAGACCTATATTCCAGGCTCTTTAGTTCATAAAGGCGCCCCTAAATTCAGAATGGATAACAAGATAATCCGTCCAATAAACGTTTTCCTTGATGAAAAAGAAATAGGAAAAGTTTGGAAAAAGAATGATGAAGTCATTTTTGCTTTCCTAGATAATGGTTTCCAAATCTCCAAAGCAGAAGAAAAAATCAAAACAAAAATCAATTACAAAGGCCAAGAATTTTCTATTTATGAGGTTCGTGGCAAACAAGCATATATCGAAATTGGAGCAAACCCATCTCCAGAAATAGTTAACGTGGTTAAAAATTTAGTAAAGTAATTTTAAAATCTCAAAATTTGCATAGTAATTTATCATTTTTTCTCTTGACTTTTTTGTTCAAAAAATAATAATAGTTCGTATGCAAACTATCGGAGGTTAATTAATGTTCAAATTATTCAAGAAATTTAGACCTCTTGATTGGCTGTTTATCTTACTTATTATAGGCTTAACAGTCCTTCAAGTATGGTGCACGATGAAAATCACGGATTATATTGCTGAGTTGATGCGTGAAATAAACTATATCGGTTATCAAAAGGATCCTTCTTTATTAGGAGAAACAGCCTATAAGTTGTTCTTGGCTTGTGGATCAGATTGGAACGTGTTCAAGGAACAGGTTGCAAAAATTCCAGGAATAAGCGAATCTACAGTTAGCTTATTAACTGCAATTGCTGGCACGAGTGTTAACGACTTATACATCTCTGGATGTTATCTCCTCTTATTTGTCGTTTCCTACACTTTAACTGCTATGTTAATTTCGGTGATTGCTTCAGCAATTACTGCTCATTTTGCTACACAAATCAGAAG
>CAVDTI010000115.1:0-7272 GCA_963611905.1 Faecalibacterium prausnitzii | reverse complement strand
ATAAAAAAGTCTCTTCTTTCTCTTTGGGTGAAATTAATAAATTCTCCACTGCATCCTTAATTACAAGGGCAACGAACGATATAGAACAAGTTCAAATGTGCATCCTTCTCATGTTAAGAATGGTTTTTGCTGCCCCTGTCACCTCCATTTGGGCAATATGCAAAATTCAAGCATCTTCAACAGAATTAACCTTAACAACAATTGTTGCAATTGTCGTTCTTATTCTTGCTTTGGCGGTAATGATGATTTTGGTTCTTCCAAAATTTAAAATTTCGCAAAAACTCATTGATAAGCTTAACGGAATAACGCGTGAGCATATCGGCGGAATCAGAGTTGTTCACGCTTATAATGCGGAAGAATATCAAGAAAAGAAATTCAACAAGGCAAATGACGATTTGACCAAATTAAACCTCTTTACTTCTAGAACTATGGGCATGCTTAGCCCTATTATGACTATAGTAATGGATGGCATTACTATTGCTATTCTTGGAGTTGGCGCCCATGTCATTAACCAAGGTGCAGCAGATTACGCCACAATATCTGCTTTCTCTACCCTAGCCGTTCAAATCATCATGTCATTTATGATGTTGCTTATGATGTTTGTCATGTGGCCAAGAGCATCAGTTTCCGCAAAACGTATAAATGAAATATTGGATACTGAACCTTCAATTGTTGATCCAGAAAAAGAAGATGAATTCACAAGCAAAGGCGAAGTTGTATTTGATAACGTTTCTTTCCAATATCCAGACGGTGAGAAACCTGTGGTTTCCAATTTGTCTTTCAAAGCGAATGCTGGTGAGACAATCGCTATAATCGGTGCAACTGGATGTGGCAAGTCCTCAGTCGTAAACCTTATCTCTAGACTATACGATGTAACCACCGGGGAGATAAGAATCGATGGAGCAAATATTAAGAACTTAAAACAAGCGACTTTACGTTCAAAAATCGGATTTGTCCCTCAAAAAGGCCTTCTTTTTTCTGGAACAGTCGCTTCAAATATCTCTTTTGGCGTTCCAAATTTAAGTGAAGAAAAGATGAAAGAAGCAGCTAAAATAGCCTGTGCAGATTCCTTTATTGAGGAAATGCCTGAACAATATAATTCCCCTATAGCTCAAGGAGGAAGCAACGTCTCTGGTGGCCAAAAGCAAAGACTTTGCATCGCTAGGGCTTTAGCAATAGATCCAGAAATATTAGTCTTCGACGATTCTTTCTCCGCCCTCGATTTTAAGACTGATTTGCAAGTTCGTGAAAATATCAAAGAGAAATTGCCTTCCGTAACAAAAATCATCGTTGCTCAACGTATAGGAACAATTATGGACGCAGACCAAATTCTCGTTCTTGAAGATGGGCTTGTCGTTGGTCAAGGTAAGCACAAAGAATTGCTTAATAGTTGCAAAACATATAGAGATATCGCTTTATCTCAACTTTCAAAGGAGGAATTAGGTTTATGAGCCCACGTCCACCACGCCATGGCATGAAAGAAGCCAAACTTTCAAATAAAGAAAAGAAAGAAACAATTTCTAAATTCTTCTCTTCTTTTGGCAAATATATCTTTGCCATCATTGTTGCTAGCGTTTTCGTTTTAATAAACGTTGTTCTTTCAATTATCGCCCCAAACTACGTTGAAGAATTGACCAACGAAATATCTAATCATGCGGCAACGATGAATATCGATATGAATGTAGTCGGTAGATACATTTTAATATTAGCTTGCATCTATGTTTCCTGCGCTGCTGCATCATATCTATCATCATTTATTATTGCTACAGTTACCCAAAAATACGCCAACACTCTAAGAAAGAGCATCACCAAAAAGATAAATCTATTGCCTTTATCTTATTTCGATGGAACTCAGATTGGTGACATTCTTTCGCGTGTTACTAACGACGTAGATTCTTTGTCTCAATCGATCGATACTGCAGTTTCTTCCTTATTATCAGCAATATTCATGTTAGTTGGTTCATTAATCGGGATGTTCGTTAAGTGTTGGCAACTTGCTCTTATTGCTCTTATTGCCATTCCGCTTATGGCTTTATTCATCTTGATGTTAATGAAACTTGCTATGCCTCAATTCGTTAACCGTCAGAATCAAGTTGGTGTTGTTCAAGGTGCAGTTGAAGAAAAATTCTCTGGCCAATTGATTATTAAATTATTTAACGCCGAAGAAAAAGAAGATGCTAGTTTCGAAGAAAAAAATACATTGCTTAGAAACTATATGTTCAAAGCCCAATTTTTCGGTGGCCTTATGATGCCAGCGACATCTTTTATCTCTTATCTTTGTTATGGCGCGGTTATCATTGGAGGAGGACTTCTTATTGCAAATGGTGTTGGAGGAGTCACTCTTGGCACTATTGCCGCATTTATGATTTATGTCCGTTTGTTCCAACAGCCATTTACACAAATCGCTCAAGCAATGAACACATTGCAAACCGCTCTTGCTGCAGCCAAACGCGTCTTTGACTTCCTTGCGCATGACGAGCTTTCAAACGAAGATAACGTCCCTTACAAATTGCTTACTAAAGAAAACAAAGAAGGACTTCGTGGCGAAGTTAACTTCTCTAACGTTTCCTTCTCTTATGATTCATCTAGGGAAATCATCCATGGGTTCTCCGCAGATATTAAACCAGGCATGAAAGTGGCCATTGTTGGACCTACTGGTGCAGGCAAAACTACAATGGTCAATCTCTTGATGAGATTCTATGAAATTAATGGAGGAGAAATCACAATCGATGGGGTTTCTACTAAGGATATTTCAAGAAAAGAGATTCATGACATCTTTGGAATGGTCTTACAAGATACGTGGATTTTTGAAGGCACGATTAGAGAAAATCTTATCTATAACAGCAAGAATATTACCGATGAAGAAATCAATGAAGTTTTGAAAGAGGTTAAGCTTGATCACTTCGTTTCAACCTTGCCAAACGGATTAGATTATTACATCAAAGATGCCAATAGCATTTCTGGTGGTCAAAGGCAGCTTCTTACCATTGCTAGAGCCATGTTACGTAAATCGCCAATGATGATTCTTGATGAGGCAACCTCAAACGTTGATACACGCACTGAAGAGGTCATCCAAGAAGCAATGGATAAGCTAACCAAGAATAAGACATCATTTGTTATCGCCCATAGACTTTCTACAATCCGTAATGCAGATATGATTTTAGTTATGAAAGATGGTAACATTATCGAGCAAGGCAACCACGAGGAACTTATGGAAAGAAACGGTTTCTACGCTTCGCTATACAACTCCCAATTTGCCTTTGAATGATAAATATGGAATATAAAGATTATTTAGTAACTGCAAGAAGTAAAAACGACGAAATCAAGGCCATTGCTATTACAAGCAAGAACCTTGTTGATCACAAAAGAGAATTAGGGAACCTCTCCCCTATCTCTGCGGCCGCAATAGGAAGATTGATGTCCGCTTCTTTAATGATGGGACATTGGCTTAAAAACGAAAAGGATACCCTTACACTTGAAATTTCCGGTGATGGAGAATTATCTCACATAAGCGCAATTTCAAATAACAAAGGCGAAGTTAGATCCTATGTTTCTAGTCCAAGCGTTATCTTGCCCCCTAATGCTGCAGGTCATCTTAATGTTGGAGGAGCAATAGGAAAAGGCCACTTAATCGTTATTCGCGATTTAGGCCTTAAATCTCCTTACATCTCTCAAATAGATTTACAAACTGGAGAGATTGCAGAAGATTTAGCGTATTATTTTGCTCAATCCGAACAAACTCCTTCCGCTATCGGATTAGGTGTTCATTTCAACAAAGAAACAGTTAGCGTAGATCATGCTGGCGGTTTCTTAATCCAATTAATGCCTAACACTTCAGAAACAAGCATTTCTTTACTCGAAGAAAATCTTAAAAAAATTCCTACAGTAACTAAAATGCTTCAAGAAAACGGTGATTCTCCAGAAAAGATGCTTGAACTCATTTTGAATGGTTTTGATCCAGTATTCGAAGAAACAAAAGACGTCTTTTGGAAATGTAATTGTTCTTACGAAAGGGGAAAGAAAATCCTTTCTTCTTTAACACCCAAAGACATTCAAACCTTAATTGATGAAAAGAAGCCTGTTGAGCTCAATTGCAACTTCTGTGGAAAAACATACGTCTATAAAGAAGAAGAACTTAAAGAAATATTAGAGAGCAAAAAATAATAAACTTTTTTGTTGAAATTTATTTGGACACTTGTAGAATGTTGCCATAAGCGTTGATGAGGAAGAGTAATTTCCCGCAATCTTATAGAGAGTTCCGGATGGTGGAAGCGGAATAGAGAGTAGGAAACGAACATGGCCTCTGAGCTGAAAGGTGAAATAATAGTAGCCTTCTCCGGGTATGCCCGTCATAGCAGATGAGTTTGATTGAACTCTCAAGGTGTAATGAGTGATCATTCCACGAATTAAGGTGGTACCACGGGTAAATGATGTCCCGTCCTTAGTAGCAAGTCATTGTGAATAGGACGGGATTTTTTCTGTCCAGAAAGGAAGGACATGTCATTACTTGAAATTAAGCACCTAAGTAAATCCTACGAAGACAAAAGGGTCCTTAATAATATAAACCTTTCAATTGAAAAAGGTGATATCTATGGAATCTTAGGATTGTCAGGTGCCGGAAAGTCAACATTAGTCAGATGCATAAACTCCTTAGAGAAATTTGACGAGGGAGAAATAACATATAACGGTGAGTTGTTATGCGATTCAACTCATCCAATAGAAAGAGAAAAAAGAAGAAAAATTGGAATGATCTTCCAATCATTCAATCTTCTTCAACAAAAAAATGCGTTAGAAAACGTAAAGTTGGGGCTTAAATTCAACCACTATCCAAAGAAAGATATTGAACCTCTAGCAATTGAAGCGTTAAGAAGAGTTGGACTAGAAGATAAGATGTACGCCTATCCAAGTGAATTGTCAGGTGGGCAACAACAAAGGGTTGCAATAGCAAGAGTTCTTGCCTTAAAGCCCGAAGTCATTCTCTCAGATGAAGCCACTTCTGCTCTTGATAATGAAAACACAATAGCAATTCTTAATCTCTTAAAATCGCTTAACGAAGAATATGGCTTAACAATCTTAATGATTTCCCACCAATTGAATGTAATTGAAGAAATCTGTAATAAAGTCGCCATCATTGATCATTCGAATATCATCGAAAAGGGCAATTTGTCAGATGTCTTCTTGAACCCTCAATCGGAAGTCACTAGAAAACTCGTCTATTCTTCTCAAGTCCATTCATCCTTAGACAACCATAAGATGATACGTATTCTCTTTGACGGAAACGTTGATGAACCATTGATATCTAACATAGTCTTAGAATGTAATATCTTAGTTTCCGTCGTATACGCTTCAACAAAGGTCGTTGAAGGAAAAGCATATGGTCAAACCTTGATAAAATGTCCACAAGACGAAAAAGACATGGAGAAATTAAGGAAATATCTAACACTTAAAAAGATAAAATTCGAGGAGGTAGACGATGAACGTTGATTTCTTGAAAATTACTACTGAAACAGCGTTGATGACATTAATTTCAACGCTCCTAGCCTATATTGTTGGATTGCCGCTTGGCATTCTCTTAAAGGTAACAGGGAAAAATGGCTTATGGCCAAATAAGGCATTGAATTCAGTTCTTGGAGTGATAGTTAACTTCCTAAGAAGCGTCCCTTGCCTTATTCTCACCGTAATCTTATTGCCACTTAACCGTGCCTTGCTCGGAAGAGGAACTGGCACTTGGTATACGATGATAATTCCACTATTCTTCTCAACCTTCGCCTTTGTGGCGAGAAACGTTGAACAATCCTTACAGGATGTTGACAACGGTTCAATAGAAGCAGCTAAATCACTTGGCGCCTCAAACTTCCAAATCATCAAAAACGTTATGGTTCCCGAGGCAAGAAGCTCCTTAATACTTGGCTTCACCATCACCTTAGTAAATGTTCTTGGTTACACTTCCTTCGCTTATAACATTGGCGCAGGAGGCTTAATTAGTGAGATTTGGTCTTACTATTCCAGGAACACTTCTGACTTCACTACAAGCTGGGTATTCTGGCTGATGATTCTAATTGTCGTCATCTTAGTCGAAGTCGTTCAAGAATTAGGACTCTTCCTAGCAAAAAAAATAGACAAAAGAAAAAAATTAAAATAAACGAGGTAAATCAAAATGAAAAAATTATCAAAATTAATCTTTGTTCTTCCATTATTAACACTCTTCTCTTGCCAAGCAAATAGAGATAACGTCATCTCTGTTGCAGCAAGTGAAATCCCTCATGCTGAGGTACTTAATAATGCAGTTAAGCCTATCTTAGAAAAACAAGGATATACTCTTGAAGTTAAGATTCTTGATTGGACATTACAAAACGACGCTGTCGTTAATGGCGACTATGACGCTAACTATTTCCAACATCGTCCATATCTCCAACAATTCGATTCCGGATCTTCTACTTATAGCACAACATATACCTACACAAAACTCTTTCCAACCGCAACCGTTCACTTTGAACCATTAAGAATCTATCCAGGTAAAAAGACTGCGACAGAGTTTGCTGCTAATAAGAAAACGGCAACATATGAAATCTGCAACGACGTTTCTAATGAAATCAGAGCATTAGAACTCTTAAAGAATGCAGGCGTCATTGACAGTTACGAAACAGATGAAAAAGGGAATCCAATCAACCTTCCAAGTAACATCACCCCTATTGCAGAAAATCTTCTCGTTTCATCTTTAAACGACTATGATTATGCAGTCTTACCAACAAATAGTGCTTTAACAGGAAACCTCACAGCTGATCAAACTCTTCCTGTCGAAAGCGATGACGTTAAAGAAAAGAACGCCAATGTCCTTGCCGCTAGCGTAAGCAAATACAAATCAGATGAAACATACAAAAAGAAGATTGATGTCTTAACCGATGCAATTCTTTCTACAGACGTTTCCGCTTTCATTCTCAAACAATATAATGGCGTTGTTGCAGTTGCCCAAAAAGACTTACGCTAATATCAATAAATCGAAAAAAGTACTGCAAAACCCACTTATTATTTCAAAATTAAAAGGATGGCCGCTTATACGGTCATCCTTTTTAATTAACTAAACAATTATTCGTGAACAGCGCTAAGTTCAACAAGGCATTCACAAGGGAAACTAAGTTTTTTCCATCCTTCAATTTCCTTGAGATTGATAATCGTCAATGCTCCAACAGGTGTTGCGCCAGCTTGCTCAATAAGTTCTCCCAAAGCCTTTAACGAGCCGCCAGTTGCAAGAAGATCATCAACAAGAAGAAC
>CAVDTI010000114.1:0-6933 GCA_963611905.1 Faecalibacterium prausnitzii | reverse complement strand
TGCATTTAATATGAATTCTTGAAAAATAAAATTATGAAATTACGAAAATTTTTGTGATTTTACGAAAATAAATATTATCCTAAGCTCATATTAAAATGGACGTTACATATGTAATAATAAATATAAATATAGATAATATATGCATAAATAAATACAGTTTATAAGGTATAAGAGTTGGTAACTTGGCGCTTTAAATCTATAAAAAGATACAAAAAATAGAAAAATGTTACGAAAACACTTTACAAAAGAATTAAATAGTTTAAAATGTAATCAGCAAGAAAGAGAAAAGAAACAAAAGGAGTTCTTGCTAGGAGGTAACATTATGAAAAAAAGAATGTTAATTGGATTAGCCGCTATGACGTTATTGGGCTCTTGTTCAAACGGAACCCAAACAAGCTCACAATCAGACTATCTTAAAGTTGACATGAGCGTAAATAACCCTCCACATTCACTTCAATCTACTACAGAAGAATTGGATTGGTTATCGAAATCTATTTTAGAAAAAGGTACCGATTTCTTAAAATCAGGTATCTCTTCTTTGGCGCTATACGCATTTAAGACCGCATGTACTGAAATGGGCATTGATGTTCGTGACGCAACAACAAAGAAAATCGATCAGATCATTCAACAATTAAAAGAAATGTCTGTTCAGATTCAAAAAGGCTTCGATGATTTAACAAAGAAGACCCAAGAAGTCCAAGATTATAAATACATGGGTGATGTTATTGCTAAGTTAGATGATGTCAGAAGCCCTATCCTAGGTGAAATGACAACTCTTGAAGATATCGCAAGGAAAGAACAAGATCCTACCTATGATAAAGAGTTCCTTGATGAACAAAAGGAAAACTTCGTCAAAGGTTTCAAAGATAAACTTAACTTCTATACCATGAGTAACCAAGTCTGGCATACTGCAGAACTTCTTGCTATAAGCTTAGCAAGGCCAAATCCAATCAAAACAAGTCAGTCTTTAATGGATCTTTACGATAATACATTAGGTGCTAACGATGTTTGGGATTACCAATCATACGCTCCAAGAATGCGTTTCATCCAAGAATGTTCCTTCCTTGTTAACTCATTAGCTCTTCTTGCTAAGATTGAAGCGGCTTATCAAATTGGCCAATATCAACCTGGCGACTCCAACATCGAAGGTATTAAACAAAATATCGTTGATATGTGTACTGCAGTTAACGCGGTAAATGGTATCTTCCAAAAAGAACTCGAGAAATTAGATAAGATCAAACAAGCTCATGATGATGAAGACTGCCCAACAATGTCTCATCTTAAGAGAGAATTCGATTCCCAAGGATTTGTCCATGTTAGCACAGACTATACGGTCTCTGCATACTTAGCGACAATCACTGTAGATAATGTTCTCTGGCAAAATACCTGCCACGACTTCTATAACGATGGCTACAGCCACTGCTTCAAGGTATTCAAAGCAAATGATAATCTCTACCAAATGATCTATAGCGATTACGCTTCCTATATCCAGAACTACCAACAAGAAGAAGGATATAACTTCAAGTACTACTTAAGAGATTTAGGCTTCAGAGTCCCTGCTTCTAGACAAGATGACTTCGATAATGCGATAGGTGTCTATAAGAACATAGAGACAAAGAGAGTCGACAGAGGCTTCTTAAGAGGACGTGACTTCTATTCTCAATATACCTACTATGATTGGAATGGTGAAGTAAAAGCTAATAACATTTCTAGAGTTGGCCAAACATTCTGGAACAACTACGATGATAGCGAGAACTACAATGATAACATCGCTAAAAAGATGATAGCCTTCGTTGATAAAGACAACACCAAACTCGATGGTAGCGTCTATTGGAGCATCGCTCATCGTGACTCTAACAATAGCTCAGATTTACTTGAGCACTTCTATAGAGGCACCTCTACTAACGATACAGACTACGCCAGCTATAAAGTTAAATAGTCTGAAATAGATAAATATAAAAAACTGTCCTGAAACTCATGATTCAAAAGTGGGTAACGGACAGTTTTATTATTTGTTAACAATATTCTTTGTTTCTTCTAAATATGATTTTATTATTTCGTCTGATGCGTTTGTGATAATCAAATCGTACTCACTTAAAGGATTCGTCTTATATAAGCAAGAATGATTGAATTTGCTTTGATCTATAAGAAGATATTTCCTGTCGCTACGTAATGCGGCGATCTTCTTTAATTCGTTTGTCTCTAGCGTTTGTTCATATGATCCATCTTTTTCTATACCTGCACAACCAGAAAGGAAGAGATCGAATTTGAAGGAATTAAGCATGTTTGTAGCAAATGAACCACTAGTTGAAAAAGATGAGTAAATTATTTGTCCACCAAGGAAAATCACTTTAATATCTCTTTTTTTCTCTAGCATTACCGCCAATTGAAAACCATTGGTAACAATAGTTTTGTGCGATAGATCCATTTTGCTTAATAAAGCCAAGCATGTGGATGAATTATCGACGAATAACGTGTTGAATGATGGCATGTGTTTTAGAGCTATCTTAGCTGTTTCTTCTTTGTCTTTTGCGTTGTTTTCAATTCTTACAAAAATATTAAGCTCATCAGGATTGTCGTTATAGACCGCTCCTCCATGGGTTCTTTTTATTTGACCCATTTTTTCCATTTCCGTAAGATCTCGTCTCACCGTAGCGGGTGAAACATAAAGAATCTTTGCTAATTCATCTACCGTTGCTCTTAATTGTTTCTTCAGATACTCTTCAATCAATTTGTAACGTTCTCTTGTAAACATGTTTTCGTTCATATACGTATTATAAACAGAAAAGAGCAGATATGCTCATAAATGAGAATTGTTTTACGCAAAAAACTTATTTCTAAAATTATTGTCCGTTTTTCTATAACCCCGTCTTTATAAAGATGGGAGGTATTAGAGATGGAAAATATGATACTAATTTATAATAATGAATGTAGAAATAAGTCTCATTTTACTTAGACCACGAACGAGTCTTTATTGAAAAAGGGTTTTTGATGAAAATCTCTGCACATAGGGAACTCTCGTATTGTGAGGATTAGATGAAATAGAGCACGCTTGAAAGGAATTAAAAAACGTTTTTAGGTGCATTTTTTCGGTTTTTTCGATTTGAGTGAAAGAATCTTTAAATGCATTTAGGCGTAAAAAAACGATTAAGATGATTTTTATAGAGGATCAACATACTGAATTGAAAGAGAAAGCAAAGAGCGGAACGATAGTTAATGAGATGGTTGCCTTTCTCAATACTTGCGATGGAACTATATATGTTGGGGTTAAAGATGATGGAGTTGTTGCAGGAATCAATAAAATAGACGTTTCTTCATTAACGATATCAGATATCATCGCTGACCAAATTGAACCAAATCCAAGAGAATTAATTAAAATTGATACGCCTGTTATTGATGGCAAAAATATTATTTCAATATCTGTCAAGAAAGGCGACAAGCTTTATTATGTGAAAAAATACGGCATGAGCAGCGCCGGCTGTTTTGAAAGAATCGGCGCCTCAGCTAGAGGCATGACTCCCGATCAAATCGCCAAGAGATATGTTGAATCTTTGCCAATCGTTCAAAAGAAGATGGTCGACATTGCATGCAATAGAACCGACTTGACATTCACTAAATTCAAAACATATCTTGGCGCTAGAAACATTCATTGGAACGAGTCAAAATTCGAAGAGAACTTCAATCTCAAAACACCTGAGGGAAATTATAATCTTATCGCCGATCTTCTTGCTGACGAGAATAATACTTCCATTAAAGTGGCTATTTTCAAAGGCATAGATAAATCTGATTATTTAAAGAGAAATGAGTATGGCTTTACTTGCTTACTATATGCGATTGAGCAGGTTAGCGAATACTGCCTTTCTTTGAATGAAACGTATGTTGACACATCTAGAATGGTAAGAAGTGAAAGAAGGATGTTTGATGAAGCGGCTTTCAGAGAAGCATGGATCAACGCTGTCGTTCACAACAAATGGGTAGAAGGGATACCTCCTGCAGTCTATTGGTACGACGATAGGCTTGAAATTGTTTCTTACGGAACGATTCCTAATGGTATGACAAAGGATGATTTCCTGTCTGGTGAAACGCATCCAGTAAATGAGGAATTAATGAAAATCTTCTTACAATTCCACATCGTTGAGCAAACAGGTCATGGAGTTCCAAAAGTGGTCAACAAGTACGGAGCCGAGGCTTATGATTTCGGCACTTCTACTATAACGGTTACAATTCCTTTTGAGAAAAGCAAATTAAATAAACAAAATGCGACTGTAAATGCGACTGTAAATGCGACTGTAAATGCGACTGTAAAATTAACAGATAGCGAGAAATCAACTTACAATATAATTCTTAGCAACCCTAGCGTTACTGTCGATGAACTCTCTATGTTAACTAAAAAACACAGAGCAACAATAATTAGAGCTTTAGGCAAATTAAAACACAACGGACTCGTTGAAAGAGTTGGATCTGATAAATTAGGCTATTGGAAAATAAACGGCGACAATAAAAATAAAGGCAATAACTAAATAAATATGTTCAACTACCAAAAAATGATTGCGTTAAGTACAATGGCATTCATTTCTTAATTAAACACATATTCGAAACGAAATTTCAGTAAAACGAGAATATAAAATATTTTTCAGTTGCTTAATTCTTGTTTTTTACACGATCAAGTTCGTATGTGTAATCTATCGACCAATCGTAACTTTTACAAAAGCCACCGCTATATCCACCGTCTCCCTTTTCAAGATAATTCCAATAATCGCACTTTATGTTGTTCTTTATAATTTTTGTTTGGGCTCTAGAGAAATCTACACAAAGGAAATTGTAATCTTGCAATGTTTTTCTTAATCTCCACACTGCATCGCGATAAAGTTTCTTGGCGTTGTCTAATTGAGTATCTGGCCATAATTGAGATATAGCATCATTCATTTCTAAAGTTCTTCCGTTGTACGCAATTATTAAAGCGAATAGTTCTTTTGATTTTGAGGAAGAAAACTTCATCGCTTTTCCATTGATGAAACAATCAAAAGTGTCGAACATTTTTACCTTCATGATTGTTTTATGATGGCCTAACACGTCGACATAACGTTTAACATCTTCGAATGTGTATGGTTTATAGATAAAGCCGAGCACATTATCTTTGATTTCATCAGGAAGGTCTTCTTTTGTAACGCTTATACCGGTGACAAAGATAATCTTTATATCGCCATTCAAAGCGATTAGTTTTCTAGCTAAATCTATTCCGTTTATGTTTGGCATGTTTACATCTATAAAGGCTGCTGAAACGTCAGATTCTTGCACGCTTTTAAGAATTTGATCAACGTCATCTTTGAAAAATTTGTAACCAAGATCATCAATTCCGATGATTTGCCCTAGAAATATTTGGAGAGATGATATCTCATCATCAACAGCTATGATATTCATGCTTTTTTCCTTTCTTTTGGTATGGTTATTTCTATTACTGTACCAATGTTAATTTCGCTTCGAATGTCGAGCGTTGCATTTAATAGAAGAGCGTATCTCTCCTTTACATTCTTAATTCCTGTGGATTTTTCTCCAATGGAATCAACATCAAATCCAGCGCCATTATCCTTAATTTTGATGTATATGTTTTCTTCATCATCGTGAGTTGAAATTTCAATATATCCATCGTCTTTCTCGTTTATTTTGCTGTATTTAATGGAATTTTCTACAAATGGTTGAATGGATAATATTGGTACCTGGAAGTCTTGGTAATCGATATTGTAAATTACATTGAATTTCTTTTCCGTTCTTAGATTTTTCAATTCAACATAGTTATATACGTTGTCGATTTCTTTATTAAAATCGATTAAGTTGGAGCTTACGACATCAACGTTATATCTAAGGTAATTTGCAAGAAGAGAAATTGCCTGGTCGCCTTTTTCTTCATCTTCGTGATAGAGAGTTTTAATTGCACTCAAAGAATTAAAAATGAAATGTGGTTTTATCTGATCTTTAAGAACCAATAACTTCAAATCTTTATTCTGCAGTTCATATTTCATCTCATTCATTGCGGTTCGATAGGTTCTTACAATGAAGGCGATGTATATGGCAATAAATATAAAGAAAACAAAAATCAAATACGATATTATTTCTATTGATATGGCGTTATCAAAGAAATCGATCGTTCTACTTGCAACGCATAATTCAAGTCCAATGATGGAATAGAATATGCATTTTGTTAAATTGCCGGTTATATCTATTTTGCTTTTTAAATTCGTAAAATAAGACAACGATATCATCATCGCGACATATATGATCGTGTATATAGCGTAGGCTATTATTTCTAATCGGAACGGAATAAGCACTGCATATAACAGGGTGGATAATCCAGTAATTAATAAGCTCAAAGAAATCCCCTTCTTATTAATTTGTTTTAAATATGTATAACAGAAGAATTGCATTGTAGAGAATAAAAATAATGCATAGAAAACGAAATTCAGTATTTCAAATGCAATAGGAGGAAAGAAGAAATTAAACGATGACAAAACTCTGTTGGTTGTCGACGAGAAAAAAGCTATAAAGAACATGCATCCTGACATGTTTGCTGTATAAACCGTTGAATCGCTTATGCGATAATACGAAATAATTTCTACAACGAATAAGGAGAAATAGACAAATAGAACAATGTAATAAAAGATCGAGACAACCTCATCTTCTTGACTATGAATGCTTGTGTTGATGAATTTTGGTGAGAAATTAAGACCGCCAAAAATGTTGTAACCAACTTCAATGATAATCTCCAAAGAGGACTCACCATTGATTTTGTATTCTTCAAAACATTGATATGAGAAAGGCGTTATGTTCTCAAACAAATGTTTAGAGACGTTTCCTGTTGAAGCTATTTTCGTTCTGTTGATATAGACATTCATGCTTACGTTTGTGGCAGTCTTTTTGCACGTAATAGCTTCTCCG
>CAVDTI010000113.1:5106-11140 GCA_963611905.1 Faecalibacterium prausnitzii | reverse complement strand
CTCTTAGAGAAGCCTCTTGAAGATTTAGAAACAGGCAAAAAGCCAGAAATTAAAGGGAACATCGTCTTTAAGAACGTTTCTTTCAACTATCCAGATTCAGATGAGGCAATGATTCATGATATTTCTTTCTCAATTAAAGCAGGAGAAACCGTTGCAATCATGGGAAAAACTGGTTCAGGAAAATCCACGTTAGTTCTTTTGCTAACTAGGCTTTATGACTACACCTCTGGTTCAATTACTCTCGATGGGGTTGAGCTCAAAGAAATTCAAAAGGAATACCTAAGAAGAAAGGTCGTTCCTGTTCTTCAAGACCCATTCCTCTTCTCTCGATCAATTGAAGATAACATCAAAATCGCTGCACCTCACGCTAGCGAAGAAGAGATGAGATTTGCTTCAAGAAATGCCGATGTTGAAAAAACGATTGATTCTTTCAAAGAAGGCTATCAAACAAAAGTAGGTGAAAAAGGCGTCACACTTTCTGGCGGCCAAAAGCAAAGAGTCGCCATTGCAAGAACCCTTATCACCAAAGCGCCTGTCCTCATTTTCGATGATTCTTTAAGCGCCGTTGATACGAAAACCGATTTAGCAATTCGTTCAAGACTTAAAGAAAACGTTCACGATTCCACCACCTTTATTATCACTCACCGTATTGCCTCAGCAAAAACGGCAGATAAAGTCATCGTTTTAGATGATGGAAGAATCGAAGAGATCGGTAAACATGAGGATTTAATCAAACAAAACGGTTTATATAGACGCTTAGCGGAAATCCAAGAAAAGATGGAGGTAGCATTATGAGCAAACAAATAGCTGAAGAAAAACTACCCAATAAATTAAATTTCGGAATTTGGTTCCGAATCATGAAATATGCGATGAAACGTGCGGATTTATTCGTAATTATCATTTTCGCTATGCTTCTAACTACTTTCTATGATTCATCTTTCGTTCCATCAATGAATGCCTCAGCCATTACTTTAGTTGGACAAAGCGATGTTTTAGCAAGCGTTTCAAGCATTTGGGAATTACCAATGCACGTCACCTTTATTAAAGGATTATGGGAGATTGATATAACATTCCTTACTTTCCTTATCACGGAAGCTGCGTTCGTCTTACTTCGTTGCGTGGCTATTTTCTTGACCTTCTATTTCACAAATTATTTAAATATGGTCATCATGATTTCTTTACGTAAGGATTTATTTGATCACGTCCAAGAATTGTCTTTCTCTTATTTCGATAAGACAAACTCTGGCTGGTTAATTGCAAGAATGAATAACGACACATCCGCTATAGGAGACGTATTATCATGGTCATTAACTTCGATATTCTGGTCTGGCTTTGAACTCATTTTCACAATCATCACGATGTATTCACAAAACGTTAAATACGCTTTAATCGTTACTGCATCACTACCTTTTGTCGCCATTATCATTCCAGTATTCGAACATTTAATCTTAGAAAGACACCGTGTTGCAAGAAACGCATATTCCTCTTACGTAGGATGGTTAGCAGAAATCATCAACGGTTCAAAAACCGTAAAAACTCTTGCTCTTGAAGGAGAAGTTTCTAAAGAATCGAAAGATGTCATCAACGATTTAAAAATTAAACGTTTTAGAGCAGCTAGAGTCAGCGCTTTCTTTAGACCTTTATTAGAATTGATATCGGCAATAATGATGACAATTGTCGTAGTTGTAGGGTATCAAGATATCGAAGCGACAGAAGCAAGAGATATTGCAGTTACTGTCGCCACCATCGTCTTATTCGTCGGCTTTGTTCAATCTATTTTCTCTCCTCTTGAAGGAATCTCAGAAACCTTCTCTTCCTTTATGGAAAATCAAGCTTCTGCAGAGAAGGTTGAACAACTTCTCAAAGCACCAGTCGAAGTAACAGATTCTAAAGAAATCATCGACAAATATGGCTCGATCCTTTCTCCAAAACCCGATCAATATGACCACTTGACTGGTGACATCGAATTCAAAAACGTCACATTCGATTATGGAAATGGAATTGAAGTTATACATCCATTGAATCTTTCCATCAAAGCAGGCACTTCAGTAGCTATTGTTGGTGAAACAGGTTCAGGAAAAACAACACTTGCTAACTTAATTTGTAGATTCTACGAGCCTACAAATGGCCAAATATGCCTTGATGGAGTTGATTACAAACAACGTTCTTTAGGTTGGTTACGTTCAAATATTGGTTATGTCCAACAAAGTCCGTTTGTCTTCTCTGCAACCTTCTTCCAAAATATTGCTTATGGAAAGCTTGATGCAAGTTTAGAAGAAGTTAGAGAAGCAGCTAAACTAGTTGGCATTGATTCTTTTATTATGAAAGAGAAAAATGGCTACGATACCTTCCTAGAAGATGGAGGATCCTCTCTTTCCCAAGGTCAAAAGCAGCTTATTTCTTTTGCTAGAGCAATTATTCGAAATCCATCAATTCTTATTCTTGATGAAGCAACCTCTTCTATTGATACTGAGACTGAGGAAGAACTTCAAAACAAGATCTTACCTTTATTAAAAGGAAGAACTTCAATCACAATCGCCCACCGCTTATCCACTATCGTTTCTTCTGACCGTATTCTCGTTATGGATCACGGAAACATCATTGAGGATGGCAATCATAAAGAACTTATGGAAAAGAAAGGTTTCTATTACAACCTTTATATGAACCAATTCAAGGATATGTCCATGGGTGAACAAATTGATAGATATCAAAAAGAAATCGAAGATAAAAATATCAAGTTATAAATCATTTCTTCTAAGACGGCTACTAAACTAGTCGTCTTTTTTCAAAATAAAAAGTTACCTTTTTACCTAATTTATAGGTTGTAAGGTAACTATTATTATTTTATTTAGTATTTATCGATATATTTTGATACCTATTTAACGATATCGTATTTCTTTAAATGCCAAATATCGCGGTTATAGTCTTCGATTGTTCTATCAGAAGAGAAGATGCCTGACATTGCGATATTATCAATGGCCGCTTTAGCCCACTTTTCTTTATCAAGATAGAAGGCTTCGGCACGTTTACATGCATCAACATATGAGGCGAAATCTTCAAGAATGTAATATTGATCTCCTCTATTCATGATTTCATCGAAAATCATTTGGAAACGGCCGCTTGCTTTGATTGCCCATGGACCAGAGAAGAGAGAATCCATGACTTCTTTGATAACTTGGTTGTTATTATAGATATCCCAAGGATTGTATGTTCCTTCTTCGTTTTTCTTTTCAACTTCTTCTGCTGTTAAACCGAAGATAATTTCATTTTCTTCGCCTGCACGTTGAGCAATTTCGATATTAGCACCGTCAAGCGTTCCTAAAGTAAGTGCGCCATTCATCATGAGTTTCATGTTAGATGTACCAGAGGCTTCTTTGCCAGCTGTAGAAATTTGTTCACTGATATCAGCCGCAGGAATAATATGCTCAGCAAGCGTGACTCCGTAGTTTTCCACGAAGACGATTTTCATGAATTTAGAGGCTTCTTCATCATTATTGATGACATCTTGAACAGCTAAGGCTAATTCAATGATACGTTTAGCATATTCATAGCTTGGAGCAGCTTTTGCGCCAAAGATATAAACATGTGGATGCATCTTGAACATAGAAGGATTCTTCTTAAATTCAAGATATTCAGACATGATGTGGAAGAGATTGAGTAATTGACGTTTATACGCGTGAAGTCTCTTGATTTGAACGTCAAATATTGCATCTGGAGAGATTTCAATTCCATAGGTTTTAAGAACAAATTCAGCAAATTTAACCTTATTTTCTCTCTTGATATCCATGACTGCTTTTTGGACGTCTTTATCATTATCGAAAGCTTTGAACTTCTCTAAGAGCTCAGGATGCATGATCCACTCGTCACCGATTTTTGAAGTGATTAAGGATGCAAGTTTCTCATTGGAATAAACCAGCCAACGACGATGGGTAACACCGTTTGTCTTGTTGGAGAATTTCTCAGGGAAAAGCTCATAGAAGTTCTTGAAGGTATAGTTTTCAAGGATTGAAGTATGGATCTTAGCAACACCATTGACGCTATAACCGGCATAAATAGCCATGTTTGTCATGTGAATTTGGCCATCCTTGATGATTTGCATTTGATAGGCCTTTGCTGGATCAACCTTATTTTCAATCATATAAGCGTTAAAACGACGATTGATTTCTTCAATGATCATATAGACTCTAGGCAAGAGCTTTTGAACATATTGTACTGGCCATCTTTCAAGCGCTTCAGGCATGACGGTATGGTTTGTATAAGCGACAGAATGTCTAACTTGATCCCAAGCATCATCCCAACCATAGCCATAGACGTCCATTAAAATTCTCATCATTTCAGGAATGCATAAGATTGGATGGGTATCATTGAGTTGGAAAACATAGTGATCTTTTAAATGATCGAGTGTTTTATATCTTCCGAATTCTCCACGCATAACTGATTGAAGGCCAGAAGAAACAAGGAAATATTGTTGACGTAAACGTAAGATTCTTCCGTGTTCTGTAGAATCATCTGGATATAAACCGAAAGATAATTCTTTTAAAGTAGAAAGATAATCATCAAAGGAAACATCCGTAGGAAGGTTTTGCTCACTTGGCTCTGCACTCCAAAGACGAAGAGTATTAGAAACTCCGTTATGATATCCAACAACAGAAACGTCATATGGCATAGCGCGAACATGGGTTGCGTTAACGGTTCTTAGGGCATATTCGCCATTCGGCTTAAGATAGGTTTCAGCATTGCCGCCAAATTCAACTTCTACTGCATGTTTTGGTTTCTTAACTTCGAAAACAAAGCCGTTTGATAGCCATTCATCTGGTAATTCAGTTTGTTTTCCTTTAACGAATTTTTGTTTGAAGAAACCATATTCATATCTAATGGTATTTCCGTGCATTGGATAGCCAAGAGATGCGGCAGAATCAAGGAAACAAGCGGCAAGACGTCCTAAACCGCCATTGCCCAAGCCAGCATCAGGTTCTCTATCTTCGAGTTCATTAATATCGATGCCATAGTCTGCTAAGCCTTCTTTGGCGACTTTATAAACACCAAGATTTTGCATGTTGTTTAGTAACAATCTGCCAATAAGGAATTCCATGGAGAAATAAATACATTGTTTGTTTCCTTCTTTTAGCATGTCTTCACGGCAATTTCTCCAGCCAATTCCAGCATAATCACGAACCATTTCGCCTAAAACTTCATAACGTTCTGTGATATGGGAGTCGTCTACTGAACGACCATAAAGCTCAGTTAAACGTTTCTCAAATTCTTTTTTAAATTCAGTCTTGTTATCAAAAATCATAACTTATTTTTTAGCCTTTCTTTTCGTTACTGTTTTTGTCTTTTTTGTAGTTTTTACCGCCTTTTTCGTTACTTTCTTAACAGGCTTTTCTTCCTTGATGACTTCTCTTTTAAAGATCATCGCACCATAAGAAGCAAGCTTGATGCTTATATGGTAAGGGCGGTTCTCAGGCGCACCTTCAAAGGACTCTAAAGGCAAGCCGTTGTATTGATTATAACCCCCATAAACGTCTTTATCCGAATTAAAAATTTCTTTCCATACACCTTTTTTACTAACTCCTACGTCGTAACTCTCATAGAAATTAGGTGTCATATTGAAGACGAATAGGAGGTCAGAATCGCCATATTCACGCTCAAAAGCAAAGACGCTTTGGTCACAATTATCAACCATCATCCATCCATAATGGGCTGGGTTATATTCTTCAACATGCATCGCGTCTTCCGCTTGATAGATTAAATTCAAATCTCTGACAAGACGTTTGATTGAATCGTGTTTTGGGTAGGTTAAAAGATTCCAAGGTAAAGAACGTAATTCATTCCATTCATCGAATGAGCCCATTTCATTGCCCATGAAGTTAAGCTTCTTTCCTGGGTGAGCAAATTGATAAGTGAATAAATTCCTTAACAAGGCGAATTTTGTATCATAATCACCATACATCTTATTAATTAAGGTGCCTTTTCCATGGACTACCTCATCATGAGAAAGTGGCAAAAGGAAATTCTCGCTAAAGAAATATGC
>CAVDTI010000113.1:2585-5096 GCA_963611905.1 Faecalibacterium prausnitzii | reverse complement strand
GGAGAAAGTAATGTTGTTATGGAGATATTTCTTATAGATCGGATCTTTGGAATAGTATTTCAAAGTATCGTTCATCCAGCCTAAATCCCATTTATAGTCGAATCCTAAACCACCATATTCAAGAGGTTTCGTGACCCCTATAAAGTCTGTGGAATCTTCTGCAATCATCATAATTGATGGATGAGCTAAATGGAGCTTGCCGTTAAGACGTTTGATAAATTCTGTTGCTCCAGAATTCTCTCCTAAACTCTTATTTCCTTCCCAGTAAAGGATATTAGAAACTGCATCAACCCTAATTCCATCGAAATGGAAATAACTCAAGAAATAATTCATTGCACTCATCAAGAAAGAACGGACTGGATCTTTGCCTAAGTCAAAGTAGCACGATCCCCAAGGAGAAAAAGTATGCTTAGGATCTGCATATTCATATAAGCAAGAGCCGTCGAATTCTCTTAAAGCAAAGCTATCGTTAGCGAAATGTACGGGAGCAAAATCAAGAATGACACCGTATCCGGCTTGGTGGAGTCTATCAACAAAAGACATCAATTGGAATGGATTGCCATATCTTGAATCGACAGAAAAGAAACCTGTTGCTTGGTACCCCCAAGAGCCGTCGAATGGATATTGACAAATCGGCATGATTTCAACGTGGGTGAAGCCATTTTCCTTTAAATAGGGAATAAGATAGTCTGCAACCTCTTCATAAGATGGATATCTTCCATCGATTAAGCCTTTCCATGAACCAAGATGAATCTCGTAAATGGACATGGCTTTATCAAAGCATCTATCCCTTTTAGAAAGGTATTTCTCATCGTGCCAAACAAAATTCTCAATGTCGAATAATCTTGAGCAAGAATTTGGCCTTAACTCAGAGAAAAACGCGAAGGGGTCCGCTTTATCAACGTATTCCCCTTTTGCATTTTTAAAATGATATTTATAAGCTGAATAGTTAGTTAATCCTGGAATAAAGGTTTCATAAACGCCAGAGAAATCAACTCTATCCATTTTATTTCTCGTAACATCCCATTCATTCCACTCTCCTATAACAGAAACATCTTCTGCTAAAGGAGCGTAAAGTCTAAAAACGACTCCCGATATTTTTTTGCCGTCAATTTCTTTCGTTACGAAATGAGCGCCAAAATAGTCATAAGCGTTGATGCTTTGACCCATTAGGAAGTCATAAAGTATTCCGTATGCCATATATAACCCTCGTACTGAAGTATTATAAAGCATTAACCGTATACATGGCAAAGAAATGGGAATGTTTTTCTTTTAGAAAGAACAAATCTAGATTAGAATTGTTAACGTTAAAAAAGAGGTAAAAATAAATATGTTTAAATGTATGGCTGTAAATGCTGGTTCTTCATCTATCAAATATAAGCTCTTTGATATGCCAGAAGAAAAGGTTATTTGCGAAGGTTTAGTCGAAAGAATCGGTCATGAGGATGCTCATTTCCGTTTGAAATATAACGGCGAAAAGCATGATGATTATCTTCCAATTTTGGATCATAATGTTGGTGTTGAATTGATCTTAAAGGCCTTAAAAGACTACGAAATTGTTAAGGATTTCAATGAAATTAAAGCGGTTGGACACCGCGTCGTTCAAGGTGGCAAATATTTCTCTAAATCCGCTTATTTTGATAAAGACACGGAAGAAAAGATTACGAAATTAGTTCCACTCGATCCTTTACACGCTCCAGCTCACTTGATGGGTTTCCACGCCTTTAAGAAGGTTCTTCCAGATGCAGTTACAATTGCCGTTTTCGATACTGCTTTCCATCAAAGCATGGAACCAGAAGACTACTTATACCCAATTCCATATGAATATAGCGAAAAGTATGATTGCAGAAGATACGGCGCACACGGCACTTCTCATAACTATTTAGCCAATAAAGCCTATAAAGACTATTTTAATGGCGATTTAAGTAAGAAAATAATCACTCTTCACTTAGGAAGTGGCGCTTCAATTTGTGCAATCAAAGACGGCAAGTGCGTCGCTACCTCCATGGGTCTTACCCCACTTGGTGGCATCATGATGGGAACTAGATGTGGTGATATCGATCCATCAGTTTATTACTATCTATGCGAATGCACAGGAAAAAGCAGCGAAGAAATCTATGATATCCTTAACAAAAAGTCTGGTTTCTTAGGTGTCAGCGGACTTTCTAACGACACACGTGATATCCTTGCAGCCGCAAAAGAAGGCAACGAAAGATGCATTAACGCCCTTAAACTTTGGGCAAGAAGAGTCGCAGACTTCGTTGGCTCATATTATGTTCGTTTGGGTGGAGCAGATATGCTTATTTTCTCTGCTGGCATCACAGAAAATAACCCAATTTGCCGTAAATATGTTCTTGATGATATTTCCGAAGCTCTCGAAATCAAGTGCGATTGGGCAAAAAACGATGAATTAATCGGTAAAGAAGGAGAATTCTCCACCCCAGATAGCAAGATTCGTGTAGTCGTAATTCCTACAGACGAAGAAGTTATGATTGCTAGAGACTGCTACTC
>CAVDTI010000113.1:0-2575 GCA_963611905.1 Faecalibacterium prausnitzii | reverse complement strand
CTGCTACTCCGCTTTGGAAGGAACTCTCTAATATGCCTAAATTAGCAAAAGAAATAGCTGAATATAGGCTAGATTTAAAAAAGAACTATTCTTATTTCTATTCATCCATCAAGAAATTCGATAGAATCGTTATTTTTCGTCATATAAAACCTGATTTTGATGCAATGGGCACTCAAATGGGCTTATATACATTCATCAAAGACAACTTCCCAAACAAAGAAGTCCACTTTGTTGGCGATAATCACGTTACTTTTACTCCAAAATTATTTCCAGAAACGGAAAGATTGAATGATTCTTTCTTTGAAGAACCATTCTTAGCCATTATTTGTGATGTTGGCGATCATGAAAGAATTGCTGATCCTCGTTACACGAAAGCAAAACGCATTCTCAAAGTAGATCACCATCCATGTAAGGTTGAAATCTCCTCTCATCCAATTCTTGATACAGAATCTGCTGCAGCTGCTGAGATAATGACCGATATTCTTCTTAAATTCAAAGGAACCACTCTTTCTAAGGAAGCAGCTGAATACTTATATATAGGTATAGTTGGCGATTCTGGAAGATTCCAATACTCCTCTACAAACGCTCATACCTTTGCTTGCGCTTCCGCATTAATCGAAACCGGCATTTCTATTAATGATATTTATTTAAGGATGTACGAGAAAAAGATCAGCGACTTAAAAGTGACCGCCTATGTCTTAAACCACTTCAGCGTTTCTCCACATGGGGTGGCATATTATCTCTTACCAGATTCAATTCAAAAAGAACTCAATATCACTTCTGAATTAGGAAAGAATAATGTTAACCTCTTCTCTAACATCGAAGGAGTTAATGCCTGGTGCTCAATAACTGAAGATCCAAATCCAAAAGATTATTGTTGGAGAATCTCAATTAGAAGCAAGGCAAAAGACATCTCTGGTATAGCCCAACAATGGGAAGGCGGAGGTCATGCTCAAGCAAGTGGATGCAAAATAAAGAGCCTTGATGATCTTGATGCATTCATAAAATCTCTTGATGACTTATTTATCTAATTTTTAAGAAAAACATCGCTACCAAGCGGCGTTTTTTTTATTTTGTATTTTTATTAATTGAAGATATACATTTTAATTGTAAGCATTTTCTTAAACTTATTTTAAGTTTTATATACCACACCTTAGAATCTGGTGTACAATAGAGGCCGTAAAAGGGAGGAATCAGTAAATGATTTCAGAAGTGATGATGTTGCTGTCCTTATTGGTTTCAAATAGCGGCACCATTTCGACGCATGATTATGCGTTAACTTCAAATGAAGCCTTATCTACATCAAGTTTCACGGAAATAACCGGGGACAAAAAAGCCCACAAAGTGCTTGACTGCCCTGATGGTTACGTTATGGAGCAAGTTACAGTGTTTAAACACTCTTACACAGCGAATTCGGATTTGTATCTTTACAAAGTCTCATCAGAATTTGTACCAGGCATTTACGCAAGAGCACAGGGTTCCAAACAAGCGGACGGAAACGGTTATAACGAAACGTATCTTGGTACAGGTTTCATGCATGTGGCAGTATATCAATATCAAGGGCAAGAATATGGTGGCGAAATTTCCTACAAAGATATGTCCCCAACCTCAACAAAAGCTAGCACGACCATAACTTCAACTTATAGCAAATCAGGCACGATTGGTTTTGAAACAGGAACCGGGGTATCGGTCGACGATTCTGGAACAATAACAGCAAAAGCGTCCTCATCAGGAAAAGCAGAATTAACTTACACTCATTCAAAATCTGTATCGACCACGTCTGATGATCCCGCGATAGGCGCAACTTTTGACAAAAACCAAAGCACAACTAAAACAGAAGCCCAATGGAGCTACATAACAAGCAATCCAGAGGGAATAGGTGGAACATTGTCATTTTGGCTCACCACATACCTTTTATTTGAAATGAGCAACAACCTTTCTTATTTCAACAGAGACGTTTTCCAACCATATATTCATTATTCGTTTACTTGCAAATGCTTTAAAAAAGTACTCTGGTTTAAAAATTTAGAAAATTGTACAACGTATACTAGTGCGAGTGGTGGAAACTATTTCATGTAAGGAGAATTAAAACAATGGAAAAATTTAAGAAAACAAACATTATTGTTGGATGTATTAGCGCCGTTTCAGCTGTAGGAATCGCTCTCAGTATGACCTTTTGGTATCTTATCAACGTTCTTCCTGAAAGGGCCTATGGGTTATGGCCGGCTTTTGTAAACTTAATGATGTATATAATGGCTTATCTATCCTCATTCTTCTTCCTCCTATCTTTGATTTACTTTATAGCGATGTTCATTTACTCCATTGTTCTTTTATTTCCTTTTGCATCAAAAGAAAAGAAAGTCAATGAAGTAAAATGTGAGCAGAAAGAGGTAAAGCAATGATAGCGAAAGCGTTGACGTTGTTAACTCTCCTTCCCCTACTTCTATCGACTGGAGGAGAATCAAACGCTCCAACAAAAGTGTATTCTTGCTCAACATACACATTGCCAACTTATCCCGAATATTCAGAATTTGAAGAAATCGCAAAAAGCAATTCTGTTCATACTGTTCTAGAT
>CAVDTI010000112.1:0-10889 GCA_963611905.1 Faecalibacterium prausnitzii | reverse complement strand
CCTTAATCCAACACTATGAACAAAAAGCATACCTATTGTAACTTTTTTGTTTTTCATGTTTAAAACCTTCTTTCCAATTCTCTAACAAGGACTACGAAAAAAGGAGAACACATGAAAAAGTGTATTAAATTAGCCGCTTTGTCTCTTATCGCTTTCACTGCTACAGGATGCGATAACCAAACATCATCAAATTCGAGTGAATTAACCGTTGGACTTATCGCCCTTCACGATGAAAACTCCACTTATGACAAGAACTTCATCGATGCTTTTAACGCAGCTTGTGAAGCAGAAGGCGTCAAAGCCCTCGTTAAAACAGGCGTTCCTGAATCTAACGTGGCATATGAAAAAGCCGCAGATTTAGTTGATTCTGGTTGCAAATTTATTTTTGCTGATTCCTTTGGCCACGAAGACCACATCTTAAAAGCAGCAAAAGAATTCAAAGACGTTCAATTCTCACACGCTACTGGAACCAAAGCGCATACCGAAAAACTTTCTAACTTCCATAACGCCTTTGCTTCTATCTATGAAGGAAGATACCTTGCTGGTGTTGCCGCTGGTTTAAAACTCCAAGACATGATGAGCAAAGACGCCACTATTAAGCCACTTATTGGCTATGTTGGCGCTTATACATACGCTGAAGTTATCTCTGGATATACATCATTCTATTTAGGTGTCCGTTCAATCGTCCCAACCACCACAATGCAAGTTCAATTCACCGGTTCTTGGTATGATGAAACAGCCGAAAAAACAGCTGCTGAAACTTTAATCAACAACGGATGCGTCCTCATTTCTCAACACGCTGACTCTTGGGGTGCTCCAACTGCTTGTGAATTAAAGAGCGTTCCAAACGTCTCCTATAACGGTTCTACAGAATCCCGTTGCCCAAATACATTTGTCGTTTCTAGCAAAATCAATTGGCAGCCATATTTCCAATACTGCTTCCAACAAATCAAAGCAGGCAAATCCATCGATACAGATTGGACTGGCGAATTAGGCTCAACCTTATATAATGGCTCAGTTGCCTTAACCGAATTAGGTAAGAAAGCACCTGTTTCTGGCACCGAAGATAAATTAAACACTGTTGCCGCAGGTCTTAGAGACGGTTCAATCAAAGTCTTTGATACTTCTTCTTTCACAGTCAGTGGCGATAACGTTACCGCTTCTATGAAAGTTGACGCAGATGGTCATATCACTTCCTATAAAGCTGACGTTGATACTGATGCAGCTTATACCGGTGATACCGAAGTCATCGAAACAAAAGGTGGAAAAACATATTTTGCCGAAAGCGAAAAACGTTCCGCTCCATATTTCGATGTCAAGATTGACGGCATCACCATGCTCAATTCAAAATTCTAATCTTTCTTTGGGCCTAAGATTAATCCCTTAGGCCCTTATTTATTTTTAGGAGAATATCCAGTGGGTGAAAAAGTAATTGGCGTTAGCATGCAAGGCATCTCTAAAACATTTGGCTCAGTTAAAGCAAACCACAATGTTAACTTAGATGTCTATAAGGGCGAAATTCTTGCTCTTCTTGGAGAAAATGGAAGTGGCAAGACAACATTAATGAATATGCTTTCGGGCATATATTTTCCTGATGAAGGCAAAATCATAATTAACGGTGAAGAAGCTAAGATTTCTTCTCCAAAAGACGCATATAAATATCACATTGGAATGATTCACCAACATTTCAAACTCATCGAAGCATTTAACTCTCTTGAAAATATCGTTCTTGGCATAAAATCAAACGTTTCTTTGCATCAAAAAAACAAATATCTCCTACAAAAGCTTACTAAAAAAGGAAAAGATAATGTTTCGAAACCAATAGATTATTCTTCTCCGAAAGACGCAAAGGCAATCGTTGAAGGCATATGTCAAAAATACGGATTTGTGATCGATTTTAATAAAAAAGTCTATGACATGTCCGTTTCAGAAAAGCAAACTTTAGAAATTGTTAAGTCCATTTATCGTGGAGCAGATATTCTTATCTTAGATGAACCGACAGCCGTTTTGACCCCAATCGAAGCAGACAAATTATTCGCTGTTATTCGTAACATGAGAGATGATGGAAAATCAATCATTATCATCACTCACAAGATGAATGAAGTTTTAAGCGTCTCGGATCGTGTTGCAGTTTTAAGAAAAGGTGAATGTATTGGAACAGTTAAGACATCTGAAACCAATGAAGAAAAGCTAACCGAAATGATGGTTGGAGAAAAAGTAGAATTATCAATCAAGCGTGATGAGCCTAAGAATCCAACGGATAGGTTAATAATAAACGATCTTTCTTGCAACAACGAAGAGGGGCAAGAAATACTTCATCACGTTTCTTTAAATGCTCGAAGCGGCGAAATTCTTGGAATTGCAGGAATTTCTGGTTCTGGCCAAAAAGAACTTTTAGAGACTATCGCTGGATTGATTAGAAAAGAAACCGGATCAATCGAATACATAACCCCTGAAGGAGAAAGGGTTAACTTAAAAGATAAGACCCCTGCCCAAATACGTTCTTTAGGCGTCCGTTTAGCCTTCGTTCCAGAAGATAGACTTGGTATGGGTCTAGTAGGAAACATGGATCTTGTGGATAACATGATGCTTAGATCATATCAAAAAGGCAAAACATCATTCCTAGATAGAAAAGATCCAAAAGATTTGGCAAACAAGGTCGTTAATGAGCTTAACGTTAGCACGCCAAGTATCCACACCTCAGTTAGAAAATTATCTGGCGGGAACGTTCAAAAAGTTCTTGTTGGAAGAGAGATCGCCTCTGTTCCAAAAGTCCTAATGGTCGCCTATCCTACACGTGGATTAGATATCAATTCTTCTTATATGATCTATAACTTATTAAATGAACAAAAAGATAATGGCGCGGCCATTATCTATGTAGGCGAAGATTTAGACGTTTTGTTAGCTATTAGCGACCGTATTGCTATTTTAGGTGACGGAGAGATTCGCGCAATAGTTGATGCAAGAAAAACAAATAAATCCGAAATTGGTCTCTTAATGACTAAAAAGGTAACAGCAGAAAAGGAGGGAGAAAATAAATGAAAGACTTCTTTTCAAAGAAAAAAGAAATACCATTCCATATAGCAAAAAGAACTGACGTTCCTTGGTGGAAGGCCTTATTAATGAGAATTGGTGCCATCGTTTTTGGGTTGGTTTTACTTTGCCTACTCTTACTCATCTTTACAAAAGCAAATCCTATAAGTGTTCTTTCTAATCTATTCCAAGGTTCCTTCTCCTCTTCAAGAAGAACCTGGATAACATTTAGAGACATGGCCTTAGTGTTGGGCGTTGCCCTAGCATTGGTTCCATCTTTCAAGATGAAATTCTGGAACCTTGGAGGAAATGGCCAAATATTGATGGGCGATTTAGCTGCAATTATTTGTATGTTCTATATGGGAAAGGCTGGTTCCCCAAACTGGGCTATTATTCTTGTTAGTATCATTTCTTCAGTCTTAGCTGGCATGATTTGGGCATTAATCCCTGCCGTATTTAAAGCTTTCTTCAATACAAACGAATCATTATTTACCTTAATGATGAACTACATTGCCGCGGGCTTAGTTTCAGTCTTTATTAGTGCAGTCGTTACTTCAGGCTCAGGAACTCTTGGCATCATTGAAACTGGTGTTATGCCATCAATTGGCGGGAACAAATACTTATTCACAATCCTAGTTGTCATGGCGATATTTATTGGAATATATGTTTATCTCAAATTCTCTAAGAGAGGATACGAACTCCAAGTCGTTGGCGAATCGAGAAATACAGCTAAATATGTTGGTATCAACGTTAAATGGGTTGTCCTCAGAACAATGGCACTTAGTGGGGCTTTGTGTGGGATAATTGGATTTTGCCTTGCTAGTTCGATCGATAATACAATAACTGCAGACTCAGCTAGAAACCTTGGATTTACTGCAATCATGGTCGCATGGCTTGCTAAATTTAACCCTCTTATGATGTTAGGCGCTGCATTCTTAGTCGCATTCTTAGATAACGGAATGTCTGCAGTTCAAACAGCCTTCTCAATCACAAATGATTCCATTGGCGACATCGCTATAGGTCTTGTTTATTTCTCAATCATTGCCGTTGAATTTTTCATCACCTATAAATTCGTTAAGAAACGTGTTGATAACAGTTCTTTAAATACGGCGAGCGCGATCTCATCAGTAAGCGAAAACAATGAAGGAGGAAACAAATAATGTCGTTTTTCAATTCTTTATTACCTTCAGCAATATCTCTTGCAACAGTATTCCTTTTTGGCTGCGTTGGCGAAATCATCACTGAAAAAGGCGGACACTTGAACCTTGGCATCCCAGGAGTTATGTGTTTTGGAACATTAGGTGGTTGCGTTGGCGTCTCTTTATTCATGAATGCCTTTTCTTCTTCTCCAGAAAGCGCACCATATTTTCCATTACTATTTGTTGCAATATTATTTAGTGCCCTATTCTCTGCAATTGCGGGATTGATTTATGGTGTTTTAACAATCAGCTTACGTTGTAATCAAAACGTTACAGGATTAGTTTTGACGACTTTCGGCGGAGGCGTTGCAGACTACTTCATGACTTCCGTTGATAAGACATATTTTTCACAAGCAAGTAAGATCATTGCTAAATATCCAGCGTGGTCTGACAATTTAGGCGCATTTGGAAAAATATTCTTTGGCCATTCATTCTTAGTGTATTTAGCAATCATTGTTGCTCTTGTAGCATCTTTTGTCTTAAAAAGAACAAGAGTTGGTTTGAATTTACGCTCAGTTGGTGAAAACCCTGCTGCAGCAGATGCGGATGGAATTAACGTTAACGCTTATAAATATGGTGCAGTCCTTATCGGTTCAATGATTGCGGGCCTTAGTGGCTTATTCTATGTTATGGGCTACGTTGGAGGCTCTTGGGAAAATAGTTCTACCATTCAAGCTTTTGGCTGGTTAGCTATTGCTTTGGTTATCTTCACCGTTTGGAAGCCATCGTTTGCTATTCTTGGTTCAATCGTTTTTGGTCTCTTATATATCCTTCCAAACAAAATCTCAGGAATTGATTTTACAAGTATGCAAGCCTTTAAAATGATCCCATATCTTGTTACCGTAGTTGTTCTTGTCTTAACTTCTATAATCGGGAAAAAGAGCGTCCAAGCGCCAGAAAGTCTTGGCTTGCCATATTTCCGTGAAGATAGATAAAAAACTAATTTCTTTACAATTGTGTTTTTTGACGATTTTTAGGCAAAATTGCATGAAAATCCTTGTTTAACCAAAACGGAAAAACAGATCAAGATTCTGAATTAACCGCCTTAATAGATAAAGATATACGTTTTCTAGGAACATCGACTCCTATTACTTTAACTTTAATTATTTGTCCTAAGTCAAGTTCTTTACTTGGGTGAGAAACGAAATGATCGGCAATTTCTGAAATGTAAACAAGGCCATCTTGGTGAACGCCAATATCTACAAACGCACCGAAATCAGAGAGGTTTCTTACAGTTCCGTTGAGTATCATTCCAACTTGTAGGTCTTCAATATCACGAACGTTGTTATCTAAGGCTGCAGTCTCAATCTTTTCTCTTGGGTCTCTTCCTGGCTTCTTAAGTTCTTCGATAATATCTTTAAGAGTATATTCTCCAACGTTTATTTCTTTGGATAATTCTTTGATATTTAATTCTTTGTTTAAGATCAAGTCCGCTTTTGTGGTTCCTAAATCAGAAAGAGATAATCCTAATTTAGAAAGAAGAATGTAGGTTGCCTCATAATCCTTAGGATGAACTGCCGTTTTCTCAAGAGGATTATCGTTCTCTATACGTAAAAAACCAGCTGCATCAGTAAAAGTCTTTTCGCCTAATCCTTTAACTTTAAGGAGTTCTTTTCTATTCTTAAAAGCGCCATGCTCGTCACGATAAGCAACTATAGCTGATGCGCTTCTTTCGTTTAATCCTGCAACATACTTAAGTAACGAAGATGAAGCAGTATTAAGCAATACCCCTACTTCGTTTACAGCATCAATTGTTGTATTTGAAAGAGTTTCCTTCAATCTTGTTTCATCCATATCATGTTGATATTGTCCAACGCCAATTGCCTCTGGAGGTATCTTAACTAATTCTGCCATCGGGTCTAAAAGGCGTCTCGCAAGAGAAACAGATGATCTTTCATCAATATCCATATTAGGGAATTCTTTTATAGCTAACGGCGAAGCAGAATATACTGAAGCACCAGATTCATTAACAACCACCACAGATACATTATTTAAATCATTCTTTTTTAAGAAATTCTCAATGAAAGTTTGGCTTTCTCTACTTGCAGTTCCATTACCTAACGCAATCGCATCAAACTTATATTTGTTATATAAGGATAATAGTTTTGTTTCAGAGTCTCTTTCCTTGCCAATCGTTGGATAAATAATACATGTATCTAACACTTGTCCATTTGGATTAATTAAAGCGAGTTTACAGCCATTTTTATATCCTGGATCAAAGCCTAGAATCGTTCTTCCTTTTAAAGGAGACGCTAAAAGAAGTTGCTTAAGGTTCTTCGAGAACAAAATAAGAGATGAATCCTCCGCTTTAAGAAAAAGATCTTTCGTTATCTCGTTTTCTAAAGATGGACCTGTTAATCTCTTATATGAATCTTCAATAGTTTGTCTTAATAGTTTTTCAAAAGGGCTATTTCTAATGATGATTTTTCTAGCAATGTAGTTATAAATTGTAATCTCATCATACGAAAAAGAATAAGTAAGTTTCTTCTCTTTCTTGCCTCTTGAAAGAGCTAGAATTTGATAAGACTTGATTTTAGAAATCAAACAATCAAAATTGTTGTAATTAAGATATTTTTGGTCGGTGTCTTCTTTAGTTTCTTTTGCTTTAATTCTTCCTGAGCGAAGAATATATCCTTTTGCAAATAAGTAAGAAGATGGATCATCACTAATCTCTTCAGCAAGAATGTCTAAGGCACCTGCGATGGCGCTATCTTCCGAATCAACATCTTTGCTTATAAATGTTTTGGCATATTCATTTAACGAAGCCATCATACCGTTTTGTTTCTGGATGTATCTAGCTAGAGGTTCTAAGCCTCTTTCTTTTGCAATAGACCCACGAGTTTTTCTCTTAGGCTTATATGGGCGATAAATCGTTTCAAGAAGAGAAAGAGAATAACATTCATCAATTTCTTTTTCCAATTCAGGAGTCATTTTTCCTTGCTCGGTTATCGAAGAAATAACAGTCTTTTTTCTTTCTTCTAATTTTTCAAATTTCGATTTTTCCTCGTCAAAACGCCTTAGAATTACATCCGAAAGGTTTCCGGTCTCCTCTTTTTTATAACGTGCGATAAAAGGAATACTTGCCCCTTCATTGATAAGATTTAGGGTTGCTTCAACTTGTTTTGGGGAGATTTGTAAAAGAGATGATAAATAAGTAACGATTTGCATAATAAAAATAGTTTAATAACAACTAGGTTGTAATTTTATAGAAAACGAATTAACAATGGAAGAGTATGTCGCCGTATGTTGGGACTGGCCAAAGGTCTTTTCTTACAAGAAGCTCTGCCTCATCCACCGCCTTTCTTAGGGTTTGCATCTCTTTTTTAAGATTGTTGGCCGCAAAGAAAGCGTGTTCTTTTTCAGAGCTAACGGTTTTTCCATCATTCTCAATTAAACTGTCGAGTCTCTTCAAGGAGGAATACGTTTCTCTTAAGACCTTTTCCAGAGTTGATTTCTCCTCAATTATCGTGTCGAATGAATCGCCATAATATTGATTTAAATCCGTTATTTCTTTCAATGCGGAGTGAATGGCAGGTAAATAGAGCTTATGAGTCATACGAGACATAGTCTTTGCCTCAATGACAGCCTTAGAATGATAGTCTTGGTATTTAATCGCCTCACGAGAGTTGATCTCCGCCTCGGAAAGGATGCCACTTCCCGTAAGTAAATCACGATTCTCTTTTCTTTCGAGGGCACCGATCGCCTCAGGAGTGCTCCTTAAATTTGGAAGACCGCGTCTTTCAGCTTCCTTCTCCCACTCTTTGGAATATCCATTTCCATTAAAGACAACCTTGGAATGCTCTTTGATTGTTTCCTTAATCCAGTCTTTGGCCGTTTCTTCTTTGTTTGATGATTTCTCAAGCAAATCGGCAATCTCGTTTAGCCCTTCAGCAAGAACAGCATTAAGATACGTGTTTGGTTCAGAGATGTTTTGTTCACTGCCAACCATACGGAATTCGAAACGGTTACTAGTGAAGGCAAAAGGTGAAGTCCTGTTCCTATCCTCATCATCCTTAAGGAGAGTAGGTAAACCCTTACTAGCACTTATCTTCGTAGTCGAATGCTTATAAGTCCCGTCTCCTTCGCCTATTTTGTCGTTTAGGATGTTCATTAAGCGATCACCAAGATAAATACTAACAATCGCTGGAGGTGCTTCATTAGCGCCTAAACGGAAATCATTGCCATACGAAGCAACAGATTCCCTTAATAAATCAGCATGCAAATCAACACCGCGAATAATTGCCGTTAAAAATATCAAAAACAGTAAATTGTTTTCTGGATCTTTTCCTGGCGAAAGAAGGTTAACTCCCCTATCGGTTCCGATAGACCAGTTGTTATGCTTACCAGAACCATTGATTCCTTCAAATGGTTTTTCAGCCAATAAGCAAATCATTCCATGATGTTTAGCGATTCTTTTTAATAGACGCATAACAAGTTGATTTTGATCAGCTGCTAAAGATGATGGAGCATATATACAAGCAAGTTCATGCTGAGATTGTGCGACTTCATTGTGTTCTGTCTTGGCTGGTATTCCAAGTTTCCAGAGTGTGTCATTGACCTCTTTCATGTAGGAAGAGATTTTTTCTCTTATCGGGCCAAAGTAATGGTCATCGAGTTCCTGGCCTTTTGGAGCACTTGCACCAAATAAGGTTCTTCCTGTATAAACAAGATCTTTTCTCTTTAAATATTCTTCGCGTTCAACTAAAAAATATTCTTGTTCAGCGCCAGCATAGGAATAAACACGTTTTGTTTCGGTATCCCCGAAAGATCTAAGAACTCTCAAAGCTGATTCGGAAAGATATTCCTCAGAACGAAGTAATGGCGTCTTGCCATCAAGTGCCTCGCCATTATATGAGCAGAAGGCTGTTGGGATGTAAAGGACGGCGCCATCCTCATCATCATCCAGAACAAATGCTGGGCTACTTGCATCCCACGCCGTATATCCACGAGCCTCAAAAGTCGCTCTTAATCCTCCAGAAGGAAAGGATGAAGCGTCAGGTTCGCCTTTGATTAATTCGTTCCCCTTGAAATCATAGGAAACAGATCCATCTGGATTTGGCTTTCCTATGAAAGCATCATGTTTTTCAGCCGATAAACCATTTAGAGGTTGGAACCAATGTGTGTAATGCGTTGCACCTTTAGAAAGCGCCCATTCAAGCATTCCTTTTGCGACTTCATTAGCATAGGTTGGGGAAAGTTCTTTATGCTCATCAATCGTTTCTTTCAAAGCGTTGTAAGCATCGGATGAAAGGTATTCTTTTCTTGCTTTATCATTGAAAAGATTTGAACCAAACAAAGAAACTACATCGGATTTGCTCTTACTCATATGTGATAACCTTTCTTAATAAATAAGGTCGGATGTTCTTACATCCTATGGTTCTTTATTTTCGCATATAACGAAAAAATGTACATTATTATTTTGTTTATTTTCCATTTTGCGAGCTAAATTTATCTACATTGTTATTTTTTAGAATGGAACTGTTCTCTTGCTTCAGTAAAAAGTAGATTCATGTGAGTGTTTCTAAATTCTCTAAGTTCATAATTTTCTCTTGTTCTCTTTCTTTTGCCTAAGCAAAAATCCGAAATTCTATCGTAAATCCCCTGTGAAAATGATCTACAATGTTCTTCAAAAATCATCGAAAGAAGAATCAACCCTTTCTTGAAATTGCACATATTTTTATTCACGCCATCATTTTCTATTTTCTCTATCGCGCATTCTCCACCACAGGAAAATCTAAAATCACAATTAGAACATGAATTTCTATTAATTTGGCTTTCGTAAAAAATCCTTGCTAATTTCGAATTAAATCCATCATCAAAATCACCAAGTTTATTAATAATGGCAATCATCGGAACGCATGGGTAGAAAGAGCCATCGATCGAAACGCCTATTCTGCCAGTCCCGCCATCGCATCTAGATAAAGCCTTAATTCCTAAAAATGAACGAATAATGAATTTGCCAAAATAATCATCGCCGTTAAGCAAACGAAATAACAAAGACGTATCGCCTAAAGAGACTCTTTCTTCCAAATATCGTTCCAGTCTCTCATATTCTTTTAACCATTTTTCACAACTATAATCATCAATTCCGCATTCTCTCGATCGGACAGGTTTAACTGAAATCGTAGAGAAATACCGGCTTAATTCTTGTAATGCCTCTAAGAGAGGGAAAATCTCGTTTGTAATTGTCACAGCAACTCCTAGAAATTCTTTATGCTCAATGGCAGCAACGTTTTTCATGATGTCTAAATACGTTCCTTGCTCATCAATATATTTTCGTTTAGAATCATGAACCAATTGATTTCCATCTAAGCTTACGCCAAATAGAATTCCTCTTTTTTGAAGAAAATTAACAATTTCTTTCGTTAGGAGAGTTCCGTTAGTAACAAAAGTTACAACCACTTCACGATAAATTTCATTCGATTTATCTTTTGCGTATTCTACAACTTGATCTATGAATTTTAGATTCATCAATGGCTCGCCACATCCAGAAACATCTATAAAATATCTTTCTGCTTCGTCGAAAACGGCGAAAAGATGATCTAGATATTTTCTAGCATCTTCTATTCTCATTCTTTCACCAGTCTTATTTCATTGAAGCAATAAGAACATTTCAAATTACAAACATTTGATATCTCTAAGCAAAACGTAATACTT
>CAVDTI010000111.1:572-15885 GCA_963611905.1 Faecalibacterium prausnitzii | reverse complement strand
GCTTTCGAAAAATAAGCTTGTTGTCATTGTCTCTCACGATAGGGATTTTGCCGAATCTTTTGGAGACAGAGTCATCGAATTAAAAGACGGAGTTGTTATTTCTGACGTAGAAAAGAATTTATTAGAAGTAGTAACTCCGTCTAAAGGTCTTTCCGTTCTCGGCGATAATGTCATTCGTATTAGCAAAGATCATCCATTAACAAAAGATGATTTGCCAGTTCTTAATGAGGCAATAAGCAAAGCAAAAGACGATATCTATTTTGTTGCCGATCAAAGTGTTAATAAAGCCATTTGCCAAGCAGCAAAGATTAACGAAAATGGAGAAAGAACTGAATTTTGTAAGACTGACGAAAGTAAAATCAAAGAAAACAACGAAGAATTCAAAACAATTAAGAGTAAATACCCTCTTGGTCAAGCCTTTAGAATGGGTGCAAAATCATTACGCGTTAAACCTTTCCGTTTGGTGATGACCATTATTCTTTCGACTGTTTCTTTTTCTTTGTTCGGTGCTAGTTTGACTTTATCAATGTTTAATAAAGAAAGTGCCGTTATTTCCACAATGGAAAGAAATGAAATCACCAGTATTAAAGCGGGTCTAACCGAAGCAGGCACTGGCTACGGATTTAGCGAAGAAAGAATCAAGCAAATTGAATCTACTGGCGCAAAAGTCTATCCTGTTTACCAACACACTTCAGAAATTTCGATGAATGCAGGAGAATCTAAAATAGCCAATGATTTCTATCACATAAGAAAATGGAATGGGGTAATAGACGTTACGGACAATCTTTTAAATGATTTCGGATTCACTGTTGCTTATGGCGAGATGCCTAAGAACGAATACGAATGTGCAATATCCTTATACTCTTATTACACATATAAGGATTTAGGATATTACGTAAACAAGAGTCTTATTGATAAGACGTTTGTAAGTGCTGAAAGTGTTACTCCTGAAACCATTATTGGCAGAACTATTAATATTAACGATACTAGAGAGTCTTCGATCAACGGAGGAGAAACGATATCTGCTTATAAAATTACCGGCATTATCGATACAAATCTCCCAACAAAATTTGATAAATATCGTGATGGTTCTATTAAAGTTACAGATGAAGACCCCAACTATAAAGAACTATCTAACTTAGTTGGTGGCCAAACAATTCATTCTCAATTGTTTGTAAAAAGACATATAGAGGAGGATCCAAGCATTATTGTATCTACGCGTTATAGTGAAAATATGCCAGACACCCTTGCCTATATGCCAAATGTTAAAAATGTCTATTTCTTTGACAAGAACAAGAAAGAATTAGGTGATGGGGAATTCATAATGACATTCTTAGATATCTATAATTATCTTCTTGTTTACGAAAAAGCGGATAATGTGACAGATTTTAAGGAAAAAGCCAAAATTATTAACGACAAGAGGAATGAAGAGGTTACCGAATTTATCGATAATAACTACGAATCGTTCTATGAGAAATATCACACAGAGTACGCTTTCCATGATAAAGCGGACGAAGCTGCAGCTAGCGTTGAAGTAAAGAAAGAACTCTGCAAGAACTACTTTAATTCAAAATCTGGTGAAAACACTGAAGAATACATCAACTTTTATACTAACTTTGTAAAAGAAGAAATCGCCATTCTTGATACGATTAAAAAGGCGCCAAATTTCACTTTGGATACCATTTTAAAAATCGGAACAGGTGATACAATTTCTCAATCTGTTTCGTTAAAAGTTGCAGGTATCGATTTAGATTCTTTCTATTTCTCCAGTTTAATCAAAATTTCAAAAAACTATGCTGAAACCCTCGTGGATCAATTAAAATCCAACAATGCATACGGTTTGGAAAATAATGGCATAGCATTCATTTCTTTCAAAGATGCACGTAATTCATTTGTTAAATCGTATTTGATTCAAAAAGACGCGTATCAAAATGCGGAAGAGAATAAAAAAGGTGAATGGTGTTTATCTTTATATAATTCAACAATTGGCCAAGTTGAAATGATTTCGGTCTTGGTTCTCGTTTTAACACATGTCTTTGTTTGGATCGGTGTTGCATTAGCAATCTTCTCCATCCTTCTCTTCTATAACTTCATCTCCGTTTCTATTAATAACAAGAAGAGGGAAATTGGTATTCTTAGGGCCGTTGGTGCTAAACGTAGCGACGTCTTCAAAATCTTCTATTCAGAATCGTTCATCATTGCGTTCGTTAACTTCATCTTATCTACTGTTTGTGTATTCCTTATTTCTAATTCCGTTAATGCCTCACTTGTTAAGAATGATGGCTTTGACTTCAATTTAATGAGCCCCAACTTCTTAGTTGTCTTGGCTTTGTTTGGCATTTCCATCGGTGCAAGTATTATTTCATCCTTGTTACCTGTTTGGAAAATTGCCAGCAAGAAACCAATTGACGCAATACAAAATAGATAGCCACATATTTCAAAAATGTTGCCTGTGAAAAATGCAGACAACATTTTTTATTTGGCTTTTTTCTTAAACAAGAAAAGACTTACTAACATCAAACAAGGGAAGATAATTGCAAAAAGAATTCCCATACGAAGATTGTTATCAAACAAACCGGATATAAAACCAACAAGCGTTGGTCCTCCAGAACCTCCTACGTCTCCTGCTAAGGCGAGCATTGCAAATAAGACTGTTCCGCCATTTTTGATTGTAGATGATGCTTTTGAAAATGTTCCTGGCCAAAGAATTCCTACGGAGAATCCGCATATTGCGCAACCAATTAAACTAATTGCAGGAATTGGAACCAAAGCAATTACCAAATAGGAAGCAATGCATAAAATGCTACTAACCTTCATAAAAAGATCGAGGTTCATCTTATGACCGAACTTACCATAGATTAATCTTGCCGTGCCCATCAACAAAGCAAATGCCATAGGTCCCGCTAAATCGCCAATTGTTTTTGAAACGCCAAGTCCTTGCTCAGCAAACGTAGACGCCCATTGGCTTACTGCTTGTTCGCTGGCGCCAGAACACAACATCATTAGCATTAAAATCCAAAACATTGGCATTTTTACTAAATCTAAAAGAGTGCATCCTTTTTCTTCCTCGCTTACTAAAGGATATATTGGCGTTAATGCAAAAAGAAATAGGTTTGCAAGAGGAATAATTGCCCAAATCAAAGCAAGTATTTTCCAATTTGCCGTGCCAAATATCGAAAAGAAAACCGTAGATAGCAATACTACTCCAACTTGTCCCCAACAATAGAAAGAATGGAGAAGAGACATTGCTTTTTCTTTGTTCTCTGAAGGACACGCTTCCATGATTGGACTGATTAGAACTTCAATAAGCCCTCCACCAATTGCATAAACGATTACGGAAAGAAGGATGCCTATAAATGGATTCGGCATCAAGTCTGGAAGGAAGGTCAACATTGATAAGCCAAGAGCTGAACACACGTGAGCAATGATTATTGAAGCCCGGTAGCCAATCTTATCGATGAACCACGCGGAAAACAAATCGATGAAAAGTTGGATTAAAAAGTTGATTGTAATTAGTAATGTAATATTTGCTAATGGTATATCGTAAGTTGTTTGAAATGTGACAAATAATAAAGGAACGAAATTATTAACAATCGCCTGAACGATATAACCTACGAAGCAGGCGAACATTGTTGTTTTTGCACTCAGTTTCTTCATAAGCCCGAATAAGGATAAAACGCCGTTCAGAAAAACTCAACAAGCTGAATTTTCTTAGAATGAAAGAGCAGTTAATGCAAAATAAATAATCTAATTTTCAAACTATATTTTCGTTTTAAGAAATAAATGAAACGTGGCAGAGCAAAATCTAGATACGCATATTTAGGTGAGCAAAGAATTCCCTTTTTGATAAGCCTGTCTCTATAAACACTCAATGTTTTAATATCAAAACCAGTTTTTTCGCGTAAATCCTCATTCTTAATTGGAAGATTTTCCATCATGGCGATAATTAAATCCTGCTCTTTTGAACTCAACTTTGAGAATAATTTGTCATAGACATAATCCGCCAAGTATTGATCGAATTCGCCTAATACGTCTTTATTAACTTCTTTCAATTTGTAAACGTACATCAAATATCCAAGAACTTGGTAAGCGTAGGCATAACCTTTTGTAAGTTTAGCAAGAGTAAAACTATTTTCCTCATTTACGTCTAAATATTTTTGATATGCAAGAGCAATTGAAGATAGGTTAAGCGGGCCAAGGTATATTTTTGGTGCTCTATATAGGAAAGTTAAACTCTTGTCATCTCGAAGCTTAGATATGTTTTCGTATAATCCAGTCATTAGCAATAAAACCTTATAACCTTGCCTTATTAATGTTTGGTAGGCTTCGATGAACATTTTCATTTGGCTGCTATTATCAACTTCATCAATTGTGATAAGAACTCGTTTCCCTTTATCGTTAATGTGACCAATCATTTTCTTAAGAAGACTGATTACGGTGGTGGTTGGCTCTTTACCTTTTAAAGAAAATGTTATTCCATTGAAAGAAAAACTAAACTCACCTTTTAAGAAAAATCTTTTTAGTCTACAAGTTTCATAAATTTCCGAGGCTACATTTTCTAAAATGTTATCTTTTGGTCCTGGATCAACTACTACCCAGTTGTCATCTTCTTTCAAGATGTTTGCAATTGTCGACATAAGAACGGTTTTGCCACTTCCACGCAGGCCCGTAATTATATAGACATAGTTTGAAATGCTTTCACTTGTAAAATCATCGATTATCTTTTCGGTTTCGCTGTTTCTTTTGATTAGGTTGATTGTTCTATGCCGAATGTTGTTGAAAATGGATTTGTCATATAACTCTCCTTTAGAACCCTTTAGAACTCTTTAGATGTTTTTAAATCTTTTAGAACCCTTTAGAACATTTTAGAACTTTGAAAATTAATAGGCCGTTACGAAATAAAATGGAGTTATTTATTGTTGTATGTAATAAAATCTTCCTTGTATGAAACTTATCTTAATCGACATCGATAACACATTACTAGACTATGATGCATATACTGAGCAAGCGTTAATAAAAGGATTTAAACGTTTTAAATTAGGTGATTTCAATGAACACGTTATAGAAGTTTTTCATCATGAAAACGATCTCTTGTGGAGAGAAATAGAAAAGGGGACATTAACGTTTGAAGAATTACAAAAAATACGATTTAACAAAGTGTTTAGCGCGTTAAATATTGATTTTGATGGAGTTCGTTTTGAAGCATATTATCGCGATGAATTATTTGAGAGTGCGATTCCAATAAAAAATGCTTATAAGATGTTGGAATATCTAAAAGATAAATATACATTGGCTGTAGCAAGTAATGGTCCTTATAATCAACAGCTTCACCGTTTAGAGATAGCAGATATGAAGAAATATTTTTCTTATTTTTTCATCTCCGAAAAATTGGGTTATTCAAAACCTGCAAAGGAGTTTTTCGAGAAAGCCTTTTTAGAATTAAAAGAAGATATATCTAAAGATGAGATATGCATTATCGGTGATTCGTTTACTTCAGATATGGCTGGTGGAAGTAATGTTGGAATTAAGACCTGTTTCTTTAATAAGAAGGGCATCGAATTAAAAGACACAAAAGTCGATTATGTAATCAACGACTTAGCGGATGTGTCCTTGTATTTTTAGTTATGCGTTCTACATTCTTTTTGGATCGAATAAATAAACCAGAAACTGCCAAAGCTCAGATTTTTTATGGTTGCATATGCTTATTTGAAGGTATGGTTATTTCTTTCCTTACAATCTTTTTGAACGAATGTAGAAAACAATTATGCTGGAATTCAACAATGTCTTCTTTTAGTTTGTTTCTTCCTCCGTTTGGCGCGGCTATAGGCATATTTATTTGTTCCTTTTTCGTGTCACACCAAAAACAAAATCTAAAAATCATGAGAATTCTCCTTCTTGTTTCTTTTTTCAGCATCATTTTGATGTCATTACTTGGCCTATTTTTGCCTAATGGGCTTGATTCTAATGCCAATGTTATAAATTCAGGCCAGTTTTACGGATTGTTTTTTGCTTTCTTGATTTTTCCTGCTTTATTAATGGGTTTGCATTGGGCGTTTCTTTCTTATCACGCCTCATGTGCAGCAGATATTACTTTTGCAGAGAAAAGTAGATATGGGCATATATGTTTATACGGCACTCTTGCGCCTGCTTTGGCATCTCCTTTGGCAGGCTATATTGCAGAATGTTATTTAACTGGTTACAAAGGATATTTGTTTCTATTTTTAATCGCTTCACCATTATTGCTTCTTCTTTTTGGATTCACATTTGTTTTTAAACCCTTCCCATCATCTTTATATCATTCTGATTCTGATGAACATGTGCCAACAAAACTATTATTTAGAAACAAGACATATGTGTTCTATTTATTCCTAGCCTCCTTGTGGATCCCACTTATTTGGGCAAGTGACTCCCTATCTTCAAGCTTGTGGTCATCTTATGAATCTACCTCTTCAGTAATGAACTCGTTTAATCCTCTTACTTGGGGTATTTATTTAGGTATTTCCTATATTTTTGAATTTGCAATTATTTTCGTTAACACTCATTTTGGTATAGGAAAAAAGATTCGTTTTTCACTTAGTCTAGCTTTGATTTTTATTTTTCTAGAGACCTTAGGACTAGGAATGCTTGCTTATTGTTTTGTTGGTGAGAATTCTACAAGCCTTGCTTTGGCTATCGGAATAATTTTTATTCATTCCTTAAAAGGTATGGCTAGTGGGCTTTATGTTACCAGCAACCTTTTAATTCTTAACCATATACTTGGGCCTAAGTTAAGAAGGAAAGCAGTATTTATTGCTCCCTTGATATTCCAACTGGTGAATTCTGTCTTGCAGCTTATATATCCTTATTTATACGAAAAAATTTATCTAGCGTTCTTTATTATTGCTACTCTAGCCTTTATTGGTTTGGTGTTGTCTACATTCTTAGATGTCCATCTTCTTCATCACCCAGAAGAAGCGAAGGATTAATTATTCAACGATAGGCAAAGACAATCTAACCAAATCGCGTGCTATTTCTTTTTCACTGATATTTAAATCATTGGTATAAGCAAAATAGATTGTGCTCGCAAAAGCGCCAGCGTAGAAATGAGAAGTAATCACGCTATTAACTTTCTTGGTTAGAAACTTTTCATAATTCTTTTCTAATCTCTTAAATACATCTTGGATAAATACATCTAAGGTATAGAAGAGGACCTTAGAAGAATCGTGTTTAATTATTTCTTTAATTGGAAGGCTTGTTGTATAGAAGAAATGAACGATTGATTCGACGGCTTTTTTAAAGCTAAAGATTCTTGTCGCATAGAAGGCTTTGTCTAAGATAGGCTTTATTTCTTTGATGAGAGCTGCTTCATATCTTTCAAATAAGAAGATAAGCAATTCGTTCTTATCGTTAAAATTATTATAGAAAGTGTTTTTTGAAATAAGAGCCTTGTCTGTTATGTCTTTAACGGAGATCTGATCGATGCCTTTTTCCATTAATAGTTCTTCTAATGCATTGGCTAAATCTCTTTTCGTGCGCACGATACGTGCGTCTTCTTTTATATTTGCTCGTTCGTTTTCTTCCATTGTTTTTGCCTTCTTCTTGAACAGCTTGAAAAATATTATCACAAAAGTGTTGTAAATGGAATAGAGTAGTAATAATATACTGCACGGAAGATATTGTACTAAAGTCCAATAACTTCTAAGGAGACTTAATATGACGGATATAATTGAAATCAAAAATCTAACAAAGGACTATGGGGAAGGCCGTGGAGTTTTTGACGTTTCATTTTCTGTTAGAGAAGGGGAATGTTTTGGATTCTTAGGTCCTAATGGTGCTGGAAAATCAACAACCATTAGACATTTAATGGGGTTTAGCGTTCCTGACTCTGGTGAAACGTTATTAAGAGGAGAAAATTCTCTTAAGAGCCGCGAGAAAATCATGCAAGGCGTTTCTTATATTCCAGGTGAGGTTGCTCTTCCTCTCGCCTTAAAAGGAAAAGAGGTTATTGAAGAACAAATGAAGCTCAAAGGCATGACTGATAGAGGAATGCTTGATTGGCTAATGAAAGAATTTGAATATGATCCAAATCTTCGTTGCAAAGAAATGTCCTTGGGCATGAAAAGAAAGACTGCGATCATTTGCGCCTTCATGTCTGATCCAGACATTATCATCATGGATGAGCCTTCTTCTGGACTTGACCCTGAAATGCAAGAAAGATTTGTCGCATTGGTTGAAAAAGAAAAGCAAAGAGGAAAAACAATTCTTCTTTCTAGCCACATCTTCCAAGAGGTTGATTCTTGTTGCGATCGAATTGCGGTCATTAAGGATGGTAAGATTGTTTCTAACTTTGTTGCAAGCGATCTTAAACACAAAAGCATCAAACAATACCACATCACTTATGCAACTCTTAAAGACAAGAATACAGCAAAGAAATTCTTCACCACGCATAAATATAAAACTGCAGATAGTTCAGTAAATCCTAATAGGCTTTCAGTCTTCATTGATGAGAAAAACATCAATAAATTCATAAAAGATATGCCACGAAACGGATTTGTCGACTTCTCGGAAAAGAAAGAAACATTGGAGGACTACTTCATGTCCTTCTATAAGGAAGATAAGACATACGGAGGGGTAAACAAATGAGTGATAAAAACACAGTAATCTCTGTTAATAACGTTACGAAAGATTATGGCCAAGGAAGAGGAAATTTCGATGTTTCATTACAAATAAAAGAAGGAGAAACGTTAGGAATTGTCGGAGAGAATGGCGCAGGCAAAACAACTCTTATCCGCCAATTAATGGGCTTCATTAAATCCGATCAAGGAAAGATTCAAATTTATAGCTTCGATGCCTATAAAGACTCTGCCTTAACAAAATCCTATATCGGTTACATTCCTGGTGAAATCAATTTCCCTGACGTCAAATCAGGAAATGAATTCCTTCATAACTATGGTAGAAGCCTAGGAATGAAAGAAGAAGACTTCGACTATGCCAATGAAATAATTTCAAGAATGCAGCTCGATATCCGTGCCTACCCAAAAAGAATGAGTAAGGGCATGAAGCAAAAGACAAGCATTGTTGCGGCCATGATGTTGAAAGCGCCAATTCTCATCCTAGATGAGCCTTCAATTGGTCTTGATCCTTTGATGAGAGAAGAACTTCTTAAGCTCATCCTAGAGCAAAAGGCAAGAGGCGCGACCATTATAATGTCTTCAAATACGATCGAAGAACTTGAAAGAGTTTGTGACAAGGTTGCCTACATGTCTCAAGGAAAAATTCTTGATGTTGCAGATGTCCATCAAATTCAAAACAGAAAAGAAAGAGACTTGAAGATTGAATTTAAAAACAAAAAAGAATTCGACTCCTTTATCAAGGGAAGAAAAGATGTCTTCAGAAAACAATCTCAATATAACCAAGTTACTCTAAGAATTAAAAAGACTGAGATACCGAAGTTATTTAATGAGTTAGAAAAATACGACATTAAATTTATTTCTGAGGTGAAATACAATCTCACGACTTACTTCAATGAAAGAAGAAAAAACATCATTACGGAGGGAAAGTAAGATGAATAAGAAAGTTAGCAAAAAAGAAATAGTTGCAAACGAAAAAGCAACCGAAAATCAAGAAATCGCTGCTAAAACTGAGGTTTCTTCTAAAAAAGCTGCTCCAAAAAAAGTAACCAAGAAAGAAGAAACAGTTAAAGAAGTAAAAGTAGAAAAGAAAGACGAAGCGATCGAAAAAGAAATCATCAACGTTGATCCAAAAGAAGACGTTAGCATGGCCTCTGCTCCAGAACTTAAGAATTCAAAAAGCAAAAAGAGGACAAAGAAACCACATTTATTCTCTTCTGCTTTATTCAAAGAATCTCTTCATTCAAACCGCTTAGGCTTAAGTGTTGTTTCTATTGGTAACGCCATCATCATGGTTATTATCATCTCGATTCTTTCGACATTGCATATCAATTCAACTGCTACAGCTCTTGCCGATTTGTTCAGTAATGCTGATTATGAAAATACTGTTAAGAGTGGTGCAATCTCTCTTTACTCTGGATATAAGAATACTGCCGAATCTTATGAATCGTTCATCGCAGGAGACGATACAGCAAAATCGCTTTTTGCCCAAGAAGTCGCAGAAGTGGAAGATACAACTTTAAATTCCAGCGTTGAAACGGCAAAGAAATTATATGACGTTACCTATGCCGCTACTCCAGGAGATAGCGCAACAAAGAAATCTGTTGCTAAATCTACAACATTAGAGCTTGCTAATAAAACAATCGACAATTCTTCATCTTATTCTGATGCAGAAAAAACAGTCGCAAAGAAAATCATCTCGTATTTCTTTGACATCTATGCCGAAGATACGTCAAAAACAAGCAAAAACATCCTCAAGATGGCGATTCCTAACGCATTTACTGACACGATAGTTACAACTTATAGCTTGAATGATACACAAAAGGAAACGGTATCAACTCTTCTTGGCTCTGCAATTAGCCGTGTTTATGATTCCTCGGAAGATGTTAAATATGTTAAGGTCGATTCGTCTTTAAAACTTCTTCCGATACTTTCTGGAGAAAATAGCTCCCTTATTACAAAAGTTTGTGACGGTCTAATCACGACATACGAAAAAGATAAAGACGCATACATCAACGATGACAGCATTAGACAAAATTATGTTTCTAGCGCTTGCCAAGAACTCGTTATGGAGACTCTTGCCTCCTTTGCATATTTCCAATATCTTCCAGACTTCACTGTTGAATATAAGACAAATGATCTTGGTTATCCAATAAGACTAGTTGGAACAGGAAGATATGCAGAAAATGGTAATGAAATAAAAGAAGAAATTCCTGTTACAACCTATAACCCAGATGTTTATATCAAAGAAAGCGAAAAGATGGGAAAAACCTCTAATATGCTTCAAAAAATGAGAAAAGAAATCTTAACTGGCGAAGCATACACAGATGAAGAAATTGATGCAGCAAAAGAAGAAGCACAAGGAAGCCTTGATACAATCGCCTTAAATTTGAAGAACTTCATGAACGCTTATCTCAATAGAGAGAACGGTGTTAACGCCTATTTCGATGGAAAAGATGTTAATGAAGACAGCGTTGCAAACTTGGCGGTTAATCAAGTTTCTGAAATGGCTAAAGCAACCTTAATCAGCTCTTATAACGAAAAGAACGATCCTAAAATTTCTAGCATTGAAGAGATCACAGTTGAAAACTCCTCAATGTCTGGATCTGAAATGATGACTCTTGTTAGAGGCTATGCGGCTAGTGGCATCTCTTCTTACGAAACCTATTACGATGAGTTTGCCAAGAAAGGATATTCCACAACAGATTGTAACCTTCTTGCCATGAACAAAGGCAGTCAAGGTGTTATGGCTCAATTACCTACAAGTGTTGATGATTCACTTAAAGAAATGGGCGATATGAACACTTACGGAATTATTGTTGGCGTTGTCGCATTCGGTATTGCCGCTCTTCTTATCCCAATGGTTTATACCATCCTTCTTTCTAAGAGCCTTGTCGCAGAAAAAGTCGAAACGGGTTCTCTTGCCTTCACTCTTTCTACTCCAACAACAAGAAACTCTTTCATCTTCACTCAAGGCTGTTACCTTGTCTTCTCTGAAGTGATTATGGCCGTAACATTATTGCTTGCTAGCATTGTTACTAGAGAAATCGGTATCATGGCCGGCTCAACCGATTTAAGCACATCCTTACCTGTTGTAGATCTTTGCCTCTACGCTCTTGGTAACTTCATGGTCTCGCTAGCAGTCTCTGGCATTAATTTCCTTACCTCTTGTCATTTCAACAAGACAAGCGAATCCATCGGTGTTGGTGGAGGACTTACCATCTTCTTCTTCATCTGCTCAATTCTTGGTTTATTCGCTACAAAAGCAATCCCAGGAACAATTCGTATCACAATGATGTCTATCTTCAATTACATGACTATAGATTCACTCTTTGATGCCTTAGCAGTCATGAATCAAGATTACTCCATCTACTGGTTCAAACTTATGTTCTTGTTAATAATCGCCTTTGTGACCTATATCCTTGGTGGATTTGACTTCAAGAAGAAAGACTTACCACTTTAAAAACCTTAAAGCCATTAAGAAAACTCTTAGTGGCTTTTTTAAAAAGAACGCTTACATAGGAGCGAAAAAGAGTGTTTAAATTTCTTATCCGTGATTAAATTATCTAGTATGGAAAAAATAATTGTTTTGGATTTTGGCGGGCAATATAACCAATTGATCGCCAGAAGGGTTAGACAAACCCATGTTTATAGTGAGGTCCTTCCTTATACGACTTCGCTAGATGTTCTTTCCTCTAAGGATGTTAAAGGTATCATTTTTACTGGTGGACCAAATAGTGTCTACGATGAAAAATCTCCTCACATCAGCAAAGAGATATTCTCATTAGGCAAACCTATTTTGGGAATATGTTATGGCGCTCAACTTATGGCGTATACGTTAGGCGGAGAGGTTGCAAATCGTGGCAACACCGAATATGGAAATATCGAAATTTCCATAAATGAAGAAAACGTTTTAACAGAAGGAGTTCCTACAGTTAATAACGTTTTCATGTCCCATAATGATGAAGTAGTTAAACTTCCTGAAGGCTTTAAAACGATTGCGAGTAGTAAGCATTGCCATAATGCAGCCTTCGTAAATGAAGAGAGAAATTTGTATGCGACTCAATTCCATCCTGAAGTTGAACATAGTGAATATGGACAAAAGATGTTAGAGAACTTTGTCCTTAATGTTTGCAAATGTTCTCCATCATGGAAACCATCTTCATTCATTGACGATAAGATTGCTGAAATTCGTGAACAAGTAGGAGATAAGAAGGTCATCTGTGCTTTATCAGGTGGAGTTGATTCTTCTGTTGTTGCAGCTTTAATTGGCAAAGCCCTTGGCCCTCAACTCACATGTGTGTTTGTTGATCATGGCTTGCTTAGAAAAGATGAAGCAAAGCAAGTTATTGCAACCTTTAGTAACAAAGAAAAATTCTCATTCAATTTTATTCCTGTTGATGCCTCTGATTTATTCTTAGAAAGACTTTCTGGTGTTACCGATCCTGAGCAAAAGAGAAAAATCATTGGTAAATCCTTCATAGATGTCTTCAAAAAGACCAAAGAAAGTATTCCAACATGCGAGTATCTTGCACAAGGAACAATCTATCCAGACCGCATTGAATCGGGTTTAGGAATTTCTCAAACAATTAAATCTCACCATAATGTTGGTGGCCTTCCAAAAGACATTGGCTTTGAAGGAATTGTCGAACCATTGAAAGACTTATTCAAAGATGAGGTTAGAGAACTTGGCCTTCTCCTTGGTCTACCTTACGAATTGATTTACCGCCAGCCTTTCCCAGGACCTGGCTTAGGAATTCGTATCATTGGCGATATCACAAAAGATAAGATTAGAATTGTTCAAGATGCGGATGCAATCTTTAGAGAAGAAATCAAGAATGCAGGATATGATAAGAAGATAAATCAATATTTCGCTGCCTTATCAAATATGCGTTCTGTCGGAGTTATGGGAGATGGAAGAACATACGATTATGCGATAGTTCTTCGTGCCGTAACAACGGATGATTTTATGACTGCAAAACCTGCAAATATTCCTTACGAAGTAATTACAAATATATCCAATAGAATTGTTAACGAAGTCAAAGGGGTAAATCGTGTTGTTTACGATTTTACTTCTAAACCACCTAGCACAATTGAACTTGAATAAGAAAAATGGGCATCAAACGATGCCCATTCTTTAATTATTAGCGCAATAATTTGGTGCGTCTTTTAGTATTTTAACGTCATGTGGATGACTTTCTCTTAAGCCGTTGTTTGTTACTCTAATAAAGCACGCTTTATCTTTTAATTCGTTAAAATCATGTGCTCCACAATAACCCATTCCGCTTCTTAAGCCACCAAGTAGTTGATAGACAACATCCTGAACGCTTCCCTTAAATGGAGCAAGCCCTTCGATGCCTTCTGGGACAAGTTTTTCTTGCTTAACATCTTTGGATTGGAAATATCTATCTGCAGAGCCACGTTTCATCGCAACAAGCGATCCCATTCCTACATATGATTTATATTTCTTGCCATCTTTTTCAATGATTTCACCTGGTGCCTCGAGGGTGCCAGCAAGCATTGAACCAAGCATTACTGAATCTGCACCAAGCGCCATAGCCTTAACAATATCGCCTGAATGCTTGATTCCTCCATCAGCGATGACTGTAACTCCCTTGTCTTTGCAATAAGAAACTACTTCATCAACAGCACTTGCTTGAGGGCAACCTACACCTGCGACAACTCTTGTTGTGCATATTGATCCTGGGCCGATACCTACTTTAACGCCATCCGCACCAGCTTCAATTAAATCTCTTGCAGCTTCTTTGGTAACGATATTTCCAACAATTAACTGGACATTTGCAAAGGATTTTTTTATTTTTCTCGTTGCTTCGATGATATTTTTGGAATGTCCGTGGGCAGAATCTAAGACTAGTAAGTCTGCACCAGCTTCAATTAGGGATGAAGCTCTTTCTAGCAATTCCGAATTTGCGCCAATTGCTGCTCCACATAGAAGACGGCCTTTTGAATCTAGTGCTGCATTTGGATAACCTTCAAATGTTGCTTCTTTTACAAGACTTACTTCTTTGCATTGTTCTTCGATGCTTAGGTTTTTATGAATAATTGATATTCCACCTAGTCTTGCTAAGGCGATAGCCATATCATGTTCGCTTACGGTATCCATGGCTGCGGATAATAGAGGGATGTTGAGTTTGATTTTCTTTGTTAAACAGGTATCAAGTTTGACTTCTTTTGGTAGAACATTTGATTCCTGGGGGATGAGGAGTAAGTCATCATAGGTGAGACCCAATTTGATGTTTTCTAATTTCATTTTCACTCCTTTTTGAAAATATTGTGGTAAATTTACTCTTTCGGAATAAAGAAAACCAACTATTTTTATCAAAAGCGCTTTCTACTATATATTGAGAAAAAATAATGTTAATATTTTATCTTGGGCGTGTTCGAATATTAAAAATTTAAGCAGGTATTTTACGTTATGGAAAAGAAAAGGAGACATAAGAAGTTAATTATTGTTTTTAGCTCAATTGGCGCTTTCGTTGTTGCCATTATTGCAGCTTTCTTTATATATGTTGGCATTTACAATCATGCGACAGAAGAGGCTTTAACTTATCTCAAAGATTCGGAAACGGTTAAAGTTGAAGACAAGGATTCTTATGTTACCTTCTCGCCAAAAAAGACTGATAACAATATAGGATTTATTTTCTACCCAGGTGGCAAGGTTGAATATAAAGCGTATGCGCCAA
>CAVDTI010000111.1:0-562 GCA_963611905.1 Faecalibacterium prausnitzii | reverse complement strand
GCGCCAATTCTAAATGATTTATCTTCCGAAGCAGGAATTACTTCTATCTTAGTTAAGATGCCATTTAATCTTGCGGTTTTTAATATAAATGGAGCGAATAATAAGCAAAGCCTTTATCCAAATATATCTAATTGGTATATCGGTGGCCATTCTCTTGGTGGAGCAATGGCTTCTTCATATTTAGGAAGTCATCTTTCTGAATATGAAGGTGCAATTCTTTTTGCTGCGTATTCAACTGTGGATTTAACAAGCAAAAGTGATTTAAAAGTTCTTTCTCTTTTAGCAAGTAACGATAAAGTATTAAAGAAAGACAAATACGAATCGAATAAGAAAAACCTTCCTAATCTTGTGGAGAAAACAATTGAAGGAGGGATTCATTCCTATTTTGGTGACTACGGTATTCAAAGTGGTGATGGAACTCCAACAATCACTGTAACCGAACAAAGAAAACAAATAGTTTCATATATAAGTAATTTTGTTTCGTGATGGAAATAAACTGAAATAGATTCAATCTTAGAAAGCTTCTATCGGGATGAATAAAAACGTCGATGAAGCCGAACAG
>CAVDTI010000110.1:0-5547 GCA_963611905.1 Faecalibacterium prausnitzii | reverse complement strand
ATGCAAAATGCGTTATTAATTCAACAAATCCGCCTACGACAGTAGCAGCAACAAACGCCTTCTTAACTGCCAAGTGGCCAGTTGAAAATGGTTGGTTAGGTTGGACTGAATATATTAAGGAATTAGGAATCCCTCTTTGCGTTTTCCCTGATGTTAACGCTTTAACCGGCGATAAACTCGATTATTACAAGGATGGATCGCATTTTTTCGACAAATACTGCCCATTAACCAAACTTGATATCTTGATGAAAGAAAAAGGCGTTAATGCAAAACTTGAATATTTGTATCCTTTAGGTGGAGAAAATGCACCAAAGAATTACAAAGAAATGGCAAAACATGCGACAGAATTCTTTAGAAATGGTGGAGAGTTTTTATATTCTTACACTCCTCATCCAGATAAGGAGATGCATGAATTTGGCGTAAATTCCATTCGCGTTTGGAATCAGTATCGAAAAATCAATAAAATGTTAAAGAAGTTCGTCAAAGAGAATCCCGACGTTTTAGTCATTACCATGGCCGATCATGGACTTGTTGATGTCGAATATACCGATATATCGAAACATAATGATTTATTAGAAACTCTTGCTGGGCCTTTAACAATCTAACGAAGGAACTCTTCTTTTACAGTTAAAGAAGGAAAAGAAAAAGAATTCGAGACCATTTTTAACAAATATTATCCAGACTTTGTTTTATTAACAAAAAAGGAAGTTATTGAACAAGAAATATTTGGTGTAGGCGAGGAAAATCCTCATTTTAGAGATATATTGGGCGATTATTTAGCGATCGCTTTGGAAAATAGAATTCTTTGGAATACGAAAGAAAGCGGAAAATTCAAGACCCCGCTTAAAGCCCATCACGCTGGACAAATGAAAGAAGAAAGAGAAGTTAGTCTCTCATTCTTCAATCTTTAAAGTTGGCAAACTGAATGCAAGGCTATATAATTCTTGCGTTCGTTGAAGAAGAGGGATCCATCCGATTTTATTAAGAGAGAACCGTGCAAGGTGAAAGACGGGAATAAGAAGATGGTGAGTCGCTTTGGAGAATAGAGAAATCCGTTGGCTGCGTTAAAGCTATGAGTGCTGAATTATTATTCAGAATTAGGGTGGTACCGCGCGCCGCGTCCCTATTGGGATACGGCGTATTTTTTATTTTTTAGGAGGCATATAGATGCTTGAGAAACATTATGATCCAAAAGTAGTGGAAAAAGACAAATATGACAAATGGGTCAATGGCGATTATTTCAAGGCTGGCTTAGATAAGTCAAAACCGCCTTTTTCACTTGTTATTCCGCCACCAAACGTTACTGGAAAATTGCATTTAGGACATGCAATGGATACGACTTTAGAAGACATTATCACACGTTATAAACGTATGAAAGGCTTTGATGTTCTTTGGCTTCCTGGAATGGACCACGCAGGCATTGCAACTCAAGCTAAAGTTGAGGCCAAATTAAGAGAACAAGGTATTTCTCGCTATGATTTAGGGCGCGAAGGATTCCTAGAAAAAGCTTGGGAATGGAAAGATGAATATGCTGCGACCATCCATGAACAATGGAAGAAAATGGGGCTTTCTATCGATTATTCAAGAGAAAGGTTCACTTTGGATGAAGGCTTATCGAAAGCGGTTCGTCATGTTTTCGTGACCTTATATAACGAGGGGTTAATTTACCAAGGCGAAAGAATCACAAACTGGGATCCTGAATTAAAGACGGCTCTATCAAATATCGAAATCGTTCATAAAGACGATGAAGGTGAATTCTTCTACTTTAAATACGATGTTGTGGGCACAAACGAAAGCATTATCGTTGCAACCACAAGACCTGAAACGATGTTTGGCGATACCGCAGTTTTTGTTAACCCTAAAGATACACGTTACAAACATCTTGTTGGTAAGAAAGTTATTAATCCTGCAAATGGTGATGAATTGCCACTTATGGCTGATTCTTATGTTGATCTTTCTTTCGGAACTGGCGCGATGAAATGCACTCCAGCCCACGATCCTAATGACTTTGCCTTAGCAAAGAAATATGGCTTTGAATTTATTAAAGTCCTTGATGAATCCGCGCATATGAATGAAAAATGCGGTGAATACCAAGGAATGGATAGATATGAATGTCGCAAAGCTTTGGTGGAGAAGATCAAAGAAAATGGACATTTGGTGAAAATCGAAAAGATCGTTCACTCAGTCGGTCACTCCGAACGTTCTGATGCCGTAATTGAACCAATGTTATCTAAACAATGGTTTGTTAAGATGAAACCATTGGCTGATAAAGTCTTAGAAAGACAAAAAACTTCTGGTAAGGTTAACTTTGTTCCAAAACGTTTTGAAAAAGTCTTGCTTAGATGGATGAGTAATATAGAAGATTGGTGTATTTCTCGTCAATTATGGTGGGGACATCGTATTCCAGCCTATTACAACAAGGAAACCGGCGAACTTTTAGTTACTGAGGAAACACCTGATTTGAATATCTATAAACAAGATGAAGATGTCTTGGATACGTGGTTCTCTAGCGCCTTATGGCCATTTGCCACAATGGGTTGGCCAGATACTGATAGTGCAGATTTTAAGCGTTATTTCCCAACATCGTGCCTTGTTACTGGATATGACATTATCTTCTTCTGGGTTTCTAGAATGATATTCCAATCCTTACATTTCACCGATGAAATTCCATTTAAAGATGTAGTTATTCACGGTTTGGTTCGTGATTCCCAAGGAAGAAAGATGTCCAAATCTTTAGGAAACGGCATCGATCCAATGGATGTTATCGATAAATATGGCGTTGATGCTCTCCGTTATTTCATCACTACAAATTGCACCCCAGGAATGGATATGCGTTATATCGAAGAAAAAGTCGCATCTAGCGAAGCTTATCTTAATAAGATATGGAACGCATGTAGATATGTCGAAGGTGTTTTAGGCGATTCGTACATTCCAAGAGAAATCGATAAGAAATCTTTAGGAACAATTGATGCTTACATATTAGATCGTCTTGAAAAGACAATCAAAAAGGTCGGAAGCAAGATGGATTCATATGAATTTGGACAAGCTTCATCAACCTTATATGATTTTGTTTACGATGATTTCTGTTCTTCGTATCTTGAGTTCTCAAAGATTTCTTTAGCCCACGAAGGGGAAGAAGCGGAAGTCACAAAAGACGTTCTCTACAAAGTCATTAAATCGATTATTTTAATGATTTATCCATATTGCCCATTCGTCAGTGAAGAGATGTATTTATCTTTACCTGGCGCAAAAGATTCGATTATGTGCGAGGAATATCCAACATATGAAAAGAATCTTCTGAATAAGAAAGCGAGTGACAAGGTCAAGATTCTTCAAAAAATGATTCGTGATATTCGTAACTACAAATCAACAAACGGAATTGCACCTAACGCGAAGGTTAAATTGGTTGTTTCACCAAAAGAACCTTTCGAAGGATCTGGTGAATATCTCTCTCGTTTTGCTTTTGCTGCTTCCTATTCTGTTAAAAAAGAATCTCTTGGTGGCAATCCATTTATGTACCCAGGATTTGAGATGGTTGTAGAAGAAGATGTGGATGCTTCAGTTTTACTTGAGCGCTTACTTAAGCAAAAAGAACATCTCGAGTCGGAAATTAGCCGTTCTCAAAAGATCTTATCTAACGAAGGATTTATCAAGAAAGCGCCTAAAGAGAAAATCAAAGCCGAAGAAGAAAAACTCGCTAATAACAGTAAGTTGTTAGAAAACGTTAATTCGAAAATTTCACAAATCGAAAAATAATTTAATAAATTTTGGCATTTTTTCTAAAACCCCCTCTTCATATAAGTGAAGGGAGGGTTTTGTTTATATGAGAGCTTTAAAACCAGAAGAACTTGAAACAATCGTTCCGGGGGAAGCAATAACTCTTACGGCCGTAATGGCGGTCTTAGCTATTGCTTTAACCGCAGTGATTGCCTACAGAATGTTTAGAACATCGTCAGGAAGTGCAAAAATACCTGGTGGATGGCAATTCACTTGGAAATGATTATTAAAGAATTAAAAAAGGAAAATCTTCCTCGAGAAAAAGCTCTTAGGAAAGGTGTTTCTAGTTGCAGCGATGTTGAACTACTAGCCATTGTGCTTAGAAGCGGATGCCAAGGAAAAAACGCTTTAGAACTCGCTTCAGAGATATTGTCTACTTATAAGGACTTTCCAACCTTAGCAAGTACCAATGCCGAGTCTTTTAACAGATTCAAAGGGATTTCTGATGTGAAAGCGGTGACCTTAGAAACCGTTTTTGAGATTGCTAGACGTTCAAGCATGGAGGCAAAATATGTTTCTTTAACTTCCCCAAAAGAAATTTACGATCATTATCGGATGTTTTTAGGGCAAAGAAAAAGAGAAGCGTTATTCGTTATTTGCTACGATAAAAGAAAACGAATTCGCAAAGAGAAAATAATTTTCGAGGGTGACGAAAATGAAATTTGTGCTTGCGGTAAAATGATTTTGGCCGAAATTAACGACCAATCGTTCTCACATTTCGTGATTATGCACAACCACCCTTCAGGAGTGTGTTTGCCTTCGAAAGGCGAGATTGAATTTACGCAAAAGCTTCAAATCAATTCTGGATTACTTGGCGTAAAAATGCTTGATCACATCGTTGTTTCTAATAGCCAGTATTTTTCATTCAAGGATAACGGATTATTGAATTAAATCTGATTTTTGTGCCCGAAATTTCTATAAGGTGGGATTTATAGAAAATCATGGTGTTTAAAAATATGGTTTTCAATAGAATTTATCATTGTTTTCTATGAATTTAGTGGTATATTATTACACGTTGTGACGCTCCTTAGCGTTTCAACCGCATTGAAATGGCACTTAACACGATTAAAATCGGGCCACTAGAGCGAGTAATAGACAAAAGGAGGAAAATGCATGTACGCAATAGTTGAAACTGGCGGCAAACAAGTTAAAGTTTCTGTTGGCGATAAGATCTTCGTCGAAAAACTTGATGTTGAAGCAGGCAAAGAAGTAACTCTTGATAAGGTCCTTTTCGTCGGTGGTGAAAAAACACTCATTGGAAAGCCATTTGTTGATGGCGCCAATGTTGTTGCCAAAGTCGAAAAACAAGGATTAAGCAAGAAGCTTACAGTTTACAAGTATAAGAGCAAGGCCAATGTTCGCAAAAAACAAGGCCATCGCCAACCATATACTTGCTTAGTAATCGAATCCATTAACGCCTAATGATCATTGCTAACTTTGTTAAAACCAATAGTGGTAAGTTCGAATCATTCGAAATTAAAGGACATGCCGGAAGTGGACCGTTTGGTCACGATCTTGTTTGTTCCGCCATTAGTGGGATAGTCTTGGGGGGCTTAAACAATCTCCAAGACGATTCAAAAAAATATAAAGTTGAAGTGAAAGACGGTTATGTGTATCTAGAGTCTCTTAAGGAAGTCTCTGAACACGATGAGATTGTTCTCGAAACAATCGAGAAACAGATAGAAAGCATCGCTTCTTCTTATCCGAAGAACGTGAAGCTAGAAAGGAAGCACAAATGAATTTCGTCATTGATTTGCAATTATTCGCCTC
>CAVDTI010000109.1:0-38158 GCA_963611905.1 Faecalibacterium prausnitzii | reverse complement strand
CTTCAAAAGATAGAGAAAGAAATGTTGCTTGTGATTTGAATAATTTTGAATGGTTTAAAGAGATCGACGCTAAAGACGGTGCTGTATTTTTCGCATCAGGGGTATTTTATTATTTCTTAAAAGATCAAGTGAAAGAGCTGCTTACTAATATGGCAAAAGCTTTCCCTGGAGGAAAAATCGTATTTGACTCAGCAAATAAGAAAGCCACGAAATTGATTCGTAAAACATGGTTGAAAGTAACGAAAATCAAAGATGTAGACGCATATTTCTATGTAGATAATGTTGAAAATGATTATTGTTTTCAAGACGATAATTTAACGGTATCAAGCAAAGGATATATGCTAGGTTACAATGATTTAAAAGACAAATCGATACGTAAATTATATAGGTTTATGGCAAAATTTGGCGATAAGCATATGGGTATGAAGATCGTAAGAGTCGATTTTAAAAAGTAATGTTCCTATGAAAAAATGGAAGGCATGAACAAATCAGCCTATAAGTAGTAAAAAAGAAACGAGCCCCTTTTATGTATCAGAACAATTTAGGGCTCGTTTTTAATTTCAAATGGTGAGGATTAATAAATTGTTGGTGTTATTTTCCATCTATATATTTCAAAATCGATGAAAAATCGTCAGCATAAAAATCGCACAATGATTTAGTTCCGCTGGATTCTATATTTCCTCCTGAAATGCCGATTGTTGGATAACCAGCTAAGCGAATTGAGCATACGCCAGCTCCGCTATCCTCTATGCCAACTACGGAATTGCGATCTTCAAAAGGAATGTTAAGGCCCACAGTGCAAGTTTCAGCGTATAACCATGGATGTGGTTTTGGCGATAACTCTCCAAGTGTTCCTACGCTTCCTTTCTTGAGGGGATAACCAGCAGAAATTATTGCGTCATAAAAATCTTTAGGGTCCCCCATATTAAGGGTTTTAAAAGCGGATAAGATTTCTGGCCAAGCCTTTTGATACAAACCTGATGTAACCAGGCCTATTTTGATATTCCTTTCCTTCAAAGCTAGTAAGAATTCCTTTATGCCTTTTGCTGGCGTAAATGCTCCTTCCTTTCCTCTTCCCTCCATTATTTCATTCATTTCGAATTCGGTATGTTGAAAATAATAAGCACGTGCGTCTTCAAGCTTTTTATCTGGGCAATATTTGTTTATGCAGTATTGAAGATGTTCAGAAACGCTATGGCCTGAAACATGAGGCAAATCGCTTTCGTCTAATTTGAAAGACGGATCATTCATCAATGAAGAAATAGATTTTTCGATGATCCAAATCCAGAATTCTTCACTTTTTACCGAGGTTCCATCTAAATCCATTAGAACCGCCTTTATCGGACGTTTGATCGATACCTTATTGATTGGATAATAGGCGTTATAACCAATTGAAGACTTCACGAAGGCCAAACAGTGATCAGAGAAAGAGATGAATTCAACTTTTCTGTCGCCTGTGGACACGATTGATTTGACGCCATTAACGCCTACATGGAATTTATCGTCGGATGTGGCGTCTAGTTTGATTAAACCATCTTTTTCGGAAAATGATCCGATGTTTGTGATTTCAACCATATTATTTCACCAATAAGAACGTTGCAATTTTATGAGGTTTAAGCTCATAAGCAAAACTATTTCCATTTAATTCAATGTCTTTGATTGGAGTCTCATCGAGTTTGACTTCTTTGACTCCCTTTAAATCGAAGACAGTTGAAATGTTAAGGCTCTTGCTTTCGCCAGAGTTATTCCATATACGGTAGATGATATCCTTGCCGTTTTCCGCTAATTTGAATGCGCCTGAGACAATGGCCCCATCGCCACCAGTTACATTAATAAACGATGATGTTGATGGAAGTTTTCCCTCGGTCGGAACGCCCATTATGGCTTTCATATTTACTTTATTTGCGTAGGCTTGTTCAAATACATTGCCTTCGTTCCATAAGCCAGTATGTGGGTATAAAGCGTATTCATAAGTTAAAGTGCCTAGGCAATGTTGGCCTGTATATTTATGAGTTTCAGCAACTGTCATTTTGCTGTTGGCTGTCATATAGGCTCTTTGCGTACGGATTAAAGTGATTTTCAAGGTACGATTTTCATCATCTTCGACTTCGTATTCTCTAAGGCCTTTCGAAAGGAAGGCGTATCCTAATTTACCATCGCTTACGTCGACAAAATTTTGCATAGGTTGGAATGAATAGAAATCTTCCTTATTGTCTTTATGATCACGCCACTTAATTGTTCTTTTTGCAACATCCCAAGCTGATTCGGCATAGCACCAATCGGCATTGGAGATCGCTGTTGGATAATGGACGCAAAGCTTGTGATCTCTTGATTCGTTAATAAGGGTTGTTTTAACTTTAAGTGCTTTTGCACCCTTTTCAAGGGTCAGGTATGTTTCGATACGTAGAGGTTTCAATTCCGATACTCGTTCATGGGCATCTAAGGATGCTTCTGCAGGAATATTCATTGTTAACGCAATTCGATAGACTCCTCTTAAGAGATTGTTTCCTTCAATCATTTCAATATCTGCGTTGCAACCAAATGAAGTGTAAGTTTTGTTGACCTTTGGCTCAGCGTGTTCATGAGCGCTGCCAACCTCACCTGCGTCGGTATAGTATCCTTGATTTCTCATCCATCTATTTGTTGCTTTGTCGAGCATATCAAATGTTCCGTTTGGGTTAATCACGACTTTAAGGTATTCGTTTTCCAAAACGCCGTTACTTCTAGCGATAAGTTTGCGGTTGTCGATAATTTGTGGATCAAAGGCTAAATTGGCCAATCTCATACGGAGGGCATAGGTTGCATACCCATTTGCTGGGACTTTTGCTTTGACTAAAATGTGTCTCCTGATGGTTTCAAATTTTATAGCTTTGGTATCCGTTTGTTTTTCAATGGCTACTAGAGCACTCTCTGAACTTAGTTCTTTGCTTTCAACAACATTGCCTTTGTCATCGACTATATCGAAGAAAGTTGCGGCTGGTACAGGTGCGCCCATGCCGTTATCTATCATTTTTACGGAATCTTTTGGAGTGTCGATAACGAGTTCAATAACTTCTTCTCTTTCGAAAGGCAACGTATTAAAGATGACAATTGGATAGTCATCGTTTTGGAAATTAGTCTTGGTATCTATTTTTTGATAAAGACTTACACAAGCGCGGTTTGTTACTTCTTCGGCTACCGTTTTTGTGACGGAGAAGGAGTAATTCATGTCTGTGTGTGCTCTATCGACAGCTGCTCCGCAAATACTATCATGGGCGTGGCATTTAAGTAATGTGTGCCAAGCGTGTTCGATGTTTGTTGCGGGATATTCTCCACCAAGAAGGTATGAAGCACTTGTCAAAGGTTCAGCTAAATTGATAAGGCCATTTTCGCATTCTTCGTTCATTAATTTAATATTTATACGGGAAGAATGCGTTGCTCCCAATAAAGCGTTGAAATCATCTGGGGAGAAAGTGGTATTACGGAGTTCTCCTACATAACTTTCATACTTATATTCACCATTTTTAGCCAAATCCATGATGACTTTCATATAGTCATCCAATCTTTCCTGTTTGATTTCGTAGTCAGGATAAATTTTGTTCATATCCGCAATAAGTTCAGGAAGGTATCGATATGGCTCATCATTATCCTCCATGTTGAGAGCGAGAATGTTATTTCCGATGGCGTATGGTTCTGCTTGGTTCAGAAGGTAATCCAATGAACGTTTCAATACTTTTTCGTCATGGATATAATCTTCGTTTTCTTTTGTGGCAACGAATGCTTTTTCATAAGAACCCATATCGACCATGTGAACTGGGGCTTCATTCTTATTGTATTTATACGAAAGATCTTTCAATCCCTTCCCTAAAACTGCTGGACCATGGACATAGAAAAACCAATTCGTTCTAGTCACTTCATCAAAGGTACGTAAAGTAAATATGGAACTTCCATCTGGTGCCGACCATTTGAATAGTGGGGTTAAGAAATGTTTGTTCGTTCCGCGATAGAAAATAGCGTTTTCAATTCCGAATCCTTGATAAAGTTGTGGAAGCTGGCTTGGCTGGCCATAAGAAGTGGCGGTGTAACCGGATTTCATTGCTCCACCAAATTCTTTGCCCATTCTTCTTCCTGTTAAAAGGTTACGGATCATGCTTTCTGGCGCGACCGTGTTTGTTTCTGGTAGAGTATACCAATTGACAATGATCATTTTTCCGTCTTTTATGAGCTTCTGTACACGCTCTCTATTTTCTGGCCTGACGGTGAAATAATCTTCTAAAACGATCGTTCCTCCGTCTACGCAGAAACATTCGTAGGATGGTTTATTTTCCAAGATGTCGATGATGTGGTCCATTAGGTCGGCTAAACGGAGTTTGCTTTGTTCGGCTGTGTGTCTCCATTCTCTATCCCAATGAGTACCGCTAATAAGATGAATTGTTTTTTTCATTTTAAGATGCCTCAATTTCTTTTATTCTATTGTTGCATAAAAATGGAAATAAAAAAACGGTTTTTTTTGTTTTTCTTAAAAAATAAATTGTGGTATGATGTTTGCATATGAAAAAACAGATATTTTATGTGAGCAGAAATAAACTCACTTACGAAGAACTTGCCTTCTTTACGTGTTTACAAGGTTTAGTGAACAAAAAAGAACAAACCTTGCTTCTAGATGTGGATCATTATCTTGAATATATAGATAGATCCAAATATGAGCTTGACTCGGTTGACTTCATGAGCGTTGTTAATATGTTCATGTCGTCTTTGTCCCATTATGTTTTATATCACTTGGATTCAAAATCTACCGAGATCAATGCTGCTTTTTCTATTGCAGCTGCTACTGGCGCTTTAGCTGTCCCTGATACTCTAGAATATCTTGTAAAAGAAAAACTCTTATTGCTTGAGGATCTAACTAAACTTGGGCTAGATAATTTAGAAATTCAAAAATACGCCTTTGATAAATATAGAGATAAATTGGCCAAAAACGGCTTAATTCATCAGCCTATTGCGAGAAGTGATGATAATTTCCTTATCTCATTACTCGATTTTTCTATAACGAATAAATGGTTTGTTCTTTATGTTGATGAAAGCGAAGAACAAAGGCGTTTCTTGGATGAAGTTCTTTCTTATTTAGACAAAGGCATATGTATATACGGATGGACGAGTGATGAAATCTCTTTTGTTAGCCAGATATCTAAGTACGGCGATGCTATTATTCCGATGGATTGGAGCTCGAATCATTCATTTTTCGGAACTTTTTCACCAAAAAAAGTTGAAAGAAAAAAGCATGTCGAAGAGATTAAACCGAATAAGCATTATGTCTCGTTTGTAGTTAGTGATGGAGACAATATTCAATGGCTTGAAAGAGAATTTTGTTTCTGTTCTTTTTATAAAAATTTTGCAACAGTAAAGAGGAACTATCCTTTAACAATGTCAGTAAGTCCAGCGCTTATCGACTTAAATCCAAAATGCCTTGAATATATTTATGATCATGCCACTAATGAGGATTTCATTTGTGGAGTTTCGGGATACGGATATATGAATCCTTGCGTTTTCCCTAAAGAACACTTGCCTTTTTATACAAAAAAAACGAGTGAATATCTCTCTTTGATGGGGATTAATGTTGTTATGCTTCTGGACAATCTTAAGGATATGAATGAAGAAAATGTTAATTTCGTTTTATCAACTTATGCTAAGCATCAGAACATAATAGGCGGTGTATATGAGATAGATCCGATTAAATATGAAGGCGGAAAAGGGAAAATATTCTGGATCGATGATAAACCATTTATTTCAGTAAAAGCCTCCCTTTGGAATATTTTTGAGAGCAAAGAAGAGGAAAAGACAAACAAAGACCAATTAATTCTAAGGCTAGCAGCTTTGATAAACTCATTGCCTATAGCACCTCATAGCGAGGATGGTTATAGCGTCATAAACGTTCATCCTTGGTCTACCACTTGTGATGACCTAGATAAATTGGTTAAACTATTAGATGAAAATGTACAAATCTTAGGAATTGAGCAATTGATTTCTTTGATGAGAAAAAACATAAAATCTAATACAGAGGAAACGATGAATGGCTTCAATTAATGATATTGCGGAAAAAGCGGGTGTAGCAAAGTCTACAGTAAGTAATGTTCTATCAGGCAAAAGATACGTTTCTGAGCCAATCAGAGAAAAAGTACTCAAAGTCTGCAAAGAATTTAACTATTCTCCTAACTTTTACGCTTCGGTTTTGGGAAATGTCAATGATATAAAGACAAATATAATTGGCATATTCTTGGAAACCTCAACAAGAAGATACCATACTTTCTATAATGATGTTATTCGCACGATCGTTACTTATTGGAGCGATTATGATGTAGATGTCTTGCTCTATTTTGGGCCAGAAGAGAAAGAAGTAGCGGATAAATTGAAGAAAGGTCAATCTCCAATTGATGGAGCAATTTTAGTTGGACCAACTCTTATGGATACACGTATTTCAGAAATGGAACTTAATTCCATACCCTTCGTTGTTATTGGTTCTACCGATTCAGATAAAATAACATGCGTGGACACTGATAACGAGGCTTTATGTGAGTATATTGCTGGCAAAATGATTGATAATGGCGGAGATAAGATATGCCTTATCAATTCTAATAAATCCCTAACGATCTCAAAAGATCGTGAAAAAGGTTTCAATAAAGCAATTAATGAGAAAAATCCCCTTTTACACGCTTCTTTTTACACTGAAAATTCCTCTGTGGAAGAAGGCTTTTACCATGCATCGCTATCCTTGGAAAAGGGTTATAACGCATTTATTGTCGGCTCATCTATTATTGCAAAAGGCGTTTATCAAGCAATTAAAAGCAAAAATCTTGTTGTCGGCAAAGACGTGTTTGTTTTTGCTTTAGGTTCATCAAAAAAAGACCTAGATTCTTTTGATGTTTCTTTGTCTTATGCTGAACAGGATTATGACCAATTAGCTCTTCAAGCCTCCATTCAACTTAGAGAAATTATGAATGATGGCTCTCCTAATAATGTGCTCATCAGAAGCAAGTTGCACATTAACGATTCGTTCAAATTTGAAGAATAATACATAAAAGATATATCTAGCTCAGTCTAACTGAGCTTTTCTTTATATATTCATGAATGATTTTGCCGTCAAACAAATTGATTAAAAAACTCTTGTTTTTAGTTTTTCTAAACCGTATATAAGCACTTTTAAGTAAGCCCTTACAAAAAAACGGTTTTTTTAATTGCGTTTTTAAGCGTTAAGAAATAAACTATCCTAGAAGAATAGCTTTAAAGAGCACTGGAGTTTTTATGAAGAACAAATTCAAATTATTCATCCTTCCGTTATTACTTTCATCAACATTGGCTAGTTGTAATCATAAAACAGGAGACGAAAGTGGCGGATCCGAGAATAAGACCATCACCGTTTGGTGGCCATCAAATACGGATTACTTGAAAGTTCTCCAAAACGCCAAGGAGAAATTTGAGGCGGAAAATCCAAATTGCACAATAAAAATCGTAAAGAAATCTGGACTTGATCTTTATCAAGCTTATCAAGTTGCCCTAAATGACAACAAATCACGCCCAGATATTGCAATTATTGATCACGTATACGTTCAATCTCTTGCTAATGAGGGACAGCTTGCCGATCTTTCTTCGCTTGGTGCGGATGAAGAGGTTAAAACTTTGGTCCCAGAAAACATCTATAACGCGAATTCATATTTGGGGAAAGCGTATGCTCTTCCGATGTCCGCTAATACGGTTGCCCTTATGTACAATATGACAATGCTCAAAAAATATGGCATTAATACAGCACCAACAACATATAATGAATTCCTTGCTGATCTTACAAAAATAAAAAATAGTTGTGAAAGTTCAGAAGTTGCTTTTGCTCAGCCAATCAATTCAACTTTCTCCGCAATGGAATTCGTGAGTTATGTCTCACGTTTGGGTGGTAGCTTAGTGTCGGATGATTGCAAAACCATCAAGATTGACTCCACAGAGGTTAAGGCTGCAATTAATGAATGGATAAAGTTATCCAAATTTGCTTCGCAGAATGAATACGAGGAAGGCAAATTTTATAATGGCAAATGCGCCTTTATTGAGATGGGCTCTTGGAATCTTAGTAAGATCAATTATAACGCTGTTGAGTTAGGTATTAGTGAGATGCTTCCTCTTAAAGATGGCGGAACAGGATATTCTGGCTTGGGTCTTTATTCTCTTGCGGTTGCGCAAAAATCCTCTTGTGTTAATGAGGCTTACAAGTTTGCTAAATATCTTTGCACTGATAAAGATAGCCAATTGAATTTTGCTAAAGCCGGCAGTTTATTTCCTGTAACAAAGGAAGCTCTTGGCGACGCCTATTACACTGGCGATAAATACTTATCTATCTATGCTTCGCAATTAGAGCACGTTACTCCTCGTCCAGCGACGCCAATTTGGCCTTTCATGGAGAAGAAACTTGTAACAATGCTTTATAAATGCGTAACAGCTTCTAGCGAAGAAACTATCGCGCAAGCGATCGCTTCTTGCCAAGAAGAATGCCAAAATGAAACTGACCGTAAATTGGACAAATAAATGAAAAAGAAAGATCTCTCCATCGTCTATGATTTAAATTATCGAGATATCGATAGAAATGCTTTGCTGAAGAAAAAAAGATTTTTCTCCCGTGAGGACAAAACATCGTACTTGATGATTCTTTTTCCGATGCTATGGTGGGGGATTTTCTTTGTCTATGCTTTTGTGAGAGCGATATATTTCTCTTTCACCGATTTAACATTAGACGTTAGTGATATTAGTGTTTTCTTCACTTTTGATAATTATGTACGTCTTTTCCATGATGAGACTTTTTTGGCCTCTTTGAAGAATACTTTCATTTGGACGGTTTCTATGACCATTGCCAATAATGTGCTCGGTTTGCTTTTTGCCTATCTCATCACAAAAATGAAAAGAGGACAAAAACTATTCTTAACGTTACTTTTTTGGCCGACATTGGTGTCATCCGTGGCCTCGACTGAGATAACGAAGCAAATTTTCTCTCCTTCAGATAGTGGTCTTATGAATCAAATCATTATGGCTTTTGGCGGAGATAAATTAGCATGGTACAACGATAAATCTTTAGCTCTTATAACTTTGATGATCATGCCACTTTTACTTGGATTTTCATCTCAACTTGTCATTTATTATGTTGCTCTTAAAGGCGTTGATCAAAATCAAATTGAGGCTGCAAAAATCGATGGAGCAAGGGGCATATCAATTTTTAAGAATATCTACGTCCCATCTATAATGAAAGCCATTAATTACAATGTAATTTTATCCATTATTTCGGGAGTTCGTATTATGGGCCCTATGCAACTTATAGCTGATAACCCACTCATTGCTGGGGGTCCTGATAACGCTACGATAACGGTAGTTTTATATCTCTATCAGAACATTCTCAATAATGAAATGGCCTATGCTTGCGCTATTGGTGTAATAACAACGATTATCATCGTTTGTTTCTCAATACTGCAAAGAAAAGCTTCAGGCAACAATAAGGGATTTTAATTATGATTGATAATAAGGAACTTCAAATAAAAATCGCCAATAGAGAGGCAAAAGAGAAAATAAAGAAAGATAAGGTCAGCAGCACGATTGTGACGATTGTCATAATTGTAGTTCTTTCTATAATCGCCTTTGCTCAAGTTTTCCCTTTTTATCTCCAGTTTGTTACTTCACTTCAACCAGTCGAAGGTTTTTATCCAGAATATGGCAAAATCTACTTTTTCCCTGTTGAATTATGCTTTGCAAACTATGCCGAGGCTTTTGTTGAAGGCGAATTGTTAGAAGGCATCAAAAATACATTGATTGTTGCTTTTGGCTTTATTCTTCTTTCTTCGGTAATAATTCTTCTTATGGGCTATGTCTTGGCAAAAAAGAAATTCAAAGGAAAAAACGTCGTTGTTTGGTGTTTGCTTATTACCATGATGGTGCCAGGAGAAATACTTATGGTAACCAACTATCAACTTGTCTCTTCTTTAGGATGGACAAGCTCATACGCTGGTCTGATTTTGCCAGGCATTGTAAATGTAACAGGAATATTCTTGGTAAAAGCCTTTATGGATTCAATTCCAGACGCTTGTTTAGAAAGTGCCAAATTGGATGGTGCGAACGAGTTAAAAACCCTCTTCCACATCGTCTTACCTCTTTGCTTTCCTGTAATATCAACATACGTTGTACTTAATTTTGTTGCTCAGTGGAACGACTATCTTTGGCCAATGCTTATCACTGGTGACAGTAGTATGTTTACAATTCAACTCAAACTTTATAATTTCGCCGGTTCGAGCGATTGGGGAGAAACGGTATACAAAGCCGCTTCTTTAATCATTTCTCTCATTCCGGTTTTGGTTGTTTATTTTTGCTGTCAAAAGAAATTTGTCGGCGGTTTGAATTTTTCAGGCATCAAATAGGAGGAAAACAAAATGAAAAAGAAAACTACCTTTTTGCTCTTACTACTAGGCACTATGCTTGCTTCGTGTGCTTCAAATGAAACATCAAGCAAAAGTGGTGCAGAAGACGATACGTCGAGCTCAAAAAATAACGATGCGCCAGTAGAGAAAATAAAAGAAGGAGCTTTTTATAAACCTGATGGTTACGCTTCAACTTGTTATGTGATTCCGAGAAGTTCGATGACTACATCGGAATTCGTGATGATCCAATCCTTGCAAGGGATTTTGGCTCAGGAAAAAGCAACTATCTTCATCTCTGGAATGGGTGAGAAAGATGAAACAATCTCTGAGATGAGCAAGAAGCTTGGCTTTACGCTTACCTCAATCGATGATTCGTGGGAGCTTCTTGATAAATTCAAAACTGCCGTTGTGAATAAAAAGTTCGTGACATATACCTCCACCGACAAAGGTGACAGATATGACAACTCCATCAATCGAGCCGCCACTATATCTGGTGTTGAGCAATGGATTATGGTAGAAAATAGCCTTGTCAGTCAGTGTTTAGCGGCAGGTTTTAAACTTGGTGCCGATGCTTCAAGTTTGAGCGATGAAGTAGTTTTCCATAATTATAAGCAATATTTAAACAACACCTATCTTATCAACCAGTCTCCAACATCTCTTCCTTTAAGAGATTACGGCATTAGCGGTGTTGCTTTGTGCACGTATGTTGAATATCTCACTGATGAACTCCGTAAAGAGATATCTGAATGGACGTGCTCAAATTGCCCAGTTTTTGGCTGGACTGAATCTGAAGGAGATTTTGTTGGCTACAATTCCAATTATTCAATGGTGACAATTGCTTCAGATTGGAGTGGTAATCTTTCCTTCATGGCAGCAGAAGATATAAACAAAGATTTAGAGCCTGCCAATCGTGTTAAATCAACGGTTAAAGCCGAAAAAGGCAAACATTATGTCACTATTGTTATGTCAGATGGTGATAACGTTCAATGGCTTCAAAGAGGTTTTGAAACTGATAGTAAATATTATGGATCGAAGTATCGTGGGAAGTTCAAGATGAACTGGACGATGGCTCCTGCATTAAGCGATGTAGCCCCTTACGTCATGGAATCCATTTATGATAAAGCCACTGAAAAAGATGATTTCATCTGCGGTCCTTCAGGATTTGGCTATGTCAATGTTAATGATTATAACGCAAATGCCATGGCTGATTATGCTGCAAAAACTGCTGGATATTGCGAAAAATCTGGTTTAAGCGTTCTCAATTTTATTGATAATTATGTAACTTCTGATTATTTGGATTATTTCACTCAATACGACAACATTAAAGGCGGTCTTTGGAGTGTTAGCGATTATTACGTCCAAGGAGGAGATGCTGGTGCTGGAAGCGTTCATTGGAGCAATGATAAGCCATTTGTCTGTTTCCGTGATACTCTTTGGAGAGTTTCGGGATCTTCGGTTGCCAAATATTATGGATATACCGAACGCGTAGCTCAGCGTATTAACGATCGTTCTACCGATATTACATCTATCGATGCTTATTCAGCTGTTGTATGCCACGCATGGTCTATTGGTACGATGGAATACATCAATCGTTTTATCGAACAACTTGATGACCACGTTGAGGTTGTCAATGCAGGCGAATTCATCGATTTGATAACGGAGAATGTAAAACATGAAGATGTTGAGGAGGTACTTGATCACACCCCAGCCTCCTATAAAGATAGCGAATTATGTGATATTGAGACTGATCCATTCTATTGGAACGATGTTAAGGATACGCCAGTTACAGATAAAAAGAGTTGGGATTTCTCAACTGGAGAACAAACTGACTGGACGCTTGGGTGCGGTGGCCTCCAATACGATAGCGCCAAATACACAAGTGACGGTATTTATTTAGACGGATCCGATCTTGATGATAGAGATGATTACATTCCTAATGCCTACGCTTATGCGATGAAAAACTGGGATGGTTCAGAGAAAAAGATAACAATGGTTGCTAAATCTGGTTCCGCTTCATCAGACGTTAATTTGAGAGTTAGGCTCTATTTGGAGGATCCAAACAATAAGCGTGGTGCTTCTTCCATTAATTTGGTCGCAAATGAATGGGATAAATCCAAAATTGATAAATATGGATATTATCTCTTCCAAAGCGGAGAATTTGTTACTCTCACCTTCGATCTCTCATCATATTCTTTAAATGGCAAAAAAGGATTGCTTGTCTTTGAAAGCGATGACAGCGGCGAAGGCAGTGGCGAAATTGTGAAATGCAAATCTATCAGTATTGAATAAGGAGAATGAACTATGAAAAAGAATAACTTGCTTTTATTTCCAGTCTCATTATTTCTTTTAGTGGGATGCTCAACACCAGCTTCTTCTAGCAAAACTCAGGATATTTCATCTAGTGAGGTCATTAAGAAACTAGCTTCGCCAGTGATTAAAATCGAAAACAATTTAATTAGTTGGGAAAAAATCGATAACGCCACGTCGTATAGGCTTTATGAAAATGGTCAAATCAAATATGGCCATCTTAATACTTTATCTTATGAGATATCATTGGAAGAAAGCGGCACTTATTCTTACTATATCCAAGCCATCGATAGAAATGGAGTCTATTTGGATAGCGATAAGAGCAACGCCGTATCTTACACCTACGAAAAACCAGCAGCTCTCCTTGCTCCGACCATTTCTTTAAGCGATAAAACGTTGTCTTGGAACGAAGTTGTTGGTGCTGAGAAATACTGTATATATAGTAATGGAGAATATCTTGTTGATGTTGAAACAACCTCTTACACGCTTTCTTTTAGCGAAGTTGGTGGCTACAATCTTCAAGTCCAAGCAAAACGCGGCGATGAGCTTTCGCCTTTATCAAATACTGTTGTCTACAAAAATGTTGAGGGTATTACTTTAAATACCACGACCTCTTGGAACCGCAAGTCTTTATATGAAGAATGGACAAGAACTGGTGATTACGACACCGGTGTAGGGGAAGGCTTTGATATGAAGGCCGGAGCTACAGCCTTTGTTTATCATAGCATTACAAACGAGACGAAATTCCTTAAGGTTTCAATTAGAAATTTCGTTCGTGATGGCGAAACAAATCCTAAATTTTACGTTTATATTGATGGAGCACTTGTTAAAGCGAATGACTCCGAAACAGAGTATGTTACTCTTTGCAGCGACTCTCCTGTTGATTTTGTCTACGATTTATCAGATTACGTTGGACAAAACGTCTTCATAAAGTTCTATGAAGCTGCTGCGACGCATTGCTGCATAACATCGGTGGCGATGCTAGAAAAAGCAGGAGCCAGCTTAAGCGATAATGTCGCATGGGAAAATAAGACCGCTTTCTTCTCTGATTGGTATACTTCTTCGGTTAATTCAATCAATGAGGGGCCAGATTTTGCCGGAAGCGGTAAGGCTTCAATAAAAATCGCCTTAACAACCGAAAAAAGATACTTCAGCGTAAGTTGGCGTATGTTTGTAAATCAAGATACGGACAAGGCAAAGGTTACCACTAGCGTTGATGGAGATATTGTCAAAGCAAATGGTGTTGATACCGAATATGTTACGGTTGAAGCAGGTGTAGGGGATCCTCATTTCACGTACACTTACGATTTTGCTAATTACATAGGCAAAACCGTGACGCTTACTTTAGCTTCAATCAATAAAAACGTGAATCATTGTGTCTTGCTTAGTGCCAAACTTTATGCATAAATAACAGCAATTTCTAATCTAATAAGGAGATACCATCATGGCAAATGTCATCTTGCGAAATATTAATAAAATCTATGACAATGGTTTTCATGCCGTTCATGATTTTTCTTTTGACATAAAAGATAAGGAGTTTGTTGTATTTGTCGGTCCTTCTGGATGCGGGAAAAGTACTACGCTCCGTATGATTGCAGGATTAGAAAGCATTAGTGATGGTGAACTTTATGTTGATGGCATTTTGTTTAACAATGTTTCACCACAAGATCGTGATGTTGCGATGGTTTTTCAGAATTACGCCCTCTATCCTCACATGACCGTTTATGAGAATATGGCCTTTGGTTTAAAGAACCATAGAATCAAGGTTCCTAAGCTTGACAAGGATGGAAATCAGGAAATGGTGATTGATTCTAAAACAATCAAATATTTAGAGAAGCAAATCAAAATTGCTTCAAAAAGCTTAAAGAAAAAGAATTTAACTGATGACGAACGTTTATTTTTGAAAAACGAGATTAAGGATTTTGAAGATAAAATAGTTGAAGTCAAATCAAATCCAATTCCAGCTTTCCAGAACATCAAATATTCAAAAGATGAGATTGATGCACGTATTAAAAACGCCGCCAAAGTTCTCGATATTGAACAATTTCTTAACCAAAAGCCAAAATCTCTTTCTGGTGGTCAACAACAACGTGTTGCCTTAGGGCGAGCTATAGTAAGAAGCCCGAAGCTTTTCTTGATGGATGAACCGCTTAGCAATCTTGATGCTAAGCTTCGTGTCGCCATGAGAAGCGAAATAGTTGATCTTCATGAAAAGATAGGAGCAACTACAATTTATGTTACACATGATCAGACCGAAGCGATGACTATGGCGGATAAAATCATTGTTATGAATAAGGGCTACATTCAACAAATAGGAAAGCCGGAGGAGATATATCGTAATCCAGCAAATCGTTTTGTTGCCACCTTCATTGGAAGTCCAGCAATGAATTTGCTTAATGCAACCTACAATATAAACGATGGTCATATCGATGTTGGCGGTGTCACTTTTAAGTTAGATAAAAAACAAATCGAAACGATAAAAGAAAAGTTGAAATCTTTCGTTGAAAACTACGAAAGAAATTCGTTAACTATAAAAGATAACATTACTGACTATTATACAAAATCAAATTTGGCCACGAGAATTAATAAGAAAAAGGTCGACGTTGTTGAGGTGGTTAAAAACGACGAAGTTTTAGGAAAGCGAAATAAATACATTTCTTCATTGAAGGACAGAATTGAAAAAGGCAGCCTCGAGGTAACGCTTGGCATTCGTCCAGAAGACATATTGATCAATGACAAAGGACAAATGATTGAAACGACAATAGTAGAGCTCCTTGGTGCGCAATTCATTGTTCATGGTTTATTGAATGGCGCTCAATTAGCAATAACAGCTCCAGCGACGACGAAAATCAATCCACACGATAAGGCATTTGTTACTTTCAATGAAGATAATATTCATCTTTTCTTGGATGACGAGAATGGAACTGCTTTAATCTGATTTTTTCTCTAATCCAGCTCGATATATTGAGGGAAATTTATCTTTGTTGACGAACTCATCATATATCGAGGCGTGGTATGAGGTCAGTAATAGGGCAAAAAAGCTTAACAAATACACGAACATAAATAAAAACACGATCATTTGAATTATTACGTTAAAAAAGATGGCTATCAACCATGGGGCGACAGATAAAACTGCTATAAGAAGATTGAAATAACATTTGTGAAAAACCAATTTGAAAGCATTGGCTAGCAATTGTTTAAAGCTTGATTCATATCTAACAGCTGCAGTGCACATATATTGTGCCATTATTAGAACGACAAAAAAGACAATTGCGCTTAAGGATATCAACGCATATCTTAGGATTGATGGACCAATAGAAAAATAATAGAAACGTGCAAAAGTCAAAAGGAAAAGAACAAAAAACAAATAGGTAAAGTATGCAATGAACAAGAATTGCTTATAGTTCTTTTTGATGCCTATAAAAAACGAAGAATAAAAAACCGGTTCGTTATACACAAAGCCTTTCATTATGGAAAATAAACCTGCAAAACCCAAACCAAGTAGGGCTATAAGAGGCAAAACGTAAAGGGAAAAGGACAAACAAGCAGAGAAAATAACGTTTCCTTTATTTGCTCCATCTTCTTGTAACAATAGAGATGTTTGATAGTTCATTACGATGAATAAAACTATGATAGGTATCACAAAAACGAAAGCAATCATCGAAAAAATAACCATTTTCATATAGTTATTCTTTAATAACAATAAAAATTGATCTTTCCTGTTTTCTGGTAAACGATCTTTTTTAGAATTTTCTTTATTGCTTCCCATTCGCTTTAACATATCGAAATTATAAAAAGGAATAAAGTTTTTGTTAAGCAGAGTTGTCTTGCTCTTTTTAAAGAAAGGGCTTTCATTTTATTGTTTTGGCTGTATAATTAAATTATCAGGAAACCGTTTTTTTAGAAAGGAAAGTTATGAAAACGAAAAAACTTTTGCTGCTACTAGCTTCGTCATTACTTTTGGCGGGTTGTAGCGATTCTCACCCTTCCTCGTCCTCTAGCGAAGTATCATCTGAAAGTTCGACCTCATCAAAGAAAGAGTCGACTTCTTCGTCTAGTTCTTCGTCTAGCAAAGAATCACAATCATCAACAGACAAGTCAGAATCTAAATCGGAATCATCACAAGAAAAAACCGCTTTGTCAGCTACGACTTTATCTATTGATACAGAGACAGAGACGCTTAGCTGGGTTGCTGTTAGCAATGCTGATCAATACGAAGTGTATGATGGCACGAACAAGATAGCAACAATCTCGGAATTGACCTACCAGTTAGCAATCGTAGATGTTAATGAACATTCATATTCTGTAATTGCCAAGAATAGTAGTGGTTCATATCTAGATTCTCCTGCATCTAATGTCGTTAAATTTACGGCGACAGTAAGCAAGCTTCCAACACCAGTAATCGGTGATGATGGGTCTCTTACAAATATCCATAGCAAAGCTGATAATATTAAGCTTGATATTCAAGGTGGAGCACGTGAATTTGATCTCGGAAAGACTGCCACATCAGTTGATCCATCGAAATATGGCAAGGTTGTTAAATATAAGGTTCAGGCGACAGCTTCTACTGACACACCACGTTATCAAGATTCCGACTGGAGTGAATCCAAAACTTATGTAGCGAGTATTGCCGATAGTGATATCAAAACAGGAGCCAATTACTCTTTAACTGATGGAGCCTTACCTGATTGGTATGTTGCTGATGAGGTGAAGCGCGGCACTTATTCCGAAGGCGTTGGCATTGAATATGGCGCAGCTCATTATCAAGCCAGAGAAATTACGGCTGCTACATCATCTATGACAATTTCGGCTCGAAATTTCAGAGGCGAAGACTCAAAAATGCAAGTATATGTCAATGCAACTCTTCTTGAGGATGCAAACGGCAATGATACAGTTTCGATTCAGTCTGATGAATATCTAACCTTCTCATATGACTTGTCTTCCTATGTTGGACAAAAAGTATGGGTCTGGTTTGTTGGCTTAACAAACTCATCAACATGCGTTAACAAAGTCAGCTTCAAATCTAACGTTACAACGGCTGATAGCGATAAGTTTGTTGGATCGACATATGGAAATGACGGTGCTGCCAATACAGCATGGACATCGGAACTTGATAAAGATGGATCCGTTTATGAATGGTCAAATCAAGCTACAGTTGCTAGTGAAGGCCTTAAACTTCATGAAAATTATCAAGGCTTTGTTTCTACAAAAGTGACAGTTGATTCCGCTTCTTCAACCTGGAAAGTCGATCTTCGCTCATTTGGAGATCGTAATTCACAATTCTATTTCTATGTTGATGAGACAAAGGTCGTTCCAACTATTTCAGCTTGCCAAAAAGCTGAGGACGCTGAGTTGAAAGCGACAGTGGATGAAGACGGCAAGGTTCATGTCAATGATGGCTGGACGACTATCTCTTTTGGTCTTGATTCATATATTGGCCAAGTAGTAACACTTAAAGTAGAGATAGTTGCTGGTGGTGACGCAATGGTTGGCGGATTCTACTTTGCAAATGACAAATTAACCACAGCTAGTACAGGTAAATTTATCGGATCTGTTTCAAAGAATGATGAAAACGCCAAAAATGCTTGGACGGCATATGCAGAGAATCCAACTGGTGTTTACGCTTATCATAGAAGCAATTTTGATGTAAGGAATGAGGGCCTTGATTTCCACGTTAATAACGCAGATTCGTTATCTGTTAACGAGGTTCAGGTTGTTTCTTCAAATACAGTCTGGACGATTGATTTGCGTGGTCATGGCAATGGCGCTAAATATTCTCTCACTGTAAATGATGTTGCCGTTACGCCTACGATTGCGGAAGGGGATCCAGCTACTTTAGATGGAACCACTCTTGTTGCAAATGCCGGATGGTCTGTTGTAACTTATGATTTAGTTGATTACGTTGATCAAACCGTTTCCGTTAAAATCGAGATTACTGCTGGCGGAGATGGCATGGTTGGAGGCTTCTATTTCGCATCTTCTTCTGCTGAATAAAAGATTTGCTTTATATTCAAAAGGATCATGGGCAACCATGATCTTTTTTTACACATGGACGAAGGGGGGTAACCTTAAACCGTCTGCTATGTGGGCGAGACTGGAATAAGTGATCGCGATGATGAGGTGAAAGCTCTCTGAGGGTAACAAGGGCAATTGGTGTGAATTCACAGAGGACAAACAAAGATAAATCGTAAAATTGCTTATAGTTTGGATCAAATGAGAAGTTAAGTAAATGCCGTAAAAAATAGCTGGTTTTAAAAAATAAGTGAGAAATGCAAATGATTTTTTGTTTTTTATGTTTTAAGAGAATTTCTGGATGGCTATGAATGTGAAAATAGAATCAAAAGCTTTAAGAAGCAAAGAGAAGGGCATATTCTTTTGGCAATAATTTATAAAAACGAAACAATCGGCATGATTTCTTTGAGTGATGACGTTCATCACGATTTAAAGATTTACTTAAAAGAAAAAAGATTTGAAGGCAAGGACTTAGGAACGATTGCGGTCTTCAAATCAACTAAACTTATCAAAGCCAAGATGCAAACTATTCTTATTACGTTAAGAGATTTTAATTTTATAGACTTATTTGGCGTTCCTTACCTTTCGGAGATTAAAAAGGAGGAACGCCATTATAAGACTATTCATTTTTTCCGTATTTTCTTCTCTCGATTTCTTTTTGTTTTTCTTCTTGGACTCTAATTTCTGCTATCTGTTTCGTATATGCTTGGTCATCATAAGGCAAATTGAATTCGTTGATACAGTTTGCGACGTCCACGCTTGCTTTAATCCACCTATCCAATTCTCCACCCCAATGAAACGTTCTCATTGGTCCTCTAGATAAGGTTTCCCCGTTTACTACATTTTTAACGGCGTTAATTTTATTTTCATAAATTTTTATTTGCTTGTAATTATCTTCCCCGTATATCCCTTGCATCATTTCAAGGTATTTAATTAACGAGGTTAACTGGGCAATGAAAAACTCTTTCATCTCTTTTAGATGATAGGCAGGGAAAGAAACGTTTATACATTGTCCTTCACCTGCGTAGTCTTCTTTAGTTTCTGATACTTTTTTATTTTCTTTGATTTCCATGTTTTTTTCTCCTTTTGTGTTAAATCCATGGCGAGAAAACTAAAGCTAATATACGAAATGAACTTTTTCGAATACCCAAGCTTTAAACCTTTCACTAGTATCAGGCCTTCCGATTTGTTCCGATCGGTTCTCTTGTGGACGGCATAATTTAACGAGAAGAAAAATAGTTTTTCAAGCACAAATTTTCTTTTAAAAAATAAGACTTTATAAAGTCTTCTACGCTAAAAAAGACATGCGCATACGTGTACGTGAAAATGCCGACGAGCGCTAGCTTTTCCATATATATACGTGAGCGAGAGCCCACGCTCGCGCGTATATGCGCGCGTGAGAAATTCAAACTTCTATATGAAAAATCATGGAACGTAGAATTGTTTCTTTGAATGATGTAAAAGCCTACATATTTATCTTTTTGAAAAGACTTTTTATAGATATTTACAACCGTTTCCCTCTAATCAACTTCTTGTTTAACTCATATGTTGACAAATTCACAAAAATTCATTTAAAAATCGGTTCTATATATTTGTAAAAAAAGATATAGTTACAAAAACTAGATAGTGCTATATTTACCATGTTAAATAACCAAAAATGGAAAAATTTTTTAAAGATAAGTACGACGTAATAATTGTTGGCTCGGCCTTAGCAGGCATGGCTTGTGCCTTACGTTTAAAGAAACTTGGAGTCAAAGATATTTTGATTCTTGAGCAACATAATCTCCCTGGAGGGGTTGCAACTTCTTATGTTCGTAACGGTGTTGAATATGAAGCCTCGTTACACGAAATGATGTCTATTGGGGAAGATAGACAATTAAGTGCAGGCAGCTTTTTCAAAGAATTTGGCATCGATATTAATTGGCTTCGTGTTCCAGAAGCGTATCGTTACATAGATTTAGACACGGATGTTGTTATTCATGCCGGAACAAAAGGAGATTTTGAAATTCCTGCTAGAGATATTGCAAACGCATGTGACGATAAAGATGGAATGGTGTATAAGCAGGTTTTGAAATTCCTCCAAATGTGTTACAGAGTTCATGAGGCATCGCAATACGTTACTCTTCATAAATGTAGCAAGCTAAAGATGGTTTTTAAGTTTCCTGATTTAGTTAAAACAGCTGGATATTCAACAAAGGAAGTTATGGATGCGTATCACCTTCCTTTAAAAGCACAAAACATTCTTTCCGCCTACTGGATTTATGTCGGAAACAAGATTGATGATCTTCCTTTCAACGTGTTTGGCTATCTCCTTGCTGATTATCTTGGTTTTGGGTCTTACATTCCTAAAGAAACTTCCCATGAAATGTCGTTAAAGATGGCGGAAAAATGTAATGAGTTAGGCATTCAAATTGAATTTGAACAAAAGGTTGATAAGATTCTTGTCCATAACAAAAAAACCTATGGCGTAAGAACAAAATCCGGTTATGAAATTAAGGCTGATGCTGTTGTTTGTGGCACATATCCAAATGTCGCTTATTCTAAGATGATTGAACCTGAAAGCGAAGTGCCAAACCTTGCAAGAAAATATGTGAATTCTAGAGAAGCGTCTCTTACTTGTTTTTCCTTGGGCTTATTACTTGATACAACGCCAGATAAATTGAATCTCAATTGTTATTCGGTTTTCTATGCAAGAAACGGTTTGGATTTCGATAAAGTGTGGGAAAACCATAAAGATATTGATTGCTACGACTATCTTACTAGCGTATGTTTGAATTATGCGAATCCAGAAGCGGTGCCAGAAGGTAAAACAATCTATACGATAGTTGCCTTACCTCGTCCTGAAGCGTGGAAAGACATAACAAAAGACAATTATGAAGAAACCAAGAATAAGATAGCCAAGAATATCATAGAGATTGAATCTAAGCGTCTTGGCGTTAATTTAATGGATCACATTGAGAATTGTGTCATTGAGACTCCAGTTTCAATTTCTCATTACGTTGGTGCATATCAAGGTAGTATTTATGGTTACAAACATTCTATGCATGATTCTGTTGTTGCAAGAATATTCATGGAAAAAGCAGAGAACTATATAACTGGTTTATTCTTCACGGGAGCTCATCAGCTAATGGGCGATGGAATGTCTCCTTGTATTGGAAATGGCCAACATACTGCAAACATAGTCTCACAATATTTGAAAAAGGGGAGGAAAAAGAAATGAAGATAAAATCATTCTTTCAAGACCTTAAAGGAGCCTTTGTTGTCAAGGGAAAACGTGAGAAAAAAATCAAAGAAACCCCTGTAAAAGCTTATTATTCCGATCCTATTTCCAAAACTGCAAAAGAAATTCATCCAGGGAAAATCGAATTGAAATTAGTTGATAAAAAAGATGTTATAGGTGGAGGAAAAACTTTACGTTTTGTTTCTATAAATAATAATCTTCCTCTATTTCAAGCAGGACAATATTTAACGTTACAAACAAATATCGGCTCTTCCGTTGTTACTAGGCCATATTCGATATCTTCAGCACCTTATGAAACAGAAGGAGAGAATCCTTTTGTTGAAATAAGCGTTAAGAGATTGCCTAAGGATGGTTTCTTTTCGACCTATCTTTTAGATGAAGCAAAAATTGGAGAGATCTTTATTTCTGAGATCGGACTGGGTGATTTTTATTTCAATTCCCTTTTGGATTCGAGAAATGTCGTTGCTTTAGCTGGTGGAAGTGGAATTACGCCATTCTTATCCATGGCTAGAGAAATTAAAAACGGAAAATTAGATATCGATCTTACAATTATTCATGGTTCAGCTTTGCCTAATGAAATCTTTTTGAAAGAAGAGTTAGAAAGCTGCCTTTGCGATAAGGTAAAAATTATCGATGTTATTTCAAACGACTCATCTTATGTTGGAGAAAAAGGTTTCATCAATAAGAACGTTATTGAGAAATATTCTAATGATGAATCAACTTATTTCGTTTGTGGCCCACAAAAGATGCAAGACTTAATTCGTAACGAATTGAAAGAATTAAATATACCAAATAAGAGAACTCATTTTGATTTTTATGGATCAATAAAAGACTTATATAGTTTGCCTGACTATCCAAAAGATGTTGAAGGGAAGACATTCTCTTTAAGGGTAGTTCGTGGATTAGAGGAAAAAGAAATTAAAGCAAATGCGAATGAATCTATTGCCGTTGCTTTAGAAAGAGCTGGTATTAAGATTCATACTGGATGTCGTAGTGGAGTTTGTGGCTTTTGTAGAATAAAAGTCCTCTCTGGCGATTTTTACGTTTCAAAAAAGGACGATATGCGTAGAGCAACAGATAAGGAATTTAATTATGTCTACGCTTGTTCGACTTATCCATTGAGCGATATGTGTATCAAAATTGATATTGCTTAGTTAAAGAATATTTTTATTGTTGTCCCATAGCCTAAGCGGGATGTTAATTTGATTTTCCAATTGTATTTTAAAACGGCATGTTTAACGATTGCTAAGCCTAAACCCGTTCCCCCGTTTTGCCTGCTATGTGATTTGTCAACACGATAGAAACGTTCAAATACTCTTTCTTGATCTTTCTCTGGAATGCCTATTCCAGTATCAGAAATTTCTACAAAATCCTTGGTAAAACTAACATCGACTTTTCCGTTAGGAACATTATAAAGAATGGCGTTTTCCAGTAGATTTTTGAAAATTCGCTCAATATCTTTTTCTTCTACTTTGAGCTTTATATCTCCTTTTAAAGAGACCTTAACTTTTCTTTCTTTCGCCATAAGAGAAAGTCTTTTTATTATTTCTTCAACTATTGGCGCGACATTTATTTCTTTTGCATCAGTAACCTTTTCTTCTTCGAGCGAAGAAATGGATAACATATCCTGAATCACGGATAACATTCTAGTAGATGATTCTTTAATTTTTGTTGTGTATTCTTTGATTTTTGGATTGTCTGAACTTAATTCTATTAATTCGTTAAATCCTCTTATTGATGTGAGCGGTGTTTTTAATTCGTGGGATGCTGCATCTACAAATTCTTTTCTTTGTTTTTCCATCTCCATTTGAACGGTAATGTCGTTTAAAACATAGAGGGTGTAATCTTTGGCTTCTTTGGAAGAAACGAAATAGATTTTTCCATCATACCCTTTTTGGAACATTTCTTGATCCTTTAAAACTATGTTTTTTGGAAATATATTCCCTATTAATCCTAAAAGAGTTTTAGCCGCATCATTGGCAAAAACAATCTCATTGCCTTTCCCTATAGCAAGAATTGGATTTGGTAGGTTGGAAAGAAGGAGAGACATCTTTTCCTCTTCCTGTTTCAATTTGTTCATCGTATCAGACAAGTCTTTAGAAATGTCATCAATGTCTTTTAACATGTTGCCTAATTCATCGTGTTCGGTGAAGAGAATTGGCGATAATTGTTCGCCTTTCTTGATTTTAGATAGATTCATTTCCATTTCTTTTAGCGGTTTTAGAGAATGCGAACTTATCGTAAATATGCCAAGAATTGAAAGGCTTAAAGAAGCGGTTGCAGCCAATACCATCCATGGAATATATGAAGAAAGGAAAGAGTTCAAAGAAGACATCTTTGTGGCAATTCTTATTATGTATATTGTTGATGAGATCTCTTTTGTTTCTGCATAGTAGATATATTTAATTCCTACACTCTCACTGGATCTAATAACCGCTTTAGGTTCATCATTTAACGCAGCAATAACTTCTTCTCTGTTTTTATGCGAAGCAAGCTTACTTGCATCTTCTTCCGAATCCCAAAGAACGTCCCCGTTACTAAGAATGATTGTTTCACGAACGTTTTCATCTTTGACAACAAGTGATGAAGTGTCTCCAGTGAAGGCTTCCTTATAAGCGTGAGTTAAAGATATTGTATGAGATGTTGCTTCATTAATGAGGGTATTTCTAGCAAGAAAAATTCCCAAAGCCAGCATAAAAGAAACACTTAGAATTATTACTAAAGAATTCCAAAAAGCGAGCTTCTTTTTCATCGCATTATATAACCTATGCTTCTAACCGTTTCGATACTTATGGTAGAAGGAATGATTTTCTTTCTGATTCTTGAAATGAACATATCGATAGTTCTTGTTTCTATCGCACAATCAATCCCCCAAACGTTAGAAAGGAGCTCTTCTTTAGAAATGGCTTTATCGACATTTTCAATTAGATATGCAAGAAGATCATATTCTTTAACAGATAGATGCAAAGGAACGTTATTTAGCGTTATCTCATGGCGAGCCTTGTTAAGAGTTAATTCTTTGTAAGAAAGAATATCGTATTTATTAGCTTTACGAATATTGGCTTTAATTCTTGCTAATAATTCCATCACGCCAAAAGGTTTAGAAATATAGTCTGCGGCACCGGCGTTTAAACCTTTTACCTTATCTGTTTCTTTGTCTTTTGCCGAGACCATGATAACTGGAATAGAAGAATATTTGCTATGGGTTATTTCATTAAGAATTTCAAACCCATCAGCGCCAGGTAACATAACGTCCAACAAAATCAAAACAGGTTGAGTTTTCTTTAACTCTTCCCAAAATAAAGTTACATCAGGAAACGTTTTACAAGAGTAGCCACCCATAGGAAGCGCTTCTTCGTAAAGCGATCTAATGTTTTCTTCGTCGTCAACGCAATAAATCAATTGTTCTTCCATGTTAAGATACCAAATGAGTTCCTGTAGAAGAATAGTCTACCCATTCTCCGACGTTAACTGCATGATCGCCAATTCTTTCTAGATACTTAGCAATCATCATAAATATTATAGACTGTTCCGCCTTCTTCTCATCATCTTTGATGAGATTAAGAAGTTCTTTTTTGATATTACGATAATAATCGTCGACTCGATCATCATCTTTTTCAAGAGAACGAGCTTCTTCAATGTTACCACTAATAAAAGAGTTTACTGCCTTTTTTACCATGCTTGAAACGCAATTTCCCATTAGTGGTAAATCTACTAACGCTTTGATATATGGCTCATCTGGGAAAGCAACTACCTCTTCAGCAACATCAACCGAATAATCGCCAATACGTTCAAGATCGGTAATCATTTTTAGAGCACTTCCGACCTTTCTAAAATCGCTGGCAACTGGTTGATCTAATAAGAGAATTCTAAAACATGCTGATTCAATATCTTTCATTAGAATATCGATATTTTTATCATCGTGAATTACTTCTAAAGCAATGTTTGCATCTTTCTTGACTAAGGCGGTAAGCGCCATTTCTACTGATTTAGCTGCAAGTTCACCCATCTCAGCAAGTTTTTGCAAAACTACGTCTATTTCTCTTTCAAATCTTGTTTCCATTCTATCCGAACCTCCCTGTAATATAGTTTTCAGTTCTCTTATCGTTTGGTGAAGAGAAGAGCTTTTCTGTTTTTTGCGTTTCAACTAATTCTCCTAATAAGAAGAAAGAGGTGAAATCTGCAACTCTTGATGCTTGTTGCATATTATGAGTAACAATAACAATGGTGACATCTTTCTTTAATTCACACATAAGTTCTTCAATCTTTGCTGTTGATATTGGATCAAGAGCACTTGTAGGTTCATCCATGAGAAGAACTTCCGGATTAGCAGAAAGAGCTCTTGCAATGCAAAGACGTTGTTGTTGGCCACCAGATAAAGACAGAGCAGAATGTTTTAAATTCCCTTTGACCTCTTCATACAATGAGGCCTTTTTTAAACTTTCGATAACAATTTCATCAAGCTTTTCTTTGTTTCTTAGACCAAATGTTCTTGGGGCATAGGCAATATTGTCGTAAATAGACATCGGGAAAGGGTTTGGTTTTTGGAAAACCATGCCAACTTTCTTTCTTAAAAGATTTATATCAACGCCTTTCTTATAGATATCTTCATCATGAAAGAAAACGTTTCCTTCGATCTTGCAATCGGGGATTAAATCATTCATGCGATTTAATGAACGAAGAAAAGTGCTCTTACCGCATCCAGACGGACCGATTAAAGCGTGGATGCTTCCTTTGCTTATCGAAAGATTGATGCCTTTTAAGGCTTCTTTCTCTCCATAGAAAAGGCGAAGATTTTCGCTACGAATGATAATTTCATTCTCCATTATTTATTTCTCCTCCTTTGAAAAAAGTACGATAGGCCATAAGCCAACAGATTTAATAACAAAACTAGAATTAGTAATGTAAGTGATGCAGCACTTGCTTCTCCAATGTATCCAAATGATGCAAAGTAATAGATGTCGAGTGCTAAAGATGATCCTGCAGACATCGCATTTTCCGGTACTAAGTTAACGACCATACCAACAGTGAGCAACAAGACTGCGGATTCGCTAACAACTCTACCAATAGATAAGATTACAGAAGTTAATATGCCAGGTAAGGCAGAAGGCAAAACGACATGGAATATTGTCCTTATTTTGCTAGCACCAAGCGCTAATGAGGCTTCTCTTAAGGAGTTAGGGACTTCTTTTAGTGCTTCTTCCACGTTTTTAACGATTAATGGAAGAATCATGATTGCTAGAGTAATTCCTCCGCCCATTAAGGTGTAACCCCAACCTAAAGAAACAACGAATACTAGATATCCAAATAAGCCATAGACAATTGAAGGAATTGAAGCCAGAGTTTCTATTGCAATCCTAATTATCTTAGTAACGATATTTGAGTTTGAGGTATATTCGACTAAATAAATCGATGTAGCAATTCCTAAAGGCATTCCGAGTAGCAACGAGATTGCAATTAAATGCAATGTTCCTATCGTTGCAGGCAAAAGAGAGGGGTTTTCCCCGTAATTTCCAAATAAAAATTGCCATGATATGTTTCCAATCCCTCTAATGAAGATGAAAATAATGATAGCAAATAATGCTACTAAACTTAGTAAAAGAGAAAACAAAGAAACATATTTCAACGAAGTAAAATATCCTCTGTTTCTTGACCATGCTTTTTGATTAACCATTATTTCCTCCCTCCGTTTTCTAGGATTGAGAAAACGACATTAAGCAATAAAGAGAAGATGAATAAAACGACACCTGAGCAAAATAAAGCGCTTAATGCATCAGGAATTGCGTTTAATTCCATCGCGCCCATGGCAATATTTGCTGTTAACGTTCTTACTGGTTGAGTTAATGAAGTTGGCAATTGAGTTGATCCACCAATGACCATAATAACTGCCATAGTTTCGCCTAATGCTCTTCCGGTTGATAAGACACTAGCTGCAAGAATTCCTCTTTTTGCGGCAGGAACCATAATTTTAAAAACAGCTTGAGGCTTGCTTGAGCCAAGAGACAGCGCTCCTTCATAATAGGCGCGATCAACAGAATTAAGTGCGTCCAAAGAAACGCCGACCATTGTTGGAAGAATCATTATCGAAAGGATTATCGAAGCGGCCAATATTCCATATCCAACACCATTCGGAGAAAGATAATCGCGAATAAAAGGAACGATAAGCACCATTCCAAATAAACCATAAATAACCGAAGGAATGCCTGCTAGAAGATCGATTAAAGACCTAATTGGCCTAACGAGTTTTTTTGGGACGAAGCCAAATAAGCTTATTGCAACAAATAAGCCAAATAAGCAACCGATCACAGAAGAAAGAATGGTGACATAGAAGGTTGCAACTATCATTGGCCAAACACCAAATGAAGGTGGCTCTCCAAGAGGAGACCATTTCATTCCGAACAAGAAATTGCCTACGCCATATCTAAATAAGAATGGTGAACCATAGGCAAAGAGGAAGGCAATGATTGTTGTAAGAAGTCCCAACGACAAAAAGGCGGCTAGGAAAAATATCCATTTTGCGCCGCCCTCTTTTATTCTTTCTATTTTTAAATTGTTTGTTCCAACCATTATTTAATCAATTGTGACCAGGTTGTGATTGGAGACTCAGCTTTTGGATTATAGACTGTTGCAACGTCTGTTTTGCTGATGCTTTCAACTGGATTTTTAAGATTAACGATAAGAGCAATTCCATCTTTGCAAACGGTATATGGTGTGCAACTTGCAGCTTTGCTAGAGTTGAATTCTTCTGAAATCATACCGAAAGCAGAAACATCCTTTTCAGCATTGCTATATCCAGTGCCAGAACCTCCGCCAGAAACTTCGACTTTGACTTCTGGATGATACTCCATGTATTTAGCAGCAAGTTTGATCATTAATGGTTGTAAAGAAGTGGATCCAGAGATCGCGATTTTACCATTAGCAAAACTGTCTCCTTTTGTATAAGAAGTAGTGCTATCATGAATTGCAACGTATCCATTTTCTGAAGCCATGCTTTCTGCTTCTTTGGAACCAAGGAAATTCAAATAGTCTGTATATAAAGCAGAGTCTTCAACTGTTGCTTTTTTGTAGATGACGTTTAATGGTCTTGATAAAGCGTAACTGCCATCTTTAATTGTGGCGGTTGTTGGTGCAACACCATCAAGTTTGACTGTTTTAACGGTGTCATTAACATATCCCAATGAATCATAGGCAACAGCATATGGATTTCCAGAGACTTCTTGAAGAACTGCCGAAGTGCTTGTTGCGGTTATGGCTCCGTTTGGGTCATCCGCACCTTTTAGTCCTAATATTTCAAGGAAGGCTCCTTTTGTGCCGCTGCCAGTTTCTCTAACGACAACAGCAATGTTCTTAGACGAATCAAATTCCTTTCCATTACATGAGGCTAATACTCCTAGAGTGGCAATGCCTAAGAACAAGTAATTTCTTTTTTTCATGTTTTTTCTCTTTTCTTTCTTTTTTGTACGGTTAAAGTTTGTCTTAAAGAGAAAAAAGTAACTATCAAGGAAGAGAAAAAGAAATGTAACAGAAATGTAAAAATCGGATTTTAGGCGGTAAAAGTGCCTTCTTTTATTATTTTGTTACATTTTTCAAGTGCTTGTATGCGTCTTCTATTAATGAATTTGTATCAATATTTCCATCTTTTCCTTGCGTGGAAATATGGAAAAGGAATTCAATGTTTCCTTCTTTGTTACCAAGAATTGGAGAATAGGAGGAACCTAAAACATGGAGATTGTTTTTCTTTATGTAATAGAGAAAAGAAGATAATGCTTCGTTTAGGAATTCTTTCTTTTTAACGACACCATTGCTATTTAATTTTGCTGGACCTACTTCAAATTGAGGTTTGAATAAACATATAAGATCAAAGTTTTCTTTGAAACCAATTAATGTATCAATAATTGCTCTAATTGAGATGAATGAAACATCACAAACGTAATAGTCTATTTTCTCTTTAAAGGAAGATGGTGTAACGACTTTGAAGTTGGTATTTTCCATCACTATGACTTTAGGGTTGTTTCTTAGAGTTACGTGGAGCTGAGACGTGCCTACATCGATTGCGTAGACTTTTTCCGCACCATTTTTAAGTGAGCAATCGGTAAAACCGCCGGTTGAGGAGCCAATGTCGCATACGACTTTGTTTTTTAAATCTATATTAAAGACTTGTAATGCTTTAGCAAGTTTATGCCCACCACGCGAAACAAACTCGAGAACATTATTTTCGAGCATTTCCACGTTGTCTTTATCATCAACTTCATAGCCGTTCTTAGTGACTATCTTGTTATTGACTTTGATTTTACCGTTTTTGATTAACTGAGAGGCCTTACTACGAGTTTCTGCGTAGCCTTTTGCCGCTAAGAAAAGATCTAGACGCATTATTCTTTAGGTGTTTCTTTGTTTTCTTCTTTGACCGCATCTAGAAGAGCGGATTTATTGCCGAGTCCGACTGTTTCATCAACAGGTAAAGAGAAGGCAATTGCTTGAGCAGGGGAATTGAGGCCTGCCTTCTTATATATAGCATGGAGAATTCCATCGCGGATGTCTTCCGTAACTAAAATAAGAACGATTTCTTTTTCCGGGTGGATGGAAATGCCAAAGGCTGCTTCGGCTTCTTGTCTAGCTGTGCCACGAGCGTTTATTTTTGTTCCGCCTCTGGCTCCTTCTTCACGGGCTGCATCCATTACTGAATCAGAGAATCCAGAGTTTACGATACAGACGATTAATTCAAATTTGTCACTCATTTCCTTTGCCCTCCATATTGGCTAAGAACTGATAAGACGTTTTTCCGATCATGCTTGAGAATGGAATCGTGAAAGCAATGCCTTGACCATTTCTTAATTTAAAATATTTATCTTCATATGCATTCATAATTGACTTTACGTGCTCTTCTTTGACCACACTTATGATTACGGCTTTATCGGTGTTACTGTGAATAGCAACTGCAAGCTCTTTTGGAAGGGTACCTGTTCCAAAAAGTACCATTTGCATATTAACCTCATATCCTTCAAGAATATCGAGATAGAATTCTGCTTTATTTCTTGGGACGATGGTGAACAATGCTTTAAGCTTCTTAGGCGCAGCAAGAGGAGCTGATTTATTCTCTTTAACCGCTTCTTTCAAAACGTTTGTAGGAAGCTTTTCTTTTATTTCCGCACGTTTTTCTTCACGTCTTTCCTTGAACTCTTCAGCCTTGCCTTTAAGTTCTTCAATCTTTTTATCTTTTAGTTCTTCGTGTCTTTGTTTGATGACTTTTATTTTTTTGCCTTCGTTCATAAAAGATGTCCTCTATTTAAAAATGATAATTTCTTCATCATCCGCGCTAAGAACACGTTTGGCTCTAGAACGTTCACGAAGTTTATTTTGAATAACGGCTTTGAAACCGAGTGCTTGAATAGCGATAAGTGGAGTCATAGCAACCATTGCGACAACGCCAAAACCATCTTGGAGAATGGTTGCTTTTGCTGCTTCAGTTGTTGCGTCTCCTCCAGCCATCATAACGCATGCGCCAATAGCCATAGGTAAAATGAAAGATGATGTAAGTGGACCTGAGGCAACTCCGCCTGAGTCGAAAGCGATTGATGTATATACTTTTGGGACAAAGAAAGACAACATCAAGGAAAGCAAATATCCAGGGACTAAATAGTAAAGAATAGAGAAATTAAAAACGATACGGACCATTGACAAACCAATAGAGATGCCAACGCCAATACATAAGGCTAGTAACATCGATTTCTTTGATACTCCGCCCATTGTGACCTCTTCGACTTGCTTTGTTAAAACGTGGATTGCAGGTTCAGCCAAAACAACAATGAATCCCAGAATGAAACCTATTGCAATAAGCCATGGAGCACCAGCTTTGGCAAGGCAATTTCCGATCGCATAGCCAACAGGCATGAAGCCAACTGTTGCAGCAGTAAGGAAAACGACTAAGCCAACCAATGTGAAAATTAAACCAGCAAAAATGTGAAGAAGTTGTTTGAATGGAAGTCTGATAAAGATCAATTCGATGATAAGGAAGCAAACTGTGATTAAACCTAAAGCAAGGCCTACTTCTTTAAGACTTCCATACATTGTTTGCCCAATATAAACCCAAATATTTTCAGGAACTGTGTAGCTTGATGGCAATTCATAGTTCATATTGCCAGTGATTGTCATACTCAAAACAAGAACGACTAAAATAGGTCCAATTGAACATAAAGCGACAAGACCGAAGGAGTTTTCCTTTGCTTGACGACCACCAATAGTTTGAGCAACGCCAAGTCCTAACGCCATGATGAATGGAACGGTAATTGGACCTGTTGTAACTCCGCCAGAGTCAAATGCAAGGCCCATGAACTTTGTTCCTTCAGGGCTAAGCATTGCTAAACAAGCAAGTGCAAAAAGAACCATGTAAAGGAACATCAAAATGTAAGATAGGTCGATTTTGAAGAGGATTTTTAAAATTGCAACCGCTAGGAACAAGCCAACGCCAACACCAACCATGACAATCAAAACTGTTCCATTAAGAACACCTTTAACTTGGTTTGCCAAGACTGATAAATCAGGTTCGGCGATAGTGATAAGAACGCCCATTAAAAAGATGATAAGAAGTGCTAATTTGATTTTCTTTGATTTGATAAGCGATGAACCTATTTGTTCCCCCATCGGAGACATGGCCATTTCTGCGCCAACATTGAAGAGAGCAATACCGATTATCAAGAATATTGCCGAGACGCTAAAAATAAGTATCTCCTTTGCTGAAAGATCAAGAAGTGGAGTGAAAAATAGAATCAAGACTATTGCTGTTACAGGAAGAACAGAGAAACATGATTCTTTAAGTTTATCGAGCAAATTTTTTATCATAAAGTCATTATACAAAAAACTATTGTTTAATTAATTAAAAACTTTAAAAAATTACAAATGTTACAAAAAAATGATAAATTGTCAATTATTGCTAGAATTCGTTTTGTTTAATTAAGATGCTTAAAAAATAAGTGGTTACATGTAAGCGCTTTCTAATTATAATGAAGATGCTTTTAGAACATAGGGAGGCTCTTTATGGGCAAATTATTCCAAAAAATGATTGATAATGGAACTTACGAAGGTGATAGGGTTCCTAAACTTACAAGGATACTTTTTCCATGGTCTGGTATCTTTCGTGATGCTTGTTATCAATTGGTGGGAACGTTTCTTACCCAATATGCGCTTGCATCAGGCGTTTTAGATACTGGCGATGCGTTTAAAGCTCAATATGGTGTAATTACAATCGCTTTGATGATCGCGCTTATTTGGGATGGAATTAACGACCCGATCATGGGTTTCATTATTGAGAAATTTAGATTCAAACTAGGCAAGTTCCGTCCTTGGATTGAAATTGGCGCAATCGGAAATGCCATTACTGTAATGCTGATGTTTGTAATTCCTTCGCTTGGCTTAGTTCATGGTTGGGGATTTGTCGCATTCATGATTGTCATGTATTTCATATGGGATTTAATGTTTACCATGAACGATATTGGTTATTGGTCAATGTTACCTTCCTTGACTAATGATGCAAAAACAAGAGGTAAAATCTCTACTTCGATGACAATTGCCGCTTCAATTGGCACATTTATTTCCTTTGCTCTTTTAACGTTGGGGCCTGGAAATTTAGGAACATATAAAGAAGTGTTCCTCTGGTCTTCAATTGGACTTGCTTCGATATTCTTAATAACTCAAACGCTAGTTTTCTTTCTTTGTAAGGAGAAGAAGAGAGACCCTAAGCAAGAAGAAGTTTCGGAACAATCTCATATTCTTGACTTATTCAAGGTTGTCATTAAGAACAAAGAGCTTAGAGCAGCAGCAATTGCAATGTTCCTTTGCTATGCGGCCGAAGGTCTTCTTACTGGTGTAGGAACAAATTACTATTATTTCGTTTATGGTTATCCAAATGGAGCAAATATAGCTACCGCAATTTCTGTTTTCTATATTGTTGGAACAATTGCTGCCCAGGCCTTCTATCCAATAATTTCCAAGAAACTAAGCAAGAAACAAATTCTCCTATTCTCGGTTGTTTTGATTGCCGTCTTCTATCTCGCTTTCTTCTTCTTGGGGTTCCCTATGAGTGGGCGTTATCCGATTTTGAATTCCTCAAATATAGTTGGATGGCAAAATATCATTCTCTATATATTTGCGTTCATTTTCTTTGCTGCGTCTGGTTTGTTCTATCTCGCTTTGATTGTTATGTTCCAAGATGCTATCGATTATAACGAATACAAGTTTGGCGAAAGGAAGGAATCGATTTGCTTTGCTTGGCGTCCTCTTGATGTTAAGCTCGGTTCAGGGCTAAATCTTGGCATTAGATATTTCGCTTATTTTGCAGGCGGATTTTATGGGATATTCCAACTTATTGGTGAAGCGGAAGCCACAATTAATTCCAATCCAGAAGGTGCAACTCAAGCGGTTAGAGAACAAGTAAATAGTGACATCAATTCTCAAATCGATGGGCTTTTTGCTGACGGAAAAGCGAATTTGTTAATTTTTGGAATCATCATTATTGGTTTAACAATTGCCATGTTCCTTGGCTCATATTTGATTATGAAATTTGGCTATCATATCACTGAAGAAGAAGAGAAGATGATGGTTGAAGAACTTGCAAAACGTAACGAGAAAAATATTCAAGCGGAAGATAAGGTTCAACAAGTAACCGCTTAACTTAAATTCCTCCTAGGGCTAGGGCATTCCTAGCCTTTTCTTTTTGCAAAAAATGTCGTTAAATAATTGAGTATGAATTACTTGATGAACATTCTTCCTACATCTTCGCAAACTTATCGCTTCGATTGGATATCGTTGGCATTCGGCGTGATTGTTTTGTTTGCATTTATTCGTGGAATTCGTAAGGGATTTGTCTATACCTTAATTAAACTCTTTGGCTTAATTATTGTTTTTTTCTTGGCTTACTTATTGGCAAAACCGATTGGAACTTGGATTTATTCTTTAAATGGTTGGGGAGATACAGTTCAAAGCAATTTTTTATCTTTCTTGTTGGAAAAAGGAGCGAATAATCCAGTTGGATCTGGTGATAGCGCTCTTCAATTGGCTGTGCAAATCAGATTTGGCTCCACAAATGCCATGGAATGGATTATTACTCGTGATGATTTAAATACAGTTCTTCCTGGAAGTGATTTAACGGTATTGGAGACAGCCCTTAATTCTGTCGGCATTCCTTCTTTCTTAAAAGGGTTTGTTGGTAATTTCGTTATCAACGCCGTTCCTGAAAGTGGGGTAAGCCAATCTTTAGGATATTACCTATCATGTTCTTTGGCGTCCTTAACCTTTGTTGCTATAGGTTTTGTTGCAATCTTTGCGGTAGGTTTGATTGTCTTATTAATCGCAAAAATTGTAGGGAAAGCTATCAATAAATGGAAGGTTATCGGACCGATGAATAGACTGTTAGGTGGAATATTAGGCATAGTCATTGGATTTATCGATGTTTCCTTGCTTTCTGCCTTGTTGGTTTCTTTGAGCAGCTACACTCCAATTTACAATTGGCTTGATCAAATGCTATTTTTATCCGATGATTCGATTTACACCATCGGAAAAATGTTCTACAACAATAACTTCTTAGAATTGTTGATGGGTTATTACAACAGTATTGTTTCTTCTATCGTTAAATAAATTATTGTTTATATTTAATGAGTTCTTTTTCAATTGCTTTTTTAGCTGCAGATTCGTTTAAATGATCGCTTAATTGACCAAGGAAGAAACGATATTTCCCTGGTTTCATTGAAGAAATATACGCTATTCCATATGTGTTTGGTCCAGAATGAACGGCATTAGTGGAATTTGTTTTTGTTTCTATAACTTTCTTAAATCCTTTTGCTTTTAGTTCATTAACTATGTCATCAACTGTTGAGTCTTTTTCCGAGGTGTATCCAACTAAGGCAAGTGAATAATCTATATCATCATATCCTTCAAGAATGGTGTCTGCGTATTTTGCACCTAATTTTTGAATCTTACCTACGAGTTTCTTGGTTACAGAAAAACAACCATCACGCATGGTAAGAATTGGGTGGAATTTTAAAAGTCCTGCACCAAGAGCGGACGCTTTAGAAATTCTTCCTCCTTTTGCAAAGAAAGACAAATCATCAACGATAAGAGAAACGTTTGTATTATGACGATATTGTTCAAGAACATCGACAATTTCTTTCATGCTTTTGCCTTCTTCGGCCATTTCCTTAGCTTTTAAAGCTTGTAAAGCAATCCCTAATGATGCGGATTGGGAATCAAAAACGTATATATGTTCATTATCATCTTTTGCGATAGAAGCGTTTTGATAACCAGATGAAAGTTTTGAGGAAATGGAGAAATAAATTAAATCATCTCCATCTTTCATTTGTTCTTTGAAAAATTCTTCCGCCTCGCCAACGTTTACAGCGCTTGATCTACAAATTTCTTTATGCGTTTTGTTATATTCAAACATCTCTTCGTTTGGGAAAGTACCGTCTTTCTTCGTTTCTCCGCCAAATTCGATGGTGAATGGAACGCAAAAAACTCCTAATTTTTCTTGGAGGTCTTTTGATAAGTCCATCGTAGAATCGCCAACAATTTTAATGCTCATAATAGTTAAATTCCTTTTTCTACCTAGTTCATAATAGTAGATATTATTTAAAATGAAAGAACTAAATATTATTTAAAGGTTTTTGCAATGAATGTCTTACAATACTAAATATGCAGGAAAAAGAATTATTTATACCATTCAAAGGTTACAAAACATACGTAAAAATCGTGAATCCAGAAGGAAAGAAAAATCCATTGGTTCTTTTACATGGTGGGCCTGGTTCAACTCACAATTCGATGGAATTGATTTCTCCTATAGCAGAAATGCAAGATCGCCCGCTTATTTATTATGATCAAATTGGTTGCGGGCTTTCCTCTAGACCGGATGAACATCCTGAAATTTATAATAAAGATTTTTGGATTGAAGAGTTAGAAAATCTTCTAACTTACTTAAATATCCATTCATTTCATCTTTTAGGACATTCATGGGGAGGGATGTTGCTGCAATTGTTTATGCTACAAACAAAGAGAGACGATGTTTTATCAATTATTCTTTCATCTACATTGTCTAGTGCAAAGCTATGGAGAGAAGAAACTCATCGTTTGATTAAGAAGATTAGCCAAGAAGATCAAGATGTAATTTCTAAGGCCGAAAGCAGTGGAGATTATCTTTCGCCTGAATTTTTATCTACATTGGATAGATATATGAGAATGACCGTATCAGATTTTTCGCCTGATGATCCTTCTCTTCCAGAATGTCTAAGAAGAAAGAAGGTAAGGGGAGATGTTGCATATCTAACGGCATGGGGGCCAAGTGAATTTACTCCTTTAGGCAATTTAAGGGATTATGAAACAACGCCATTTTTAAAAACAATTAACGTGCCCGCTTTAGTTTGTTATGGCTCGTTAGATGAATCTAGTAAAAAGCAAAATGAGTTGATGTACGAATCTCTTGGTTCAAAGAAAAAGAAAATCCTCGCTTTTTCTCCAGCAAGACATATGACTTACTTTGAGAAAAACGAGGAGTATCTTAAAGAAATTGGCGAATGGCTTCTTTCTAACGATTAGTTGTTAGGAAATTTTTGCTTATAACGCTCGATTGCTTCTTGTATGACTTTCTTTGCCGTCTCTCTGTCTTTAAGACCAGGGACGCGAGTCTCCTTTCCTTCGAGAACTTTGTAGGTTTCAAAGAAATAAGTGATTTCTTGAACGATGTGCTCAGGAAGGTCTTTAATGTCATCGAAGTTTTTATAGAAAGGATCATCTGGACATACTGCTAGAATTTTAGCATCAGGCAAACCTTGGTCGACCATATCGATCATGCCAATTGGCTTTCCTTTCACAAGAGTCATTGGGATGATTGGCTCTGATGTAATTAACAAAACATCAAGAGGATCGTGGTCTTCTGCATATGTTTTAGGAATAAATCCATAGTTATGTGGATATTGTGTTGAAGTATATAAAATTCTATCTAATCTTAACAATCCTGTTTCTTTGTCTAATTCGTATTTGTTTTTGCTGCCTTTAGAGATTTCAATATAGGCAATAAATTCGTCTGGCGATACTCTGCTATCGTCGATATCTTTCCATGGGTTCATTTTTTCTTTCTCCTCATCTTAATGTAATTATACTTAGAGACTCCCTATATTCCAAAGCTTCCAATTATCGTTGTTTGTTC
>CAVDTI010000108.1:6117-13136 GCA_963611905.1 Faecalibacterium prausnitzii | reverse complement strand
GTAACAAAATCCATAAAGATGGCTAAAATGATGAATATAAAAATCTTAGGCGTCGTTGAAAATATGGCCTATGTTAAATGCCCTCATTGCGGAGAAGAAATCAATATCTTCGGTAAAGATAGTGTTGAAACTCTCATCAAAGATATGGATGTAAAACTCTTAGATAAGATAGGCATCGATCCATCCTTAACCAAGCTCATCGACGAAGGAAGAATCGAAGAATACAAAGGAAACTATTTAGAGAATTCAACCACAGAAATCGAAAACCTTCTTAAATAGATTAGGTAACAAAATAATTTGATTGAAACTTTATATTGCATTTATCAAGACTGCTAGATGGCAGTCTTTTTTTGAAAACGCTTTCTTAATTTTTTTATTACGAAAATTTTTAGTTTTTGTGATAATTCTTGCGTTCAAAAATCGCTGACAAAATGTGTCGCTCTTCTCATGTCTGACTGGAGAGCATAGTCAGTTTTTTCTTTGGAGGTAAATATGGAAAAAGAGGAAAACTATCTTGGGGAAGCCCCATTAGGAAAACTAATCTTAAAATTTGCTATACCTAGTGTTCTATCTTTATTGATTAGTGCCTTATACAACATCGTTGACCAAATCTTTATTGGTAACTCCTCTGTTGGAGCATTAGGAAATACCGCAACAAGTATCGTTTTCCCACTAACCGTTATAGCACTTGCTTTTGGCTTAATGTTAGGAGATGGAGCGGCAGCATATATGTCCCTTGCTTTGGGTAAGGGAGAAAAAGAGAAAATTCATAAAATCGTTGGCATTTCCCTTCTCTTTTCTTTAATCGTATCAGTTATTTTCTATGCAATTTGTTTCCCACTACTTGATCAAATCCTTGCTTTATTTGGAGCAAAGACCGAAGAATCATTAGCAAAAGCTCATGAATATGGCTTAATAATTGTTATCGGTTTCCCTTTCTACATCATGATGAGTACTATGAATTCAATCATTAGAGCAGATGGTTCACCTAAAATTGCAATGATTTCTATGGTCGCTGGTGCAGTAACCAATATCGTCTTAGATGCAATTATGATTCTTGCTCTCGATATGGGATTAACGGGTGCTGCACTTGCAACAATAATCGGCCAAATCATCTCATTTGCTATTTCATTCATTTATTTCTTTAAATCAAAGACTTTCCGTTTGAAATTAAACAGTTTCAAACCTGATTGGAATAATCTTCTTGAGATATTGAAATTAGGTTTCTCTTCATTTCTTACTCAAATCTCAATCGTCATCATCAGTGTTGTGAGCATGAATACTCTTGCACAATATGGAAAAGACTCTAAATACGGAATTAACGACCCTCAAGCTATCGTTGGAGTTGTTATGAAAGTATTTACAATCGTTATTAATATTGCCGTTGGAATAGCTGCTGGCGCTCAACCTATTATTGGTTATAACTATGGCGCAAGAAAATTCGATAGAGTCAAGAAGGGCTATTGGATCATTCTTGCTTCTACTGCTATCGTTGGTGTTATTGCTACCATCATATTCCAAAGTATCCCAAGGCAAATAGTTGGAATGTTTGGGGCAAATACCACAAACAAAGATCTCTATTTTGAGTTTGGTGAAAAAACAATAAGAATATATTTGATGTTTATTCTCTTCACTTGCATGCAAAAAGCTACTGCAATCTTCCTTCAATCAATTTCATCCCCTATCAAATCAACGCTCCTATCCTTAACACGTGATGTTATTTGCTTCGTCCCACTTACGATTTGTTTGCCTATGGCACTTGGAATTGAAGGCGTTTTGTGGGCTGCGCCAATAGCTGATGCAGTGAGTATGATTCTTGCTGTGATATTCATCGTTCTTGAATTTAAGAAAATGAATAAAGAAATGGAATTGAATTAAGAAAATAACGGTCGTCTAAATTAAATTAGGCGGCCGTTTTCGTTTTTAGATTATTATTTCTTTTCCTATCAAGGAAGACGAAAGCAATCCAGCATACATAAAGTAACAAGATAAGCGCGAAGATAATATGCGAGAAAACCGTTCCAGATTGAGGATAAAACGCTTCATGCATAAATCCCGAAAAGAGAAGTAATGATAGAAAAATCCAAGATAAGATCCTAAAAATTTTGCATCTGGTAAAAATAAATTAATGATATAAATAACCATCAAAATTACAGTATAGGTCATCATAAACATTGGGAAGAATGTGGCATATCCTGTAGGTAACAAATCATAATAAGGAACGTAAGTATCATACGTTTCTCCAGGACCGGCGAAAAAGGACATCTTTATTGCCCCTGGCATACATTCCAAAACAAGTATGATGCCTAAAATCACTAACATTATGCAATCTCAATTCTTTTTATTTTCTTTGACATAAAAATCCCCTCTTTTCTGTGATTTGATATTTGTCTTTGCAACTGTATTGCACTTTTTTAAATACAAAATTGTAAATAATTAAAAAGGCCACCAAGGTTTGCGCCTTAATGACCGTTTAGTTTTAGATTTTTCTCGATTAAGCAGCTTTATCTGCAATAACGAGCTTAACACCCGCAAGATTGGATGTAACTTCAATCGTGCTTAATGAGTATGATCCATAGGAGAATGGAACATCTAAGGTTTGAGCATCCGTTCCATCGGAATAGCTAACTTCAACTTTAACATCAAATCTTTGAGTATAAGAATATGTGGAAGAATCATATGCGCTATAGTCAGAAACGCTAACGCTAATTGTATCTCCGACATAGATTGAGTTCGTTGCGCTATCGCTAGCACCAGCAGCACAGGAATATGTAGATAATGAGGCACTATACCCTTTTACTGCAGCAACCTTAACCATACCTAATTCATTTGAAGAGTTGTTAACATATTCAAATTTAACGTCTACTTTTTGGCTTTCGGTTATGCTTGGAGTTAAGGTAACGTTTTCTTCAGGCATAACGAATTCAACGTATTTTCTGCTGTATTCGTCCTTTTTGATTTCTAACTCTGTCTTTTCACTTGAAGAGGCAACGCCATATTCGAGTTTTGTAAGTGAATATCCATATGTTTCAGAAATAGTTACTTTAACTGTATCACCAGCCGCAAAAGACGTTGCATTTCCATCAAAGGAGAATCTAACTTGAGATTGAAGACTGGCTTCATTTTCAATCGTAACAGAATATGTCGTTCCGAACTCAAGAGTAACGTTTGCAATACCATTTTCTGGCATAACGCACTTAACGTATTGATAGGTTACTGAGTTATATCCAACATATCCACTCCCACTTTGAGCATCAGAATGTGTTGAATTTGTGCCATCAGAAACCGTAGCACCAGTTAAGGCAAAACCGGAATTTGTGGTTGGGAATAGATAGAATTCGGCACCTGGAGCAAAATCAGTTAAAGATTTAACTGAAGCGGAAATGGAGTTAGATGCTCTTACAACGCATTCAGAATAATGGGTTTCATCCTCAGTTATTGTAATTGTTCCTCCAACAGCTGTTTCAATAACAATCGTGATGCTAGAACCATCAGAAGGCATTGTGAATTCGTAGCCTGTCTTCGTGATTTTATTCCAACTTGAATCGTATCCAAGAGAAATATCGGCTGGAGAAACCTTATTTTCTTCATCGCCTTGAATGTAGGCTTTTCCAAGTACATATCCACTTTCAACCTCTGGAATGACGTAGACGTCTGAACCAGCTGCCGCTGAAGTCGAGGTCATTTCCGTTGCGGAGCCATATGAGCCTGATGCAGAATAGAGTTTCGTTGAAGTGATATGTTCGTTACTGGCAACTTCAATCGTTCCGTATTCCGTTCCGACAAAGGTGATAGTAACGTCGTTCCCAGGCATAACGAAGTTAATATGCTGATTTGCATTGTAGGATGCAGCGTTTGTAGCGCCATCGATTGTATAGGAAACGTTATATCCATCTGCAAAACCGAAGGAGAAATCAACTGTTTCACCCTCCAAATACTTAGAATTTGGAGCGCCATTGTAATAAGTGATGTAATCCGCACCAACGATCGTTAAAGAATGTGAGCTTACTTCCTTACCTTCGATTGTAATAACAACATTATCTGTCGCAGACTTATAACCAAGCGAGAAAGTTACAAAATCATCTTGCCAATTTAAGTTAGAAACATCCAAATCAGATGTCGTTTCACCAATTTTAATTGTTGCTTTGGTGATGGAGATGCTCTTAGATCTATACAAAGTGACACTGTAAAGGTTTGAGCCAACAACGCATGAAGATGGGCCTATTACAACCAAGCCATCAGTAACATTGTAAGTGATTGTTTTTGTTTCTGTGCTTTCGCTGCTGTAACTATAGACGGAATATGGAGCAGCAAAGAAATCAACACTTTCCCCTTCAACTTCTGGCATCGTGAAAGAACCAACAAACGTATTTTCTTCTGTGCCAGCAACAACGTTGAAAGCAATTGTATGACCACCAACAACAATTAGAGCTTGCTCGTTAAAAACATCGACACTGTAAAATGTTTATTTTTCTTTACAATTGATAATTATCGGTAGTTTTTTAATGACGTTTTTTATATGTTTTGAACAACAAAATCAATTTTAAAGATACATCGTTTCTTTTAAACATTTTTTGTTATTTTCACCATGCCTCATCAAATGCGCCTACTTAATGAATTTGCAAGAATGTAAGTGTTCTGAAAACAAAGAAAAAGATGGCCGCATATAGCAAACCATCTTCAAAATCGTTTGTGAGTTTCTTCTTAATTATGCTTTTCTTCATTATCAACAAGCAATAAGATGCCGGCGATCATATTAACAAATAAGAGAGTACAAACATCAAAACCGACAGAGAGTTCTTCTTCTCCCTGATAGGCTTTATAGACTTTGACTGTCATTGGGATCATCCAAATAAGAGGGATCAATAAGAAGCCAGCACTAATTGTGGATATAAGACATAGGATGAATGCAGCTAATTTCATAATTCAATTTCTCCTTGTGTTTGCACATAATGCTAAAAGAAAGAATAAGAATGTCAATAAGTTTTAGGTTTTCTCTTGAATATATTTTTAGCTTTCTTAGCACCAAATGATAATTTTGCCGATATTTATGTCCTTTATTGTGGTTGTACTGTCTTTATCACATCCACGGATGATAAATCCGCGTTCTGAGACAGAATAACTATAATATCCTTCGTCATTTGCCGTATCGTACATTTTGGTAACTAAAGTAGATTCAAAGGTTTCATCATTCTCTTTGTGGGTATATACATAAGGAGTTTTTACTTTCAAGCCGAAGGTGATATCAAAGTTAGCAATATAGCTAGTATTATCAACCATTACGAAGTTGCCGGAGCCATCACTACGAACGTTGTAATATTTGAAACTATGGTTTTTATAGGTGAAGCTTTTTTCTGTTTTATAGGCAGTTTCAGTGATTAAAGTTGCACTAAAGGTTGTAGAACCTCCTTCTGGTTGAACACAAGAAACTAGCATTGGAATGAAGGCTAATGCAAATGTGATTATTTTCTTTTTCATGAGTTTCTCCTTCGTAACTGTTTTATACATTAAAAAAATTTGGTCTTAACTATCAATAACTTGTTTGAAAAAGGCATCCACAGCATTCGTTTTGTATCATAAAAAAGAACGTTCATAGCGCTTTCGCCCATTTCGCAAGCTCGGTCGGGCGTGCTTTCCCATTGAGCGCGCTCGTGAGTATGCCGAAAGCCTCTTTCTCCTGCTCGGGGGACATGAAATTGCCGAGTTTTATTTTCTCGTCGCCCTCATCGCCCGTTATCGTGATGTTGATGTCCCTCAGGCGCTTGAGCATGTTCTCGGCCACGACTGGCGTTTTCTTCTTGTCTTTGACAAGGTCGACCTCGGCCATCGTCTCCCTCACCGCATCGGCGCTGATTTTGAATTTGCCGTTCTCAGGCAAAGTTTCTTTCACGGCCGCGACGAAAGCACCCCTCACGTCCTTCAGGCGGACCTTTAGGGATTTGCTGACGTCGGCTCCGGCTTCGATTAGCTTTGCGGCTGAATTCTTCTCCTTGTCGGTTACTAAAGGTGTTATACTATTTTCAGCTTCAGAGGAGGATTTGCTTATGTCAGAGCGTCGCGTAGTGAGATTGGAAGATGGGCGAATAATTGATGATTCTTCTTGGCCAGCCAAGGAACTTGTCGATGGCGAATGGGTGGAGCCAACTGAGCCAGTGCTCGTTGGAGATTTATATGATTCGACCTTGCTTTCGGAAACTGAAATAGTCAAATTAGAAAAAACGTCATAGATTTTTTTGAATAATTTATCTTTCAAGAACGCGTCGCCATTTTCTATGGCGGCTTTTCTTTCGGAAAGATACTCCTTCAATTTTTCGTCTTTTAGCGAATTTTCATCTACTGACCTCCATTTATCGTAGAATTTGTCGCCGATTTGCTTTGTCTTCAATGAATTTTCATCATGTATTTGAATCTCAATGTTTAATCCTTTGTAGTTTAGGTTGATATGCATTGCCTTGTAAAATGGGGTGTTTTTGGCGTCTAATTCGATTGGCTTCGCACTGATTTTCTGCAAATCGCTCACAAGGTCTTTCAAGCCGTTGGACTTCGTGATTGCAGATTTTTCGTCGAACAAATAAGTTCCGCGAATCATGTCCTTGAGGATATTCGGGTCGGCATTGCCTTTCTTGACGATGTTTCTTTTTATCCTATCCGCAAACGAAGATATTGATTTTATGCTAGGGTTGGTGAGTTTCTCGCCTTGAAGGTTTTTTAATGCCGTCGTGAGCCCATATTTCGCGCAGATGTCGTCGAAAATCTTTTTCTTGGTCTCAGGGAATTTCTTCTCGGCCTCTTTGTGATATTGCTCGGCAATTAGGAAAAACGGCTCTGAATTTGAGTCTCTGATGGTTTTTCCGTCCTTCCCAATTTTGATTTTGCCCATATCGATTTTGAATTTTTTGCCATTGATTTCACCGGTGACTAATTTTTTGTCATCTGATGCCTTAATGGCGATTCCATTGGAAACTTTCTTTGTGACAGGCGAATTTTCTTTTTTAACGGTTTCTTTGCTATTCTCAACC
>CAVDTI010000108.1:527-6107 GCA_963611905.1 Faecalibacterium prausnitzii | reverse complement strand
GCTTGCCGAAAACGGTTTGTGCGTATTCCTTCGCCTTGCGGAAGCGTCTGAAAGATTTCGTCGGCAAATCCCTGTTGATGTAGTTGTCATGCGCCGTTACGTCGTATCTCCCCGTCTCCTCGTTGTAGGTTATCGAGACGGCGTCTTCGGTAGGCTCGAACCCTTCGTTCGCGATGTACGAGGCGTTGTTGGTTGACTTGTCGAAAGGCGTGCCCTCTGCGCCCGCGCTCTCTGGCGCGGATGCGGCTGAGCCGGCCCTCGCCTGCGCGCCTTGCGCGGAGTCCTGCGGTGCCGTCTGCGCGCGGCGCTCGGTTTGGCCGGACACCCTCTCGGCGGTGATTCTCCTCACGTCGTCGCCGTAAACGCCGGATATGTATCTCAGGACCGTGGGCCAGTTCTTGAAGGATTTGTTGCGTATCGTCTGCTCTGTGTATCGGTCATATGTGGTGATGTCCCATTTTTTTGTGTCCGCGTTTCTCTTGACCGTAATCTCGGCCTCCATCGTCTGGAATCCCTCGTTCGCGACGAAAGACGCCGCTTTTCTCGGCTCTTTCGCTTTATTTTCCTTCATGAACGCCTTCGCCTTCGCGCTCGGCTCCGCGCTCGCCCAGTTGGTGAGCCTGCTTTTTCTCGCGAATCTGACGTTGTCGCTGTCGTCGCTTGGCGAGAGGCTGTATACGCTCTTGATTGCGGCCGGGTTCCAGCAGACGACTTGCTTCGGGCTGTCTGGGAGCGGGTTGTTGATGATTATGCCGTCCTTGCCCGTCTTCTCATAGATGACTTTGGTCAAATCGCCAAGCGTCCAATGCCATCCTTTGTTGTCGTTTTTGAGCTTTCGCGCCGCTTTTTTTGAGCAAGTTGACCAAATCGACGTCGCTTGACGACTGCTTCAGCATGTCGTCGAAGCTCCTCACCGCGCAGCCCTCTGCCAAAGCGGGTCTGAATTTTTTCCGTCGTAAAGGGAATCCATCCCGCTGATTACTGATTCGATGTCGTCGTCCGTGAACGTTATGGCATCGTCTTTCGCGGGATTCACGATGTTCAGGTAGAACCTCCTGCTTCCGCTAACGCCGTAATGGTCACCGAGGTCATCGAACGAGAAATAAAACCCAGGTCCGTACAGTGCTCCGGCGCCTTTGCCTATGCTCGAATAATCGAAAGTGTTGAAGTCCACGTCCGTGGCGTTGTACACGACGCGCAGCTTGCTCTTGTCGCTTCTGTCTCTGACCTTGCTCTTGGAGAAAAACTTTTTCTGCGACTCGCTGAGTTTGTTTCCTTCGGTGTCGAGGTAGTAAGACGGTTTCTCTTTGCTTGCCTCGCTCTCCACTTTCTTCCACCATTTATTTATGAAATCCTGCTCATCCGCTGGAGCCGCCGACATGAAGCCGCCATCCTCCGATATGCGGCCGCTCAAGAAATCACCGGCCAATTCGGAGAATATTGATTTATAATCGTCGCCATATTCTTTATGCAGCATAGAAAATTCTTTATAAAGCATAGCGTAATAGCGGCCGTAGTCTCTTCCGTATTCTATCTCCGAAAAACTTTTTTCGTTCGCGACGAAGTCAAGCTCATTTATTAACTCCATGAGTCTATCGGAGGTCTCGGCGCATGTCTGGTCATGGTCCCCGCTTTCCTCAAGCGCGTGCCATGCCTCATGCATCGCGACATTGCCGACGTCGCCGTCTATGTTGTCCAGAACGATGTAAATCCCGTCTTTTGTGTGGAACCCCTCAATGTCATCCTGCAAAGCCCCGTCTGAAATGACGAAAGACATGGGCTCCCTTATCCCCCATTTGTCTTTCATCTTGTTTGAGATGGCGCTCATATCGGGCGTGTAGGCCTTCTCGTCGATGATTTTTATTCTTCCGTCTTTGCCTTTTTCTTGAAGAAACTTTGATATACCTCCCAACGCTCTTTCTGTGTAGGAAGCCTCGGCCTTAACCCTTTCGACCAATCCTCTTCGAATTTCTTTAGTTGAGATTCGCTGTTTGCCTTCTTCCTTGTCACGTATACCTTCTCTTCCATGGTTTTCCTTTCCTCTCTCTCCGTAGTCAAGCAATGATGAGTTTCTCACGATTGCCTCCCCGTCATTCTTAAAGTACCCGTCGAAACCGAGTTTTTCAACTGTTTTCAGCACGGAGGCGTTATTCAGCTCGCCGCTAGCCCAAGAGGCTAGGTAGTCGATGATTTTCCCGTTCTTTATCTTCGTCTCAATCGTTTTCGAGAGAGATTTTGGCAGGTCATAAAACTTCTCAAGCACCTTTTCCGTGGTGATTACGTCCTGAATGTCGCTTTCCATGAGCGGGTTTTTGAGTATACGGCATAACGGTAGGCGGAGTCGTCCTTGCTGAATTCGGCTTTGATTAGCCTATCCCCTTCCCTGACATATTCGATTGAGAACTCGACCAAGATCTGGAGCAACAGATACGTCCGCCCCCCGCACAAAATCATGGAGGCGCTCCGCTCATACGCGTCGGAGAGGCGCGTCAGCCATGGGGAGCTCGTCTTCATGGGGAAGACCGGGAGGCCGATGTCCAGGATGTCGGTGAGGAGGGCCGTGAACTCGCACCTGAGGATGGCCGGGCTCCCGCACATAACGCTGCACGGACTGAGGCACTCGATGGCGACAAGGATGTTCGACAGAGGCTATGACGTCAGGGAGGTACAGGAGCAATTGGGGCATTCCTCAACGAACACCACCATGGGCTTCTATATCCATTACACCGAATCAAAGAAGAAAAAAGACCTCGACGACCTTCTTTGAGGTTTAACGAATACGGCTGAAATATGCCGTATTTTTTCATAGTTTAACGTTGATTTTGGCACCCATTTTGGCACCAAAGTAACAAAAAAAGCCGATATAATCGGCACTATATTCATTTGGTCGGGATGACCGGATTCGAACCGGTGGTCTTCTGCTCCCAAAGCAGACGCGGTAACCAAGCTGCGCTACATCCCGAATATTATTGGCGCGCCAGACAAGATTCGAACTCGTGACCCTCAGATTCGTAGTCTGATACTCTATCCAGCTGAGCTACTGGCGCAACACCTTCTTTACAAAGGCTTAATTAATATAGTCTTCTAAAAAGGAAATCGCAACATTTTTCTTAACTTTTTTCGCTTTTTTATACTCATTGATTAAAAAACCATAATTATTTTTGATCTCTTGATTACAGTTCAAATCGAATTTCAGCTCTAATCGTATCTGTAACGTTCCTACGAATCGTTTTTAAATGTGTCTTTAAAGCAAGGCATCGCTAAAAAATAACCGAAATCATCCACGCAATATTTACTCCAAATTTTATAGACAATAATGTTGTGCAGAAACATACGATTACCTGCCAACCACAGGAAGGCTAGCGTTTTTTATTCGCGCCAACTTTTACCTACTCTCATATCGTTATAGTTAAATGGCGTTTAAGAGTAGTGTTTTTTGCATTTTTCGATTTCATATATCCTTAAACCGAGAAAATAAAACTACGTTCAAAAATTAAGATTCTGACGACTTATTTAAAGACTACATGTTTATTATATGTGGAATTACATCAGAATCATGATTTGCAATTGATTCAATACATTTAGGATTTAAACTTTCTTTTTTAATCCATTCTAAGGATCTTATGCCTTTTTCCTTATCATCGATGATTCCAGGCAAAATCATATCTTTCCAAGATTTAGTCGCATATCCTCCATCAGAATAGAGCAATATGTAATTTCCATTTTCTTTGTTTATTACTTTGAGTAAGGATAGGCCATCACAATGTCCTGGAATGTTGATTAAAAGAAGGCTACCATCACCAAATAAATCGTAACTCTTTTCAAAAGGACCTTCGGAACCATTAAAATCGAATCCAGTAAGATTGATGTCATCCCACCACTTCTTTTGATATCGTATTTTCGTTATAAAGCTTTTCTTGTTTGCAAACTTCAATTCATCGTTAGAAACGATAATCTGCTTCGCCTCTTTGACAAGAGATAGTCCGTTTGCGTGATCACAATCAAGATGAGACAAAATTACATAATCTAAATCACTCGGTTTTATTCCGATATTTATTAGCTGTTCATCGATGCATTTTCCTTTTTCAACCCATCCTTGATTTGTCTTATATAGAAGATAATTCCCTAAAGACTTTATTTGCGCCTTCTTATCAAATGTTCCATCTGGAGACATTTCTCTATTCCATCCTGTATCGAATAGAATGAGTCCTTTTGGATGTTCAATCAAATAACATGAAACAGGTAAGGTAAGCCATTTTCTTTTGGGGATAAAAAGCCCAGACGCTTTTAAAATATTGCAATTCTCGCCTCCAAAAGGCAAATAAGGTGACACTCTTACGTGTCCAGTATGAAAAATATGTATCTTTATCTCATTCATAAATGATGCCATCTTTATTGAACTTTTTACCAGATCCTATTTCAAAATGGCATTTCACAATTCCTAGATCGATATTTGCATACGGCCATTTAGATGCGGTGATTTTCACTTCACCATTGTTATAATCAATCTTGAATCTTTGCTGATTCACGGCTGTTGGTGCTAGTAAAGCAGCATTTACTCCATCAACGAACCATTGAGGTGCTTCTCCCTTCACGTTAGTAACTTGTTCATAGGTTTTTATTTTATGTGAACCACCTTGATTTCGGCCATAGCCAATAGCGATGACAAGCTGCATCTTTTCATTCTTGTTGATTTTATATACGCCTTTTATTTTTTTGAAAGTCAAAACCACCCAACAAGTATTGAGGCCTAGTGATTGAGCAAACAAAACCAATTTCTCTCCATAATATCCTGCTTTTTCAGCCAAATTCGAATCTTTGTTACCTACAATGGCAATATAGTTTTTCACACCATCAAATTTGCCATAATGTGCCACAAACGAATCAAACGCCTTTGGTTCATCCAATATAAGTTGCATATTCAGACCGCTTTCTTTATTGAGCTCTTCTATTTTGTTTTGCAGTTTTTCTAAGACTTCACCTTCAATTTTCTTGTCTGTATATGATCTGACTGAATGTCTTTCTTTGATAACATCTAAAATGTCCATCTCATTTTCCTCTGTATTTATTCTTCTTCAATATCTTTTCGCATTTCTTTTAAAACGCTTAAAACCTCTTCTACACGAGAAAGGGTGTTTATCAATTTACGTATTGTTTTAGCTTCTACGTCTAGATAATAGAAATTCATCGTCCCTTCTTTTCTCATTTTAACGATGCCTGCGTCTTTCATTATTGCTAAATGATGCGAAACAGCTGGCCTAGATAGATTAGTTTTCTTTGTAATCTCACCAACACGAACACCTGTGCATTTCTTCATTTTCATCATTTCAAAAAGCATATGTTGTCTTGTTTCGTCGCCTATAGCGGTAACAAACTTTGAGCATTCAGCAAATTCTTTAGATATGTTTTCAACGTCAGCGTAAATATCTTGCATACATTTAATCCTTTCGTTTATTTGTTTAAACCATTATACAGTTATTCGTTCTATAAAATTTTATTGGTAAAGAAAATCAAGACGATTGATTTTGAGATTGAACAGATATTTCGTTGAATCCTTGATTCAAAGAAAAACAAGAAAAG
>CAVDTI010000108.1:0-439 GCA_963611905.1 Faecalibacterium prausnitzii | reverse complement strand
ATGTTCAAATATTTGTGGATATAAATAAAAAGTCATGTTCGATTTTTTGGTGACACTTGTGTAGCGGTAACAAAATGCTATAGGCGTTTATTGAGAATAAAACGCAAGAAACATAAGTTGTTACATACATTTTTGAAATTTTAATTATAGTTAGCAACTCCAAGTTCCGAAGATATGAAAAAAGGACTGATATTTTTGGTATCAATCTTATCGTTCCATAATGGCATAATAGATTACTTGGTGAATAACACGCTGAATCAATCATGGATAGGCTTCTTTCTAATCATTATGAGACGCCTTCAAGTCAAGATCATATTAGAAAAATACTTAGCAAAAAGAAAATTGAAAGCTTTGTTAAAAGTTTTTAAAGAAATAAAAAAAATAGAATGGTTGATAATAAAATATCGCTATCATTTTTAGATGTTCTCAAGCTGTAAAC
>CAVDTI010000107.1:0-16395 GCA_963611905.1 Faecalibacterium prausnitzii | reverse complement strand
TTCTTGATATCCTTAATACGAATAATTTCGCCATCGTTTAAATGGATATTAATTGTTCCGGATTTATACGAAAAAACGCCAAACAAAATCCCTCTTGGGTTGGCCCCACCGCCTCTTGATGAAAGGTAACGAATATCTTTTATTTCACTGAAACCTATTTCTCTTTCCTTATAATTCCTCACAATAAGTCTGTTTTCTTTAAGAATTATCGCATCGCGTTTCTTAAGGAAATCAAGAACGGTTAAAACGATAAAAAGTATTGATATAGGTATCAAAACCGTGCCAATAATAAGAAAAATCAAGTCTTTTTTTCCTGTAATAAAATACATGATCGTTAAATATATGCTTGCCGCAATAAAATTTATCGATCCAAAAAGGAGCAAGTACTTTGGCCAAACATCTCTCTTGAATGTCATTTTTATTTACTCCCTAGAAATATTGACTAACTCTTGATAATCTGTGATTTTAAACGATGATTGTCCCACTTTTTTTATAATTTTGTCATCGATCATTTCATTGAGTTTTCTTGAAACGGTTTCTGGACGTAATGAGACATGGGCGGCAATATCTTCTAATTTTAATTTGATGATATCCCCTTTAATGTGATTTAAACGGTATAAGAAAAGTCTTGCTATCTTAGCCTTAGGGTCAGAAACAGAAAGCATTAAGTTTCTTTCGTTTGCATCGGAAAGCTTATTTGATAATAAACCAATTATTTCTAAAGCAGAATGAGTGTCTTGAATTAAAGATTCAAAATCGTCTTTTAACATCTTACCGACAATAACGTTATCTAAGCATACTCCACTATAAGGATAAGTAATGCTTTTCTTACCTTTTAAAAACACAGATATCCATAACGTATCGCCAGGGGAAAAGATCGAAACGATTTGTTCTCTTCCTTCCCCATCATATGTTGCTAGTTTGATATTGCCATTACGAATAATATAAAGAGAATTTGCTTTTTCACCTTCTTGGAAAATAACCTCTCCTTTTTCGTAGGATGTAAAAATCATTTTCCCTAAGATTTTTGCCCTTACATCATCTCCTAATTCTTCTAGGAATGATGGATGAATCTTTGCGTATTTCTCTAAAATGGCGTTATCAACTATTGTCTTCATAAATACTAGATTCTTACTTTCGAGGAGAAAAATTCTCTCATCAAAATCGACATGGAATCAACATCATAGGCTCCACAAAGTTCATTACACGAATGCATGGCCAATTGAGCAATTCCAATATCTACTGAAGAGATGGAAACCTGATTATTAGATAGATTTCCTAATGTTGAACCACCTCTCAAATCAGAACGATTTGTGAAATCTTGGAATTTAACATTTGAGTCTTTAACAATGTTCTTAAGATTAGCAACCGATAATGCGTCAGAAGTATATGTTTGATTTGCATTATATTTAACAACGATTCCTTCGTTTAATAAGACCGATGTTGTTGGATCAGAAATCTCTGGATGATTTGGATGGTTAGCATGGGCATTATCAACGGAAACAAGAAGAGATTTTGCTAACATTTTCTCTAATGGTAAATCTAATTCTTTGCCAATACGCGTAATTGTGTCTTTGAAGAAGGTCCCGTATGCACCTTGTTTGGTAAGAGAACCTACTTCCTCATTATCGAATGCACAATAGATATTGAAATAAGTTGGTTTGGCATCCAAAAAGCCAAGAAGAACGCTATATGTACTTGATAAATCGTCTAGCTTAGGTGACGAGAGGAATTCTTTATGAAGACCAATTCTCTTAGCTGTATCACGGTTATAAAGGAATAAGTCAAAAGAAAGAATCTCTTTTGCTCCTTCGATCTTTGAAAGAAGATATTTTTGGAAATCAAAATCTTTTTCAACGCCAAGTAAAGGAATCATATCCTTTGCTGCGTTAAAGGCATAACCACTATTAATGTTTCTATTGAAATGGATACAAAGATTTGGAATAACCATCAAATCTTCATCGATGTTAAGTAATGTTTCTTTTAATTCATCGTTTTTATCGAAATAAAACACTCTTCCTGCAAAAGAAAGTGGTCTATCAAGCCATGGCGCATCAATCATTCCACCATATGGCTCAACATTGAGTGAAACGAGATTCTTATAATTACGAACAGGGTTTGGCTTGATTTTGAATGTTGGTGAATCAGTGTGTGATGCTGAAATTCTGAATGCAGATTCTTTAGGATCCGTAGGAACGGAGAATGCGATTAATGCAGATCCGTTACGTGTTAAATAATATTTTCCACCTTCTTCAAGCTGAAAATCTTCTTTTTCGCTAAGTTCCTTATAGCCTTTCTCATCTAATAATTCCTTAAGATTATTTACAACATGAAATGGGCTATAAGATTTATTCAACAATTCAATGGTCTTATCTAAATATTGCATAATTACTCCTTCATATCTTGGAAAATGGATCTAAGCACTTCCTCACGGAATTCATCATCCATCATATGTTTCTCGCTCTTTATATTATTAGCAATGTCTATTTGTTCTTGTATAACGCAAGTAAGAACATCGATTGCTAAGTTCTTCACTCCATCATTATTGATGATAAGGTCGGCATATTCACTAGATGGCTTAACTATTTCATCATACATTGGCTGAACGGTGTTGAAATACTGACAAACTATGTTCTCAAACGTTCTTCCTCTTTCTTTAGAGTCACGAATGATACGTCTTAAAAATCTTCTTTCCGCACCAGCTTGAATGAAAACTCTAAGATCGCCTAAGTTTCTTATTTGTTTATCTACCAAAGCCATAATGCCTTCGATAATTACAACTTTCTTAGGAACAATGACTTCTGTTTTGCCTGATCTAGTTAAGTTAACAAAGTCATAAATAGGTTTCTCAATTGGTTGATCGTCTTTTAACGCTTTTATTTGTTTTCTCATCAAAGGCCAATCAAACGCTTTAGGATGGTCATAGTTGACCTTATATCTATCCGCTAGAGGCACATTTGCCTGATCGAGATAGTAATCGTCCATCGTCATTCTAGTAATATTCTCTTCACCAACGTTTTTAAGAACTTCTTTCGTAACGAAAGATTTGCCAGATGATGAACCGCCGCCAACTAAGATAATTCGTGCCATAGATAAAATTCCTTTTAACCAGTTAATTATAACTAAGAACACGAATTTAGAAATATGTTTAAAACAAAATATGGAGTATTTATGGCTTTATTTCATTTCAAAGCCTTCCAACTTCCATATCTATCGAATCCAACACGTTCTATATAGCCTTTATCTTTCAATGATTTCAAGCGAACGTATGATGCTTCTTCTCGACTTGCCAACAGCTTCAACGATTTTATTTACATTCAATTTAGAATTTTCTTTTATGCATTCTAAAATTTTTAGTTCTGTTTTTGAAATTTCTGCAGTGCCATCTTATAGTTCCACTTTGTCCATGTGTTGTAACTACGAACAACATCCATCAGCACAATTTATATGCATATTATTTGATAAAAAATATGCAGCAATTCTTTGAACCCAAAAAGAAAAAGCCACCCTCATTTGAGAATGGCTTACTTGTTACATCTTTTCGACTGGCTTAATTTCTTCGTCGATTGCTTCGGCTTTTTCGATGATGACTGGCTTATAAGGCTTATCAGCATGATTCTTATCAACACGGGCAACCTTATCTACCACGTCCATCCCTTCGATAACCTTTCCAAAGGCAGCATATTGTCCATCAAGGAAGGTATCGTCCGCATCACAAATAAAGAATTGAGAGCCTGCGGAATTAAACATTTGAGAACGTGCCATGGAGATGACTCCTCTCTTATGGGATAAAGTATTCTTCACTCCATTCGCACGGAACTCACCTTTAATGGAATATCCTGGTCCTCCAGTTCCATTGCCAAGCGGATCTCCGCCTTGAATCATGAATCCTTTAATAACACGATGGAAAGTTAAGCCATCATAGAATCCACTAGAAACCAAGGACGCGAAGTTATTTGCAGATATTGGGGCATTATCTCTATCTAATTCGATTTTGATATCACCGAAATCTTTGATATGTAAAATAATCATATTTTGTTACCTCTATAAACTTATTATAACTTTTTAAGAGAAATAATTAAGGAATTACTCCGCAAAAGTAACTGTGACATATGAGGAATAATTCCAATCTAAACCACTATTGCCAGTTTTATCTATGGCGTCCCATTCCTCTTGGCTTCCTTGATATTTAATCGTTAAGGAGGCGGTCATCGAGTAGAAACATTCATCAAGTTTCTTCACACTCTTAGGCATGACTAAAGTCTTTAAGTTATTAACATAAGCAAAGCTTCTTGCAGAAAGTTCTTCAACGCCGCTAGGAATTGAATATTCCTCATTTGTTTTTCCGTATGGATAACAAACAAGTTTCTTCATATCTTTGCTATAAAGGACTCCATCCACAACGGTGAAATATTCACTGGATGAGGAAACAGAGAAGTTGGTTTCATTAAGTTTAAGAATAGCGTAGAAAGGATTTGGTCCAATCTTCTTAAGTGAAGCAGGTAAAGCAACCTTTGTTAAAGATGAACATAAGGCAAATGCAGCATTACCAATCTCTTCCAATCCTTCAGAAAAAGTGATCGTTTCTAATTTGTCACAAACGCTAAACGCACTATTCCCAATCTTCTTTAAGGAAGATGGGAAAGATAATTCAGTGATGTTTGTTTCATTAGAGAAAGCGGATTCTCCAATCTCTTCGATGCCATTTCCAAAATCAATCTCAGAAAGACGATCACACTTAAAGAAGGAATTTCCGCCAATGGTTTTTAAAGAATTTGGGAAGGCTAATGAAGGAATCTTCAAGCATCCATAGAAAGCGTAACTATCAATAGTCTCTAAGCCTTCAGAGAAAGAAATGCTCTTAAGATTAGAGTTTTGATAGAAGGCATACTTCCCAATGCTCTTAAGTGATTTTGGGAAGGAAACATTCTCTAAGAATGTAGAATTATAGAATGCGCTCTCACCGATGCTAATAATCTTATCGTTAAAGGCAACTTCCTTGATAGAACGGTTTTGATATAGAGCGTAATCTGCAATCGAAGTTACGCCACTAAGCATTGTATAAGATGATTTCTCATATTTAACAGGAAGAGCAAACAACTCGCTAAAATCCTTGTTATAAAGGATTCCATCCTTAGAAGAATAATTCGTATTTCCTTCATCGACCGAATAAGAAACCATGTTATAGGCATTATTAAACGCACCATATTCAATCTCTTTTATTGAAGAAGGAATTTGAATCTTGCTAATTTCTGCATTAGCAAAGGAATCCTTAGCAATTTTTGTGACAGCATATGTTTTATTCTTCTCAGTAACCGAGGAAGGAAGAATAAGAGGAGTTGGCACTTCGTTAGTCGTATATCCAGTTATCGTCGCAGTAGAATTCGTATTATCAAATTCATAGGTGAAATCTGAGGCTTTGCTTTCAATAAGGCGGAAAGCAAAAGACAATTCGTTAACATTTTCACTAATGGTAACCTTGTAATAAGAAGTATCAGAAGTAATTTTATTCCCATTAAAGGACGCGCTACCTATCGCATATCCTTCATCGAAAAATAATTGGACAGTAAAGGAATCGCCAATAGAAAGATTAGAAATCGTTAATGGCTTATCTTCCTTTGCCTCTCCTAAAAGAGAGCCATCCTTGTAGGCTTTTGCATTCCCTCCTTTAGAGAGAGAAATTGAGCAAGTAATTCTTTCTTCAACAACGCTTGATGAAGATGATGATGAACTATCATTATCATTATTTGAACAGGAGGCAAGGGCTAAAAAAGCAGGAGCTAAAAGAAATAGAACTTTCTTCATAATGTAGGTAGCTCCGTTTGACCGATATTGTCATAGGTAATTTCGTAAGAACCAGTAATAATCGTGCCTTCCATAAAGTCAGTGTAAGAATATGGCAAGACAACCTTATCGATACTATCACCAGATAAGCTAATCTCTACATCGATAAAGTTATTTGACGCATTCTTTTTGTATGGAGGATTTTGGAGGTAGAAATAATATGGAAGAGAGGCTGCAACATCTTCTTCTGCTTTATATTTGTCTCCATCTTTTGTGAATAAGTTCGAGGAAATTTGTCCAACCTTTGGAAGGTAATCATCGTATGTGAATAATCCTTGGTAAAGGGAGGCATAGCTAGAAGATACTTTCTTGATAAATTCTCCACTTGTAGAATCGTAGACATAAGAATAGAGAGTTCCGTTTGCATCAGGAGCTAAATAGTAGTCTTTATTACGATTTGGGGCGGAGTCCTTCGTATCGGTATAAGAATGAACATAAATCTTATCGCCAGTGAAATAGAAATCTTGATACGTCGATGCGCTTGTTCCGCTCGTTTGGCTAAGAGCGTTCATCTTAACTGTCATCGTGAAATTATTGCCAATGCTCTTAAGAGCCTTATCTAATGATGTGTAGCCCTTATCTTCATAGACCTTAACTGAGGAAACGCTATAGTCACCTTGATTAGCAAAGTTGAAGGTTGCAACGTTTTCAATCTTGTAATAGTAACCAGTTGTGGAATCCGCATAGAAATAATCTTTCATCGTGACGTCGAACGAAGTAAATACGCCATCTTCCATGGTGAAATACGCTTCTTTGGCAGCGGTTGCAAAACCACTATTTAACGAATAAAGAAGGTTATTTGTAATAATTGCAGTCTTCCCCAAATCAAGATCATAACGAGTTGAACTTGTTTCAGTGAAATCTTCTTCATTTAAGATAGTGAAAAAATTGTAGAAACCATTATAAACAAACGATGAACTAGATAAGTTAATGCTGTAATCACGTTCAAGTTCATTCTTATAGTTAAGGCTTTCTTTGTATGCTAAACCATTTTCATCTTCGAAATAGGTATAGTCTTCAATTGTTTGTTCCTCCCCTTCATATTCTTGAGTAGAAACTTTTCTGAAGCCATTTCTTGTGACGTTTTCAAAGCCAATCTCGGTGTTATATGTATTGGTTTCTTTGGTTGTCGAATAAGTATATTCTCCAGTAGAAGTAATTCCAGTGACTTGAACTCTTGTTTGAGTAATCTCACCATACATGAGGAAGCCTTTAGAAAAAGTATTGATGTTTTCTTGAATAAGGCTCTTTTCTTCAGTCTCAGAAGGCGAGCGTGATTGATCGTCATTTCCTTTACAAGAAGAAAGGGCTGCAACACCTAATAATAATAAAACTTTAGTCTTTTTCATTTTCTATTCCTCCTTATAAATTCGTAACAATCGAGAAAGGCAATTTTGTGTTACCTACATTAGAATATGTAACAATGATTTCGCCTGTATATCCAGTATAGATATCTTCTTCAAATAAGAATTGGATATGATCGATATAGCTATTATCGCTAGAAAGATAAATCTTCATCGAGGTAATATAGCCATTAGCAATCTCTGTTGTTGAAGAAATAGCTGGGACAAAGCAATCTGCACCGATATATGGAAGGTTATCCTCTGTTGGAGAATAAGAACCATCTTCATTCTTGTTGAAGATATTTTGATTTATATTGAAATATGGTTGGAATTGAGAATATCTGTAATAACCATCAATTGAAGCATAAGAAGAGGAGTTGTAATTAAACGTATACGTTCCATCTTCGTTTTTTCCGCTTAAGGTGTATGCATTAAGGTACTTCTTCGAGTTTGCTTTCAAATAAAGATCAGAGGAAGTTGGTTCAGTTGGAGCATCAGGAGTTAAGGCATAATCGTATACTTGCATATAGATATCCGTACCATCGTTATACGTTCTAACGCTTTCTTCGGATTCGATCTTACTTTCTCCTTCGTAAGTAATTGAGTGGCGGTCGATTGTAATGCTCTTTCCTGCCATGCTCTTTAAGGCTTTACCTAATGGATCGTTCTCTGTTTTTGTAGGCTCTTTTTGGAGAGTATTCTTAGCATCGGCTTCACCGATTTGAGAGAAAGAGAAATTAATCGTATATTTTGTCTTCACGTAATATGTCGTGTAATCTTCAAATGTTGTTCCTTCATAATCGATAGACTCTGAAGAATATGAGCTAAAATCAGAAGAAAAAACGCCTTCCTTAAGAGGAATTCCTAATTTCACATATTTAGCTAGTCCAGAGAAAACAAGGTTATATAAAAGGTTGTTCTTAGTGCTATCTAAAATAATCTTGCCATCTTCTTTATGGAAATCGGAATTCTTAAGAGTTAAGAACGGATTGATAAGTCCACTTGAAAAATATGGATCTTCGTTATAGCCATCTGTAGCAGAGTAGCCGTCCGTATTGATAACGTTGCTGTAATCTAAATAATTAAGTCCAACGTACCCATTATTATCATAAGCGTTCTCGCCGTTAAGATATTGCTTGCTTCCATCGTCTTTAACGCGATAATAACGACGATCTATGCCTGTGTATTTATCACTATTTTGATAAACCAAAGTAAAGCTATAACCAGTTTTGCTTTGATCCTTTCCTTCAAGAGGAACATCATATCCTTTATCAGAATAATAAGTCATTACTGATGAGAGAGTTCCTTCAAGTTTGAAACCTTTTTTGAACTTCGTCAAAACGCTAATATCATTTTGATCGAGTCCACTAGTTTCTTCCGACGAAAATGAGCTGCTCTTACCTTCTCCACAAGAAGAGATAAGTGCAACAAATGGAAGGGCTAATAATAGAATCTTTTTCTTCATTTTTTCTTTCTTTCCTTTTTTGTAATCTATATAAATAATTTCGGCCTATTCAAGGCAAAACGCCACTTATATCTAAATGGCGTCTTAATTGAATAAACAATTTATGCAGCGTAAGTAACTGTGATTGTCACCTTCTCCGATGGCATCGTGAAACTTGATAACATCCAGCCATAACTTTCATCTTTTGTTGCAAGAGTTCCGTTAAAGTAAACACCAGTGACTGTTTCTTCTGTTGAAGTCATAACATAGACGGTATCACCAGATTTAGCAGATTTTATGCCATCTCCGCTATATGTTCCAGCAAGCATTCCATCAAGTTGGCTCTTTGTTAAGAAGGTAACATAAGTTCCAGTATGAGCACTATCCGCATTATAAGTTAATGAATAGGTAATATCTTCATCTCCACCTTGGCTTCCACTCTTGTAAGAAACAGTGATAACGACATCTTCGTTAGGCATAACGAATTGATAGAACGATGGGAAGGCCGTAGATACAGTCAATGCAGTATCATTTGCAAATACGCCAGTGACTATTTCCTCTACATTCCAAACGCTAACTAAGACTGTCGTGCCTTCAGTGATTTTGTCAGTTGGAAGATACTCAGTTAAATCGTTATTCGCATGATGGATGTTAACTTCTGTATTTGGATGATCAGAATCAAGAGTGTATGTAACTGTATGTCCAGAGGCATATGTGACAGTAACCGTAACATCTTCATCAGGCATGCTGAATTGATAATAGGTATCAAAGGCTTCATAAACGGTTAAGGCAACATTATTTGCAAATCCTCCAGTAACAGTTTCTGTTGGAGAATAGATGTTAACTAAGACTGTCGTGCCTTTAGCAATTTTATCTGTCGCTTTATATTCGGTCGCATCTCTATTTTCATGATGGAAACTAACCTCTGTATCCGCATGTTCCTTATCTGCAACATACTTAACCGTGTGTCCTGTAACAACACTTGAAGATGAAGAACTCGATGATACAGAAGAGCTCGTAGACGAGGACGCACTTGATGAGCTCGATGTGGTTGAATCAATCCCACATGATGTTAATAACATCATTGAAGAAAATCCTAATAGTAACAATTGTTTTTTCATGTTTAAAACTCCTAGTAAGATAGATTTTCACTTTCTTCATTAAGAACGAAAGGAAAACAACGTTTTGAATTAAACATCAAATATGCATAATTTCAATGATTATTTCCTAAACGGGACAAATATTGACATAAAAAAGACATTTATGTAAGTATATTGACTTCAAAATGCAATATATCTATCTAATATCAGGAATGACTATTTTGACGATATAGATATCTTTATCAGTTTCTCTTGAATAATCCCCATTATATTTCTCAACGATTCCTTTGATACTTTTAGTACCAAAACCGTGAGCAAAGGAGTCTTTTTTACTAGTAACATTCTCATCGTCTTCGATCTTAATCTCACCAACATAATAGTTACGAATATCAATCGAAGAAAGGCCTTTTCCATAGGTAACATTCAAAGAAATCGTACGCTTGTCTTTGTCTTTGATCTTCATGACTGCTTCGATAGAGTTATCTAAAAGATTTCCAAACAAAGAATAAAGCTCAATTGTTTCTAGCTGAGAGAGTGCTTTAGGATCAACAATCGTAGACAATCTAATAGAATGTTTCTGACAATATAGCCACTTTTCATTGAGAATAACGTTTATCGTAGGATTCTCAGTTAACAATATTGCATCGTAGTTAGTAACCGCATCATCGAGATTATCTAAGATTTCCTTTGCCTCTTCCCCTCCTGCTCTTAAGGCTTGGCTTTGATGCTTCAAATCATGGGCAAGAATATGAAGTCTTTCCATGTTGGCTTTAGCAAATTTAAATTGGCTTTCTTTTTCTCTAAGTAACTGGCTTGTAACCTGATTTTCGTTACGAAGGCTATACATCTTACGCATTATCCATTCAATCGAGGTAAGCAGTAAAAGAGAAATGATATTTGAGAAAAGAAGAATAACATACATAAAATCATTATCATCCGTGCTATAGACTTCCCCAATCGTACAAACGACCATGTTTGCAAATATGGCAGAGAAAAGAATGATAAGAACGCTTTTCTCGCTTTGAGGAGGAGTATTGTCTTTTCTAAGAAGGCTAAAGGAAAGAAAGACAACATAAGCAAACGAATGGAAACCTAGATAGACCATAAAAGTCATCCAATTAAAGGAATCGTATTTGAAAAAGAGAAGGTTCATATTAGCCCAGGTAAATAAGGCAACGTATAAAGAGAAAACAACTTGTCTAAAAACAAAAGAGAAAGCCATCAAAGATAATAGTTTGTTAAAATCCACTTTGTAGATAAACAAAAGAACCCCAATTTGCATGCCAAACATCAAAGAATATGAGAAAATCCCCGTGAAAACTGAAACAATTCTATCGTAATTGGTCATTTCCGATATTTCGAAAACAATGAAGGAAAATAGCAAAGAAACGCAAAATTCCCCACAAATCGCGGCTAAATTCCTTAATGCAAAATGTTTTCTCTTTTTTTCCTCTCGGAAAGAAATCATCTCTGAGAAAAACAACTCCACGCAAAAAAGAAAATCTCTAACAAAAATAAAGACCAATCCTCTACTCATATTAGCCATTCCTTTCTTCTAGCTGGTGCAAGAAACTTTTCTTGTAATTTCTTGATAAAGGCAAACTCTCTCCTTTAACGATGATGTCATTACTTTTAACTAGCTCTAGGTAATCTAAATTCACCAAGAAACTATTCGAAGAATTAGCAAACCTAGAGGATAATTCGTTAGATATAGATTCCATCGTCCCTCTTCTAGTGAACTCTCCTTTTTTAGAATGGAAGGTAAGATAATGCTTATTAACTTCAACGTAATATATTTCCGATTCTTTCAAAGTGAGGATGCCCTCTTTAGTTCGAATAATAATCTCGTTATCATCGGATAGATTAATGATTTTTATCGCCTTATGTAGTTTCAAAGCAAAATCCTCATAAATCAAAGGTTTTAGAAGGTAATCTAGTGCTTCGACCTTATACCCATCAAGAGCAAACTGGACGGTTTTTGTAATAAACATTAACGGATAATTCCAATTCTGCTCTCTAACTTTTTTAGCAATATCCACCCCATTTTCACCATTAGGCAAAATGATATCTAGCAAAAGAAGATTATATTTATTCAAATCAGTACTCAAAAAATCATTACTGTTTTCAAAAAAGAACATCTCAAAAGGAAGATTCTCGCTCTTAAAGAATCTTTCTAACATTTCTTTCGTTTTCTCTTTTTCGTTTATTTCGTCTTCGACGACTGCAACATTGATTTTCATAAATATATTATCTACAAAACAGGCTATATTTCAAAGAAATAGGGAGCCTATAAGGCCCCCTAAAAGATATTAATCTTCTTTTTTCTTTGTCTTTTTAAGAATATAAAGGGTTGTCGGTAAGATAATACCAATCGATCCTAAAGAATAGACCACAACTTCTGCAGCCGTAAGCCAGCTTCTCCAAGGAAGGATGCTTACAACAGCTTGTTGACCGCTGCCCCCTTCTTTATATTGCTCGTTAACTGCCCAAGATTTAGTAACAGCATAGACAATATTCTTAGCCGCACGATGGATGTAATATTGCATCGTTTTGTCATCGCTATAATCATCAAGCGACCAATAAGAACTTGAGGTGTTAAGCCATAAATCCGTTCCTGCCCATAAGCCAGAGACAATGTCTTGGTAGAACATCGCTGGAACTGAGGCTTGATCGGTAATGACCATTCCTTCAAATCCCCATTCCTTACGAAGAACGTTAGTCATCATTCCTTTATGAGCGCCAACCCAACGTGTACCAATACGATTCATCGCGGCCATTAAGCCATTAGTCTTGCCTTCTGTAACGGCATATTCGAATCCTTTAAGATAGATTTCTCTAATTGCTTGCTCGTTAGCAAATATCGATCCACCATATCTATTGGTTTCTTGATCGTTTAAGGCAAAATGCTTAGCATAAACGATAACTCCTTTAGAACGGAGACCTTTGATTTCGCTTGCAGCCATTTTTCCTGAAAGTAATGGATCTTCAGAATAGTATTCAAAATTACGGCCTGAATAAGGAGAACGATGGATATCTGCACCAGGGGCATAAGCACCTGCAACCCCACAAGATATCGAATCTTCACCAAAGCAAACGCCAAGATTTTCGATTAATTCGTCATTCCATGTCGAGGCCATGACTACTTCTGCTGGCCAAGCCATTGCCGAGGCACCAGAAACTAATGTTCCAGAAATGCCGCTTGTACCATCTTTATCTTGTGTGGCAGGTAAACCAATACGGTCTATCTGTTGAGTTGAATATCCACCCATACGGATGAGTTTGGTCATTTGCTTATAAGACAATTGATCAACCATATCATCCCAACGTTTGTCGGAATAATCCGCATCAAGTAAGTCAGTAACTTTGTATTCAGTATCGGTAGAATTTGTTTTGAAAGTAAAGGAAGAAATCGCCTCATCATCACTTGTATCAGAATTGACATCAAAGAATTCTAAGTCTTTTAGCATTTTATCTGTCGCGGCAAAGCTCCCATCTTTATATGTTTTTGGGAAAGTGTTTGCCCAGTCAGAACGTGTTAGATATTTATGCTCTTCGTAATAATTAATGTCGACATCATCGAATTGATTGGTGATTTTCGTTTTGGTTTCTTTGCTTGTTGAATAGGTGTCTTTATCTAGAGAGTCTTGGCTAAAAGCAACTTTGGCAAGTTCTTCTTTGCCTTCGTAGTCCATGCCATTCTCTTTGTGTTTACCTTTTTTAGCAAGAATGTTATTTAAAGCATCATGTGCGTTTGTTCCAACGCTTAAGTAATAATCGCCCGGATCAAGAGTATAAGTCTTGCTTGTTAGATAATCGTAAGAGGCAAACTGTCTCTTCTCAATTTCTATCTCAACCTTTTGGGTCTTTCCTGGTTCGATTTCACCAGTCTTTTTGTAACCAACAAGTTCGACAGAAGACTTCTCTACCCCACCTTTTGTGTATGGTTTCTGGGCATAAAGTTCAACGACGTCTTTTCCTTTGACTTCTCCTTCATTTTTAACAAGAAGAGAAACAGTAAAGCTGTCTTCGTCATTATTTTCTTCGATTTGGTAATCACTATAAGAGAAACTTGTATAGCTCAATCCATAACCGAATGGATATTGAATGGCGCTAGAATAGTCAAAGCCAGTCGTATTGCCTAAGACAACATCCTCATATCTTGTCTCATAATAACGATATCCAACATAGATTCCTTCGGAGTAAACGATATATTTGTCTCCTTTCTCGATGTTGGAATTTGTGAAAGTGTAATCACCAAGATTTTGGAAAGATGGCGCACTCTTAGAATCGTAGGCGTAAGTATCAACAAGTCTCCCGCTCGGATTTGCATTTCCTACAAGAATATTGGCAATTCCATGCATCCCCTCTTGTCCAACTCCACCAGCCCATAGAACCGCTTTAATATTCTTATAGGCATCTTCTTCTAAAAAAGAAAGTTCAATTGGATTGTTGGTATTTACAATTAAGATGACCTTGGAGAAATTCTCACATGCTAGCTTAAGCATATCCCTTTCGTTCTTATCGACTTGGAGATAGTTATAACCATTTCCTAAATCATAAGAAGGAAGGTCAGAAGATTCTCCACCTGCACGTCCAACAGAACATATTGCAAGATCAGAGTTTTTAAATGAAGATTTGACTTCATCGCTATATTTATCTAGAGGAACTTCGTTTATCGCAAAATTACCTGAGCCATCCGCACCTGGCATTTCTTTGCGGTAAGAAGAACCTGCGCCCGTTTTATAGAAATCCCATAAGGTTTGATTTACTTCTAAACCAACTTTCTCCAAGGCGTCTTTCAAACTTGGTGCACTTGAAGAATCAATCGATCCAGAGCCAGATCCACCATAGACAAAATCAACGGAATTTTGACCAAAGATGGCAACTTTCTTCTCGTTGCTCTTAAGAGGAAGAGCAGAATTCTCGTTCTTAAGAAGAACCGCTCCTTCGTCGAGCACATCTTCACAAAGAGCTTTTTCCCCTTCACTTGGTTGATAATTTGTTCTTGTGAAATAGACATCAAGCAAGCCTTCGTAGTTATAGGCTTGTCCTCTTCCAACAGCCATTGCAATAATCGCGGCAAGAGAGACACCACTAAAGATGCAAAGCTTAGGAAGAGTCATTCCTTTTTTAGCTTTTTTTGCCATTTTCTTACCTCAGATTTATTCGTTAGGATTGCTTAAAGAAAGAATATTCTTCTCGTTATTGGAGTAGTAAGTTCTAGCCGCACCATATTCCTTAACGACGTCTTCTTTGGAATTGGCCATATTCTTCTCGCCTTGTGTCTTTGCAAGCATCTCTACTGGATATGTTTGATTGTCTGTGTTGATAGAAATGTTATATCCTCCTGCAAGAGAGTAAGAATTAAAGACAACCTTATCTGCTGCGGCTAAATTAAGAGGAGTGTATCCATCTTCAGAGGTGCCGTACGTCGCCTTGCCGTAGTTATTAATTGTTGTTGTGCCTAAGTTCATGTTATAGCCATAGATAACTTCTGTTTTGAAGAACTCGTATTCGCCATCTTCGAAGGTATTGACTTGGTAGATATCTGCGTTCCATGAGCCATCGCCATAAGAAGCAGGAGAAATTAAATCAGAAACGATTTGGCATTTCTTGATGTTGCTAATTAATAAAGAAGAAACATCTCCAGAAGCGGTAGTAACTGCGACCTTTTCGTTTGAATCGCCATTCGGATCAACAAAGGAGAAAGTATTTTTCCCATCGTCTGCGAAGATTTTAAATCCTGCACCATATTCCTTGATGACGTCTTCTTTGGAATTGGCCATGTTCTTCTCTCCTTGTGTCTTTGCAAGCATCTCGACTGGGTAGGATTGATTTGTTGTATTGATAGAGATGCTATAACCGCCGGCGAGAGAATAAGAATTAAAGACCACTTCTTTTGCAACATTCAAAGAATATGCGGTAACTCCGTCTTCTGATGAACCTTTTGTATATGTGCCATAGTTAACGATTGATGTTGTACCTAAGCTCATTCCATAGCCATAGATGAGTTGAGTGTTGATATACTCATAGACATTGTTTTCAAAGAAATTAACTTGATATGCGAAAGCAGTCCATGAACCCTCGCCATAATCGCCTGGCGTTTTAATGTCGCTATAAATGAATGAAGCAACGGTTTTGCTTCTTTCTTTCTTCTCTATTACTGATGAAGATGATGATGAAGATGAAGCGCTAGAAGATGCCGAACTTGATGATGATTTGCTTTGATCATTCGAACAACCTGCAATTGCAAGCCCCATTAATGCGGATGCTGCTAACGTAAAAATAGCTTTTTTCATGTGTGTTTTCCTCCTAAAAGCTTTTTAACGGCATTATTGAATAACACCATGTAAGCGTTTTCAAACTTCTAGGCACAAATGACAAAAAATAGGCATATAAAGCAAAAAGAAGTTACCGAAATATCGATAACCTCTTTGTTTTTTATAATGTTATGAATTCAATCTTTGAAGAATGTTTCAACGTCTTGCTGTCGTAGGAGATGCCAAGTAGCAATATCTTGCCTTTGTATCCGTTGAACACGGACGCGTAGTCCCTCGACTTGATCTGGGCGATGGCGTTGTCCGCGGAGTCATCCGCCTTCAGCTCGACGACGATAGGCATGTGCGAGCCGTCCCTTGGCGTATAGGTTATATCAGCTCTTCCA
>CAVDTI010000106.1:12190-23658 GCA_963611905.1 Faecalibacterium prausnitzii | reverse complement strand
TCCTAACGTTTCAGGAGATAAACTAAGTTCATCGATGCCAATTTCATTTTTATTCAAATAAGAGTTAATTTCAACAATTAAAAAGTTAGCAAGGTTCTTAGCATTTGTAACTTTACCCATGCCTTTTTCGAAATATGCAGCCATTTTAGGATTAGAAAGAATAACGTTAGCATCGCTTTCAGAAAGTCCTGCTTTAAGATATCTCTCTTTCTTTGAATCATATAATTCTGGGCATGTTTCAATGGCATTTTTTATGAATTCATCGGATAAATGAATTGGAGTGATGTTAGGTTCGCAGAAATATTTATAATCTACAGCATCAGTTTTAACACGCATCAAAACCGTTCTTCCGCTTGCTTCGTCCCAACGTCTTGTTTCTTGTTGGATTTTTATTCCTTGCAAAAGAAGTTCTGACTGACGTTTCATTTCATACTCGATAGCAAGCTCAATGTTTTTGAAAGAGTTGATATTTTTGATTTCAACCTTAGTACCAAACTCTTTTTGGCCATATGGTCGAAGAGAGATGTTAGTATCGCAACGCATCGATCCCTCTTCCATCTTTCCGTCGCTTGTCCCTGAATAGACGACAATGTTTCTTATAGCTTCGGCGTATTCTCTTGCTTCAACACCATTAGAAATCTCAGGCAAAGAAACAATCTCGCAAAGAGGAACGCCTGCACGGTTATAGTCTAGAAGAGAATAATCCATGAAATGTTCTTGCTTACAGGTATCTTCTTCCATATGAATTCTTTCGATACCGATGCGTTTTGGTCCGTTAGGAGTTGTAACCGTGACATAGCCATTCTTTCCGATTGGTCTTCTTTGTTGGGTGATTTGGAATCCTTTTGGAAGATCAGAGTAGAAATAGTTTTTACGATCAAAATAAAGGGTATGATCAATTTCCATATGTAAAGCGTTTGCAACGCGTATAGCATTGATAACCGCTTGTTTGTTTACTACAGGCATTGTTCCTGGGAAACCCATATCTAGAGGGGCAGTTTGAGTGTTTGGCTCACGAGAGAAAGAATTTGGCGCGGCAGAAAACATCTTTGATTTTGTTTTTTGCTGAACGTGAATCTCTAAACCGATAATTGCTTCAAAGTTCATAAATTTCCCTCCTTCATGTTGGTGGCGCTTAAATCTTTAAGACCGCTGGCTTTTTCAAAAGCTCTAGCTATTTGGAATAATTTCTTTTCTTCAAAGGCTCTTCCCATGAAATTAATGCCAATTGGCATTTTATTTTGTAAGAAGAGAGGCAACGTCATTGATGGAAGACCAGCAAAGTTACCTAAACAAAGATGGTTGTCGGCGATTAAATATTCATCGGAAAGACGATCACTAGAGGCGTCGAATTTTGGCGCAATATTTGGTGCAGCAGGAAGATAGATAAAATCGTAATCTTTCAAGATATTATTAACAGTTTCTACTACTTTTGCTCTATTTCTTTGAGCGCGTAAGAAGAGTTCCTCTTGATTCTCACTCATCAAGCAATAAGAACCGATAACAAAACGACGTTTGATTAATTCAGAGAAGCCTTCGTTTCTTGCGTTGAACATAACTTCTTGATATGTCTTTCCGCCTTTATACTCACCAAACTTAATACCATCAAGGTTTGCATCGTTTGATGTAGCCTCTGAACAGGAAATAACCATATATGTCGCATATAAAGATTCAAGTAATTTAGTATCAAAACTCACAAAATCAACGGCAATTCCCATCTCTTTTAGTGAATCAATAGATTTGTCGAAATGTTTTTTTAATTCTTCATTTGAAATCGAATCGTAGATTTCTTTGATGACCGCTACCTTCAAACCTTTAGGATCTTTCTCTAAATCTTCGAGGTAATTATCAACTGGTTTTGTTGAGGAAGTCGAATCATGATTATCTCTTCCAGCAAGGCAATTAAGTAAGGCCGCGGAAGAATAAACATCACGGGTGAAATATCCAACGTGATCGAGTGAAGGAGCAAATGGGAACAATCCATAACGAGATATTCTTCCCCATGTTGGTTTCATGCCGACTAAGCCAGAATAAGAAGCCGGCTTACGAACGGAGTCACCAGTATCGGAACCTAAAGCAAACGGAACAATATTTGCGCAAACTGCAACGGCGCTTCCACAAGAAGAACCACCAATTCCGTGGCTGTGAGTTGGATCATAAGGGTTATATGTTTTTCCTAAGTGACCGGTTGTACCTGTGCCACCCATCGCCAATTCATCAAGTGTTGATTTAGCAATCATTACCGCTTTTGCGTCTCTTAATTTCGAGACTACGGTTGCATCATAAACTGGCACATATCCATTGAGAATATTGCTAGAAGCAGTCGTAGGGATTCCTTTTGTTGAGAAATTATCTTTGGCAACATATGGAATGCCCCATAATGGATTATTATTCTCTGGTTCAGTTAAGCTCGATGCAAAGGCGATTGCTCCTTCATCATCAATGTATTCGAAAGCGTTGTCTTTATTTTCGTGCGCTCTCTTTAAGGCTTCTTTTGTTAATTCAAGAGGAGTGACTTTCTTCTCTACTAAAGCCTTGTGTAATTCTTCTATCGATAAATCTAAATAACTCATAAAACTACCTTTGGTAACTTGATTTGATTGTCTTGTTTATTGCCAGCATTCTTTAAAGCGTCTTCTCTGCTTAATGCTTCATCTGGTTCGTCTTCACGTAAGAAAGATGTTTCACAATCAAAAGGGAAGGTCATTGGCTCATATTTGTCCAAATCAGGAATTTCACCTATCATGCCCATTTGTTTAATAAGTGTGTCGAATTCATTTTGCAAGGTATCGTATTGCTCATCGGACATAGTAAAAAGCAAACGATTTGCTGCATCGACTAATACTTCTTTTGTAATCTTTTTCATAACTTTTTACCCTAAAAAGGTTACCACTTTATGGCAACAATAGAAAGCCTTAGAAGTAAAAAAGCTCTCCTTAGGAGAGCAAATGTTTTTTATTTGTTTTCAATCGCAGAGATTTTCTTTACTCTGTCGGTATGTCTTCCACCCTCAAAGGAAGTGTTCAAGAAGAGGTCAACTCTAGGAAGGACTTCTTCCTTGCTCATGAATCTTCCTGCAAAAGCAATGACATTGCCATCATTATGTTGTCTAAGAAGTTTTGAAACTTCATCGTTATAACCTATGCCACAACGAACACCTTTTACCTTGTTAGCGGAGATAGAAATTCCTTCTGCCGATCCGCAACAAAGAATGCCATAATCTGCGACTTTATTAACGACATCTCTTCCAACTTTTTCGCCATAGTCAGGATAGTCAACTCTTTCAGGAGTATAACACCCTTCATCAAGTACTTCGTATCCATTAGAAAGAAGGTATTTTCTTATCTCTTCTTTGAGTTCAAATCCAGCGTGGTCGCAACCTAAGGCAATCTTCATATTCTTTCCTCCCAGACCTTTAGAATGTCTTCATATTTAATTGGCCCTTCACGAACCAATCTAATTTCGTTTGGTTTCGATAAATCTATAATCGTTGATGCTTCTTTGGAAATACATTCGCCTTTAACTATTCCGCCTATTTGATTATCGAAATAAGATAGGACTTCAGAATATTCTCTAGACGTAGGTTTCCCAGAAATATTAGCAGATGTTAATAAGATTGGTTTACCTAGTTCTGTAAGCAATTCTTGAATATAAGAATAGGCTGGAATTCTGATACCGATAACATTCGTTCCTAGGGTAACATGCCATGGCAAATCTTTCTTTGCATTGACTAGCACTGTTAACTCACCAGGAAGGAACTTATTCATAATCTTTTTGCATCTAGAATCAACATCGATATATTTTAAAGAATCTTCAACGCTTTTACATGCCAAAGCAAACGGTTTATCAGGAGATCTCCTCTTTACTCTAACCATTTCATCAAAGGCTTTTTTGGAGTCATAAATAACTGCAACACCATAGACCGTTTCGGTAGGTAAAGCTAATACTTCTTCATTTTGAAGGACTTTTACCGCTGATTTTACGTTTTCTTGATTTAAATATTCCATTTTTATTGCTCCTATTCTTCATAGATGAACAAGAAACGGGTAAATCCATTTAAATCTTTTTCGAAATAGAATTCGGGTTTGTCCATGTATTTATTAATTAATGAGCGAAGATAATCTTCTAAATCGGGAGAGATTTCAAATACCATTAAAATATCTCCTTTTTTAACTTTTTTATAATCTCTAAAGATTGACTCATAAACTGAATGATTTAGATCAAGCCAAAGTGCGCTTGCTGGTTCATATCTTTTTACAGATGATTGAGCATCATCTTTATTGAGTATATATGGTGGATTTGAAATGATGATATCAAGATTAATCTTATTTTCTATATACGGCGTTAAAGCATCACCTAATAACGTTTGAACATTCATATTGTTCGCATGAAAATTCTTCTTTGCTACCTCAAGAGCCTTAGGAGAGATGTCACTTGCAACGATCGACCAATTTGGAAAATATGATTTAATTGCAATAGGAATGCAACCACTTCCCGTTCCAACATCTCCACACACTAGATACATTCTAGGTTCGTAGAATTTGCTAATATTCTCTGATAGTTTTGCTATCATTTCTTCCGTCTCTCCGCGAGGGATGAGGACATTTTCATCTACATATAATTTTTGTCCCAAAAAGTCCGCCTCATGAAGAATGTATTCCACAGGCATATCATCGTCAATTAATTGGTGATATTGTTTATTGAAAAGAGAATAATTCTTCATCTCTTTTTCTTTATTTAATAATACGTCTATTTGCTCCACAAAGCCCTCGTCTTTCATCACTAAAAGACGTAGATCAATTGGTTCTACTCCCCTATCCTTGCCATAGTCCCAGGCTTCTTTTAACGCATCACTTATCTTGGGCATCTTTATTTCCGCTTTCTAGGAGTTTTTGCTCTTGGTCGTAGTGAATTAAGGCGTCGATAACTGGCTCTAACTCACCTTCCATTACACGATCAAGCGTATTTGTCGTAAATCCAATACGATGATCTGTGACTCTATTCTGAGGATAGTTATAAGTTCTAATCTTTTCACTTCTTTCACCAGTGCCGACCTTTAATTTTCTTTCGCTATCTCTAGCTGTATCTTCAAGAGATTGATAGTAGTCCTTAACCTTAGCTCTAATCATACGCATACAAATTTCTTTGTTTTGTAATTGAGCTTTTTCTGTTTGGCAAGAAACGACGATCCCTGTTGGAATGTGGGTAACTCTAACTGCAGATTCAGTTTTATTAACGTTTTGACCGCCTGCACCTTGTGAGCGGTATGTATCGACCTTCAAATCGGCTGGATTGATTTTGACATCAACTTCTTCTGCTTCAGGCATAACAAGAACAGTCGCAGTAGACGTGTGTATACGGCCAGATGCTTCAGTTCTTGGAACACGTTGAACACGATGAGCACCACTTTCGAATTTCAACTTCGAATAAACATTTTCTCCCTTAACCATGAAGGAAACATATGAATATCCACCAGAAGATCCTTCTTCACCATCGATGAATTGGATTTTCCATCCTTGTTCCTCACTATACCTTGCGTACATCCTTAAAAGATCGCCAGCGAAGATATTTGCTTCATCTCCTCCGACTGCTCCACGAATTTCAACGATGATGTTCTTTGAATCATTTGGATCGACAGGGATTAATTCAACACGGAGTTCTTCTTCCATTTTCTCCATTTCCTGGAGCATGGTCTTTCTTTCTTCCTTAAGAACTTCAACTAAATCCTTATCTTCTCCTGCAGAGATCAATTCCAATGCGTCTTTTGCATCACTTTCAAGCTTTTCATATTTCAAAAATGCTTCATATGGCCCTTCCAAAGAGGCTCTCTCTTTTGAAAGGCTTGTCAACTTAGCAATATTATCGGCAATGGAAGGATCAGCTAATTCTTCATCGATCTCCTCATGTCTTTTCTTGATGACTTCAAGTCTTTTACGCATGCTTTCTTCCATAAAACTTCTCCAAAACTCAACTATTTTAGCATAATTTACGCTCCATCTAATAGCAAAGAAAAGGCTATCTTCTAACTAGTTAGAATACAAAGAAAAATGTATAATAAGGAACGGTAATAAAATATGTCATACAAAGCTCTGTATTTAAAGTATCGCCCACAAACATTTGACGAGGTTGCTGGGCAAAGCGTTATAGTTCGCACATTAAAAAATGCGTTGGCCAACGATAAGATGGCTCACGCTTATCTTTTTGCTGGTCCTAGAGGCACTGGCAAAACCACGATGGCTAGACTTCTAGCGAAAGCATTAGATTGTGATGAAGGCATTGGCAAACAATGCAATCATTGTTCTAATTGCCAAGCGATTTCTGATGGTTCGCACCCAGACGTTATCGAAATTGACGCCGCATCAAATAATGGCGTAGATCAAGTTCGTGAATTAATTGAAAAGGTTTCTTACGCCCCAATAAAAGGTAGATACAAAGTCTATATCATCGATGAAGTCCATATGATGACAGACGCTGCCTTCAACGCTCTTCTTAAGACGATTGAAGAACCACCTGAAAGAGTTATTTTCATCCTTTGCACGACCGAACCATATAAAGTCTTGCCAACCATTCTTTCCCGTTGTCAAAGATTTGACTTTGGAAAAATACCAGAAGACGATATGGAAAAGAAACTCGTTGAGATTCTTCAAAAAGAAAACGCCTCATTTGATAAAAAGGGCTTACGTCTTGTAATGAAGTTATCAGATGGTGGTATGCGTGACGCTTTATCAATACTTGATCAAGTTTTGGCTTATTCCACTTCTTCTTTACGTGAAGAAGATGTTCTTGCAATTTTCGGTTTGGCCTCGGATGCAGAAAAAGTCGACTTGTTGCTTTCTCTTCATGATGGAGATGTTGCAAGAGTCGTTGGCAAAACCGAAGCCTACCTTGCTGGTGGAATTGATATTAGAAGACTTGTTTCTGAACTTATCACTTTTTTGAAAGACCTCCTTGTTTTTGAAAAAACTCAAGATCAAAGTTTGATGGAAGAGTTATCACTTGAAGATGCAAAGGAATTGTCAAAGAAGATAGGCCCGAAAGAGTGCAATTCGATGTTATTGGAATTCATTAACGCACAAAATGATTTTAAAAACGTTTCAGATGTTCGTTCCTTATTCGAATTAACGTTAATCAGAATTGCGTCAAAGAGTGGTAACGATGAACCACAAATCTCTGCTACAAGAAAAGAAACTCCTAAAGCAGAAATTAAACCTCATGTTGTTCCAAAACCAGTCGAAACACCTAAACCAGAACCTATAAAAATCCAAAAATCAGTGGAAGAACCCCCTTCAAATAACAATGTGCCTGATTGGCTCTTTGAAGAAGATAAACCAATATCTGCCACTCCTGTTATGCCTAAACCAAAGCCAGCACCAGTTGAAAAGCCGCTCGCTCCACTTGATACCTCAGGCATCTCTAGGCCAAATATCGCAAGTGATGGAGTCCAATTCAATATTGAAGATAAACAACTTATTAACATCATGATTCTTGCCGATAAAGCAGAAAGAACGTCGCTTGTTAATTCCTGGAAGAGGCTTGAACCATTACGCCTAGATCCAAAACTCGGACCGCTAGCAAACCTTCTCTCAGAAGGAAAGCCTTACGCTCTTTGTCATGACGCTTTGATTCTCTCGTACAGACTTCAAAGCAAAGCCAAAAAAGCAAATATCGTCGCCAATCAACAGCCATTACAAGAACTACTTGCAACCATCTTAGGAAGAAAGGTGTTCATCTATGCTGTCGATCCAGAAGTTCAAATGAGAATTCAATCTTCCTTCTTCTCGATGCAACAGCTTTCAGCCTTACCAAAGAAAGAAGAAGTTCAACTCATTTTGCCAAAATAAGTTTAAGGAGAAATAAATATTATGAATCAAATGCAACAAATGCTTATCCAAGCACAAAAAATGCAACGCCAACTTCAAAAAGCCATGGCCGAGCTTGAAACAAAAGAATTTGTCGTCGAAAAAGCCGGACTAGTTACAGTTACTTTAACTGGTGATAAAAAGGTTAAATCGATCCTTATCGACAAGGACGCTTTAAATCCAGATGATGCCGATATGGTTCAAGATACTCTCGTCTCTGCAATTAACGAAGCGCTCGAGCAAATCACAGAAGAGACAAACAGAATAAATGAAGAAGTCACCGGACGTAGTGGCGGATTGTTCTAATGAAAGAATTAACCTCTTTACAACTTTTAATAGACTCTTTTAGCAAACTTCCAGGCGTTGGCGTTAAATCAGCCGAAAGAATGGCTTATGCTGTTCTTAATTTTTCTAATGATGAACGTGAGGAATTTGCTAAATCCATTCGTGATATCTCTAACAAAGTTCATAAATGTCCAACATGCGGAATGTATACAGAAAACCCACACGAATGTGACATTTGTCTAGATGAAGAAAGAGATCATCATCTTCTTTGCGTGGTTAGTGAGGTTAAAGATGCCCTTGCGATTGAAAAAATGAATTCATTTAAAGGTGTCTACCACATTCTTGGTGGTTCTATCAACCTAGCAAAAGGAATTGGTGCGGAAGATTTAAGAATAGGATCACTGCTAACAAGAGTTACAGGTGGCGATATAAATGAGGTTATTCTTGCAACAAATTCCACCATGGAAGGAGAGACAACCGCCCTTTTCATTGCAAAGCTATTAGAAGGGAAAGTTACAGTTACAAGACTAGGCTATGGCCTACCTATGGGATTGGCCCTAGATTATGCCGACCCAATGACTCTAAATAAAGCTTTTGAGGGGAGAAAGAAGATTTAATTATGTTTATTACATTCGAAGGTGGAGAAGGTTCTGGAAAAACAACATGTATCAAACGCGTTGTTGAAACTCTAGAAAAAGAAGGAAAAACAGTCGTTTTAACTAGAGAGCCAGGCGGAACTCCCATATCAGAAGAAATTAGAAACGTTATTCTTGATAAAAAGAACACGGATATGGATCCACGAACAGAGGCTTTACTATACGCTGCATCAAGAAGGCAACACATCGTCCAAAAAATCATTCCTTCATTAAAAGAAGGTAAAATCGTTATAAGCGATAGATTTCTCGACTCTTCGTTGGCTTATCAAGGTGGAGCGAGAAATCTTGGAATCGAAGAAATCTATAAAATAAACCAATATGCGACTGAAGGATTAGAACCCGATGTAACCTTCTTTTTCGATATTGAACCAGAAGAAGGTTTAAATAGAATTGCTGCAAACGCTGGAAGAGAAGTTAATCGTCTTGATGTAGAAAAATTATCTTTCCATCACGCAGTTAGAAACGCCTTCTTGGAATTAGCAAAACGCAATCCTAACCGCATAGTTGTTATCGATGCGTCGAAAGATAGAGAAAGCGTCTATCAAGCGGTTATTAGCGAAATAGAAAAGAGGCTAGCAAATTAATGAAGTTTGAAGACTATTTGCAAACATATCAGCCTTTAGTTTACAGGACTTTCAGAAATGCGATAGAAGGCGGAAAAATAGCACATGCTTATCTACTTTCTGGAGAAAATGGCATTCCTCTTTTAGAGACGGCTAAATATATCGCAAAATCTCTTCTTTGCGATAATCCTTCTCCTTTAGCGTGTAATTCCTGTCTATCTTGCAAAAGAGTTGATCATGGAACATACACCGATTTTATTGTTCTAGATGGAAAAGAAGGCCAAATTAAAAAAGGGGATGTTCAAGAAATAGTCGGAGATTTTTCTAAAACTCCAATCGAAGCAAAAGGGATCATGATTTATATCATTAACCTCGTCGAAAACATGAACATCCAAGCGATAAACTCATTGCTTAAATTTTTAGAAGAACCACCTGAAAAAACTTACGCCATACTTACTACAGAAAACGAAACAAAGGTTTTACCCACAATCATTTCTCGTTGCGAAAAATTAAGAATGACCTTAGTTCCAAAAGATACGATTAAAAATGAAGCAATCGATCTTGGAGTAAAAGAAGAAGATGCGGAATTACTTGTTAATTTTTATAACAATGCAGAGATTTTGAAAGAAAAGAGTCTTGATGAAGGTTACACTCAGTTAAAGAGTTTGTGGCTAAAAACCCTTGATGCTTTAGGAAACGATTTATCTTTAGCAGTCTTTACTTTTGAAAACGAAATCCTTCCAAATCTTGCCAATTCTAAAAAAACATCCAACATGTTAAATGCATATACTTATTTAGATATGCTTGCTCTTGCTTTTAAAGATGCTATATCTAAAAAGGAGGGTCAAAGTATCTTCCTTAAGGGATTCGACCCTCAAATAACGAAAATCTCTTCTTATTTGCCTCATCTAGAAACATCTTTAACCGAAATACTTAAAATTCGTAGTATTCTAACTACTAACATCAACTCCTCATTGGCTTTGATGCATCTCATCCTGTTTATCACGGAGGAAAATATATGATCACTAATTTCACGCACTTCGTTTCAGTACGTTTCCCTAATGGAGAAAAATCTTATTATTTTGGAACAAACGATCCTTCTTTAGAAATAGGAACTTATGTAATTGTCGATACAGTCTCTGGCTTTGAGATGGGAATAGTAACTGCTGCCCCTGTAAGCATGAAGTTATACACCTCAAAATTAGATCTTAAAGCAGTTATTCGCCAGGCGAATAGTGAAGATTTAGAAGACTATGAAATGGCAAAGAAACAAGCAAAAGTTTCCCTTCAAATTGCAGATCGTGAGGCAAAGAAACTTAATCTTGGAATGACATTCATTGATGCAGGTTACACTTTAGATGGTTCAAAAATTACAATCACATATACTGCGGATGGACGTGTTGACTTCCGTGAACTGTTAAGAGTCTTAGCTGCTCAGCTTAAGTGCCGTATCGAGCTTCACCAAATCGCTCCAAGAGACAAAGCAAAAGCAGTTGGTGGATTAGGAATATGCGGTCTTCCTCTATGTTGTTCAACATTCCTTAAATCTTTCGATGGAATCTCAATTTCACGTGCAAAAAACCAGATGCTCACATTAAATATCCCTAAGCTTTCTGGACAATGTGGAAGATTAAAATGCTGCCTTCTTTATGAAGATGACATGTATACCGAAGCAAAGAAATCATTCCCTCGTATCGGTGATAAAATCCATCTTCCTACAGGCGAATACAGTGTTTCTTCTTATAACATCATGTCTTCTTCAATCAAGCTTCAAAGCGAGGATGATGTCCAATTCCTTACTTTAGAGGAATATAACAAGATCCTTCATCCAAATCTCGTTAAGCCACAAGGAAAGAATAATCAAAACAACAAACAATCTTTCCAAAAGAAGGACAACCAACAGCCTCAAGGAAAGAACAATCAACAACAAAAGAGAGAAAATCAACAAAACAACAAGCCTCAAAACAAGAACAACAATCAGCAAAGAAGAAATAACAATAACCGCCCTCAAAGCAGGAACAAAGGACATTCAAATAATGCTTAAGCGCGAACTTAATTTCCAAGGAGACACTCCTCTTCTTTACCTTATAGCAACCCCTATAGGT
>CAVDTI010000106.1:0-12180 GCA_963611905.1 Faecalibacterium prausnitzii | reverse complement strand
CCTATAGGTAATTTAGAAGAATTCACCCCTCGGGCGATAAATATCCTAAAAGAAACAGATTATGTCGCATGCGAAGACACAAGAAACTCCGGTCTTCTTCTAAAAAGATTTGGGTTTGATTTACCTTTAATTTCTTGCCATGAACACAACGAAGAAAAAGCAACCGAAAAAATTCTTTCTCTAATGAAGGAAGGAAAAAGAATTGCCTACATGTCTGATGCAGGTTATCCAATAATTTCTGATCCAGGAGAGAGATTAGCCAGAAGAGTTCTCGATGAAGGGTACAAGGTATCAGTTATTAATGGTCCAAATGCAGGATTATGCGCATTAGTTGGATCAGGGATTCCGAGTAAACATTTTTATTTCTTTGGTTTTTTAGAAAGCAAGCCTTCAACAAGAAAAAAGCAACTTGAGTCATTAAAGAATTTTCACGATACAATCATCTTTTATGAGTCTCCTCATAGAATAGAAGACACATTAAAAGATATGGCTAACATTCTTGGAGAAGATAGAAAAGTATCTTTAGCAAGGGAATTGACAAAGACTCATGAAGAATATATTCGTGGAACTTTAGGCGAATTAAAAGGTGTCCCTCCAGAGACAATAATTGGCGAAATCGTAATTGTCGTTGAAGGCGCAAAAGAAGAAGAAAAAGAAGTCAGCGATGATGAAATAATAGGGTTTTTACAAGAGAAATTGCAATTTTTGAAAAGCAAAGACGCAATTAAAGATATCGCTAATGAACATTCTCTTCCAAAGAATCGCGTATACGATATTTATTTAAAGAACTGGAAAAATTAATCCAGTTCTTTTTTCTTTTTATTGATTTGATAGATAAATCTTCCAATTGTATAGGCTGCAATAGATATAGTCGCAACACTAGCAAGTATGCAACCTTCTTTTAGGTAAGGAGTTTCATATTTCATAACGTATGTTTGCTCGCCTTCTGGTGCTAAGAAACCAACAAATCCACCATCGAGTTTATATGTTTTGCATACTTCTGTAACGCCGTCTTTAGAGGTTGCAATAACCTTCCATCCAGCATCATATCCAAGGGAAGTAACAACAAGTTTCTTCGAAGAGAAATTCGATGAGAAGGTCGCTTTATTTGTTGAATATTTTGCGTTAGTTAAAGCATAGTCTTCTCCTTGATACTTATGATAGAAAGCCTCAACATCGCTACGATTGGCTACATACACTCCATACGTTCCAGGAATGGTAGCAACTGCATCATTCACACCAGAGTTATTAAAATCGCTAGGTTTGGCATTTAAGCAAATGTATTTAACCTTTCCTTTTGGATAGAAGCCAAAAACGTCAGCAGATGTTGCTCCACCAATTCTTCTAGAGGTATATGCCGTTAAAGTATTGTAATCATAGGAAAGCAATTGATCTTGATGAATCTTTCCATTTTCATCCGTATAATCACCAATTAAATAAACACGGGTCTTATACGAAGATGAAGAAGAAACGTTTAACATCAAAGAAATATAGGCGCCTGTAGAATCAGAATTAAAATACATTTCACCATTTCCTGGAGTGAATACGACCGTTTCATAATCAGGAACGTAATCATTTCCATTCGTTCTTATTGAATCATAATGATTTAAGAAATAAGTAACTCCGTATGTCTTATCATCAGAAGATGAGTATCCGAGGAAATTTGTTTCTTTATGTCTATAAATATATTTCTTTAATGAAACTGATTTTAGCAAGCTTGATGCACTTGGTGCGGATGAAATACTAAATCCTTCATTAATCAAAGAATCAGCGTCTTCATCTTTAATTATTGCGCCAGAAGTATAGACTTCTTCGTTCCTATTGATTTCATTAAATACGCCATTAGCGGATAAATTAACCTTATAGAAATCATCTTTGTAGGAGTTTTCATCGCTGCGATTCTCTTTGTAGATATAATCGACCGCATGTCCGAAGCTATTTTCATTAACGAGCGATGAACTATAAAAACGCAATTGGGAATTCTCATCGCCATAAATAAGTTTGGAATCCCATGGGACATTGTCGCTGTTAAGATATTTGCCTATTTTTTCGTTAACTATGCAATTCTCCCAATCGCCATAACCTTCTTTTTTAACACCGTAGTATTTGATATTGAATGCAACATCCGCCCCAACACGTTTATTGCCATAATATGCAGACCAAGATTTGTTGTAATAAGTCTGGCCATAAGCAGTTCCGCTATATTCATGTCTATTCATATGAGAATATAGAGCAAGCTGATTTACATCATAGTTAAATAAAGAATGGAAATTACTTGTTCCATTAAAATCGAACACTTCTTGGGCATTATTTTCTGGCATGCCTTCGATAAAAGCGCGGTAATATGTATCGCCATCAAAAGAATTAATGTTCTTAAACGCATCACTTACTGTGTTTCTATAGCTTACACCACCATTCCAGCCTTCATAATTCCATGTTCCCATGTAGGCAAAAGACGCATTTCCCCAAATGATGGTTTCAACCATGACGATCCCGCCTAAAATCTTGAGCAACATTTCCTTTTTCTTAACAAAAAGAATAATCAAGCCGACAACAAAATCCATTCCAAGTTGGAAATAAACAATCCATAAAGTTGAATATCCACTCACCACAGAAGGAACGCTATATCTAGAACACCAATAAGTAGTTAACGAAGTCTCAAATGTCTTATCTTTCAAAACAACGATGCAAAGAATCCAAGTTAAAGTTGCTAAGAATAAAGAAAGAGCTGCTCCACTTATAGGAATCCACTTAGGCTCATCTTTTAAGCGATCTAATTCCTGACAAGCATAGTAAATGATTATTGGAATAAGAACGATATACCATCTTCCATATCCATCACCGGTAAAGGCATAGAAGAAGAAATATGCAAAATCAGTAAATACCAAATATGCGACTAAGGCAAAAGCAATAATATGAGAAACTTTCTTTCTTCTGATTGAAGAAACGAAGGCGATCCAGAAAAGCACGACCATTGGGGTGTAGCAGAATAAAGACGCAACCCAAGCATCATATTGGATACCTCCACTAGAATTCATACCGCTGGCAATAGGCAATGCTAAATAGCCATATGTAGGATAGAAAAATCCAATTAACCCCTGTAATTCCCGCCCAGGATGTTGTCCAACAAGCTCGAATAAGCGAGCAAATAAAGTCTTCATATCTAACGTCTTAATTGCAGTTAGTAATGAATTTAAATACGCCGCACCAATTGATGTAGTTCTTCCAGTTAACGATGATTCTCTTAAGGACGGAAATAAACTCCATGAACATAACATAATGCCGCAAGCAAAAGACATGACCCCTAAAAGAATTACAAAAATGTTATCTTTCCAATTACGTGTTTTAATTGTCCAAAGATATCTCCAAATGGCATAAATAACACCAAAAATGCAGAAAACCACCAAAAAGAAGAAAGACATTAATCCAAGCAAGGCTAATGACACAGAAAGAGTAATGATTTTCTTTTCTTTGATGACTTTTTCAATTCCCAACAAGACAAGAGGGGCCATCGAACAAATAGAAACAACGGAAGGGAAACCAACCATGAAGTTGAGATATCCGTTAAACGCAAAAGCAAGCCCACCAACTCTAGATGATCCTTCACTTACACCTAAATATTTGAGATAGGCACGTGTTGCAAACGCGCCGACAACGCCTTTAAAAAATGTAGCAATAACAAACGTTTGAGGAATGATTGAACGAGGGAAGATGTAACAAATAATCAAGAACGGATCAAATAAACCATAGTAAGAATTAGATCCAATGTTATCCGTTCCTAAATACGTGTCAGTTCCGTAAAGTTCAAAAACGCCAGTTCTAAAAAACTTATGCCAAGCATCATAGAAAGAATATGTGAAAGTAACGTATTGTCCTGTGTAATCAGTCCAAGGATAGAATTGAGTAAAGTGGTTTGTTACTAAAGAATAGGCACACCAAAGCATGCCTAAAACGAAGACCATCACACCATAGTAAAAGAGAGATTTGTTATCGAAAAGAAAAGGTAGATGCTTGTGCATCCAAGATGAAAAACCACCTTTTTCCTTTCTTAATTCAGATAAGGAAACATTTTTATTTACGCTTGCTTCTGTTTCCATTCTTTCTTGCCTTAACCTTCTTACGAGGCTTACTTTGGTTTTTGCCTAAAGCACGACCTTTTGCTTGTTTTTTCTCTTCTTTAATCACAATATTACCATCTGAAGCCATTAGCTTTTTAAATGATGCAGGAATTGGACAATTAAGTTTGTATTCTTTGTGATTTAAAGGGTTTGTGAAATCTAATTCATAAGCGTGTAAGCCTAAACGACGAATTGGATTTGATGGCTCGCCATAACGATCATCGCCAACGATGTAGTAACCTTGATGTCCTAATTGAACACGAATTTGGTTCTTTCTACCGGTTGAAATATTAACGTCAAGTAAGGCATATTTTTTATTTGAGGTAATTTTCTTATAGTCTGTAATACAAAGTTTGCCTTTTCTTCTGTCTTTTGTAACATAAACGTTAAAAGTAACCTCATCGGTCGCAAGATAGTTTTCCAAATGTCCTTTTTCAGGAATATCATTTGGTTCAACAATCGCATAATATCCACGCTTCTTAACGATATCTTGCCAATTGTTTTGTAACGCTTCCTTTGTTTCGTAATTCTTTGCAAAAATTAAAACACCAGATGTGTCCTCATCAAGACGATGAACAACAAAAATACGGGCGTTTCTATCTTTTTGGGTAATATAATCGCTAATTAAACGATAGGCTGTTCTGCCTTTCTCTCTATCCGAAGCGATCGAAAGAAGACCGCTTGGTTTATTTATTGCAACAATGTCCTTATCTTCATAGATGATTGGAAGGTCTTTTCTTTGGTGTTTAGCAATACGGTTGTAGGAAAGAATAACTTCATCATCAGGATAAAGCTTGTATTTAAAAAGTGAGACCGGCGCTCCACCTACTGCAACTTGATGATTGGCGATAATACGACAAATATTGTGTTGAGATTGATTTGGAATTTTCTCTTTTAAGAAATCCAAAAGACAAGTTTCCTTAGTAACGAGAAATGTCTTTGTCTTATTTGGATCTATTAAGCCTTTCTTGGATCTATTTAGTTTTTTATCATTCTTATTCATAACGTAAGGTATTCTATCAAAGTTTTACTTTGAAAGATATTCCTTTAAGGCAGGCATGATGTTTGTTGTATCTTTTTCTGCTGCTTCAAAAAGTTCTTGGAGTTTCTTTTTGTTTTGTGTCGTTACCTTAACCGTTGGAGGAACGCTAGGATATATGACAAAAATCCTTCCTTCTTCTGCTAATTTATCTAACAAATCCATTTGCTCGTTATAAAGCTTATATGCGTTAAGCAGAGATTTTAAAAACACAGGATCTTTATGGTATTGTTGCTTATATAGCGCTTTGTAGGCTTTTTTTGGAGCCTTTTTTCTATAACCTTTTGCACGAGTTGCAACAACTACAATCTTAGGAACGTTATCTTTAATTGCTTTTTCAAATGGAACGGCAGCAAAAATCCCTCCATCAACATAACCCTTATCGCCAATTTTGATTGGTTTACAAAATGGTGGGAGAGAAGCGGAGGATTCTATGCCTTTAAGAAAGTTTTCATCGTGTTGAGAAAAATATGTGACTTTATTATCTTCTACACAAGAAGAAACAGCATAAAAAATAGTTTTTGAGTTATAAAATTCTTCTTCTCTAAAAGGTACTTTTTTCTTTGGAAGCTCGTTGAATAAATAATTGAAATCAAAAATCGATCCTTTAGTGAAATAATTCTGAACTTTAACAAAGCCTTTTGCAGAGGATAATTCAACAACAAGTTTCTGTAAGCGTTCGCTATCTCTAGTGACGAATTCTATACCAAGAATCGCTCCAGCTGAGGTTCCGTAAACCTCATCAAAATATAAATCATTCTCTAGTAGAACTTTTAACGCACCTGCCGCATAAGTCCCCCTAGCTCCACCGCCTTGAACAATTAACGCACACTTATTTTGCATACCTTCCCCCATAACAACCTTTTTCTAAAAATGAAATAAATTCGTCGCCTCAAATAGATATGGGTTGTTCTCGTATGATTAATTTTATCATTTAACGATAAGGCTAGTCATCATTATCTGATAATTTCAACAATGGAGAATATAAGTCGACTCTTCTATCGCGGAAAACTCCCCAAGAATATCGTTCTTCAGCAATCTTAGCTAAATCGAATTCAGCAATACGTAATCCTTCTTCTTCGCGATTCATTTCGCTTACAAATTCGCCATGTTGGTCAGCAATAAAAGATGAACCAAAGAATTTCATCGAAGAATTTTTAGCCTCTTCAACACCAATGCGATTTGAAGCTAAAACTGGCATGATATTAGCGGCCGCATGGCCCTTCATAACGTTTTGCCAATGATCTTTGGAATCTTTTGGAAGAACCGGTTCTGAGCCAATGGCAGTCGGGAAGAGAAGAATCTCTGCCCCTTTTAAAGCAAGAATTCTTGCGGTTTCAGGGAACCATTGATCCCAACAAATACCTACACCGACTGAACCAATACTTGTTTTAAAAACTTTAAATCCAGTATCTCCTGGGGTGAAGTAGAACTTTTCTTCGTAACATTCCCCTGTAGGAATGTGTGATTTGCGATATAAGCCTAAAATCGTTCCGTCATTATCGATCATTGCTAAAGAATTAAAGAAACAATTCCCATCTCTTTCAAAGAAGGAGATAGGTAAAACCATATGGGTTTCACTGGCGATTTTTTGAAAATGTTTTAATGTTTTTGAATCTTTGAAATTTTCTGCAAATCCAAAGAAAGCATAATCTTCAACCTGACAAAAATAATGTCTTTCAAATAATTCTGGCAACAAAAGAAGATCGACCTTTTCTTTTGCAGCTTGATAAATTAATTCATCCGCTTTCTTAATGTTTTCATCATAATTATCGGACATTGAAAATTGAGTGATTGCTACTTTCATCTTATTTCTCCTTTGGAAGTTGCATCGTAATGCAGTGTATATTTCCTCCACCAAGTAAAATCTCATAAGTGTTTATTTGATGAATTTCTTTGTTTGGATAGAGTTCTTTCATGATTGCAAAGGCTTCTTTATCTTCTTTAACCCCAAAAGCTGGCATGATGATAAAGTCTTTTCCTTGGTAATAGTTAACATATGAAGCAGCTAATCTTCTTCCGCCATAACGTTTATCTAGGGTTGTCTCGTTATTCTGAAGTTCTTCTGCTTCTTCGTTAGTAAGGTATAAAGGCTTTGGCAAAGGTAGCTTATGAATTATTAGTTTTCTGCCTTTTGCATCAGTCGCCTCCTCTAAGGCTTGATATGTTTGTTGGCAATAACGATATTGAGGATCCTTCTTGTTATTACACCAAGCCATTACAACCTCACCAGGCTTAATGAAGGAAATCATATTATCAACGTGTTCGTTTGTTTCATCTTGATATATGCCATGTGGCACCCAAATGATTTTTTCAATCGCAAGGTAATCACGGAGAATTTCTTCGATTTCTTCTTTTCGATAATATGGATTTCTTCCTTTAGAAAGAAGGCATGCTTCGGTGGTAATTAAGGTTCCTTCACCATCGATTGCAATCGATCCTCCTTCTAAAACGAAAGAAGGTACATAGTAAGACAATAACTTAAGTTTCTTAGAAACTAACGCTCCTAAATTATCATCATCTTGGTAATCGCTATAAAGGCCATCAACCTTTCCGCCCCAAGCGTTAAAACGGAAATCAACAGTTCTTAAATCTTTTCCGTTGGTTAAGAAAAGAGGCATGTTATCTCTAGCCCAGGCATCGTTATAACGTAGCTTAGACACACTGACATTTGGAATGGAAGATATCTCATCGATGAGCTTTTTGCCTATTGGTTGGTTAACTCCGACAATAACTGGTTCGTGCTTAGCAATCGCTTTGATAACTTCAATGTAATTGTCTTGAGCAGGTTTTGCTTTCTTTCTCCACGTATCAAGTCTAGATGGCATCAAAACAAAGGTTCCCTTGTGTTCATCTCCTTCAAAAGGAAAATAATAGCCATCGTTAACTGGAATGGTGATCTTGTTTTTGTAATAATCATTCAAACGCTTTTCATACACGTTAAACCTTCTCCATTTTTTTGTATCAATTACTTCAAATAGTCCTTTGTATGAAGAAAGGAGTTTTGTATGTGAATCTTTTGAATCTTGAAGGTCTTTAACTTCTTCAATTAAGTCTTTAGACCAAACTTCTCCAGGAGTAATTAAAGGAATTCCTGGTGGATACATCATGATTTGTTCTTTGGATACGCATCCTTCGACTTGATCAATAGGTAATAGTTTGCCTGGTGCGTTGAAAGATACACGAGGTCTGACTAACAAGAATGGACAGGTTGAATCAAAATGCATCTTCTTACGAACGTAGTTTGGTTTGTAATGTTCTTTAGAAATATCTTTTAAAGCGTTTATGAGTTGATCGACATGTTTCTTTTTCGTTCCTATGGCAAATATGGCTAGAACTTCATTAGGTTCAGCAAGTTCCATTTGAACTTCATATTTTTCTTTTAGAAGGTTGTAGACTTGAAAACCATCCAAATCTAAATGTTCAAGACCAATAACTAGTTTTGTATCGTCATAATCATATGAGCCATGTGCGGCAAAATGTTTCTTATCTTCATTAACAAAACCTGGAATTTTTTCGATTTTTTTACGAGCATAATCCACTAGTTCATAGGTGTTATTCATGGCTGCATATCCTTCCTTTGAAGCCATAAAAGAACGTGCGGCGTCAACTGATGCAATAAGCAAGCCTGAAGGAGATGTCGTGTTAATAATGTTCAAAGTTTTTTGAACTTCTTCTTTTTTAAATCTATTTCCCTTGAGCAATAGAACAGAGCTTTGAGTTAGAGAACCTACAGTTTTATGAAAGGAGGCGGCAGACATATCGGCACCTGCATCCATTGCAGACATAGGAGAACGTGGATGATGGAAATAGTAATGCGCACCATGTGCTTCATCAACTAAAACGGCCATTTGATGAGCATGGGCAAAAGATACTAATTCTTTAAGATTGGTGACAGAGCCAAAATAAGTAGGATTGATAACAAATATAGCTTTTGCGGATGGATTACGAATTATCGCTCTTTTCCACTGATCAAGAGTTGGCTGATTTGCGATTCCTAGTTCCAAATCAATCTCAGGCATAACATAAGTTGGTCTAGCTCCAGATAAAACTAAAGCGTTTATAACAGATTTATGAACGTTGCGTGGGAGAATGATTTTTTCGTTTGCTTTAACTGCAGTCATTATCATTGCAATAATGCCAGATGACGTTCCATTAATTAGGAAAAACGCTTCGTCGGCATTACATGCTTCAGCAAGATATTCTGCAGATTCTTCAATAACGCCATGAGGGTGACCTAAAGTGTCCATTCCTACAGGGGAATTTACATCGCAGCGATAGAGTTTATCGCCAAAAAGTTCGGTTGCTTTATTTTTGATGTTTCCCATATGGTGCCCAGGAACATCAAATGGTGCTACATCATCGCATATATAGTCTCTAAGAGCATCTACATAAGGTGTTTTGCTTTGATCAAGATTTTTCATAGCGAAATGATACTACTTGTAGAAGAAAATGAACCGATTTTTGTTATTCAGTTTTTATTGTTCCATCTAAAAGCTTGTCTATTGCAAATGCCACACCTGAATTCCAAACTTCTTTTGTTATGAAATTTGCAACTTTTTTGACTTCATCTTTACCGTTTCCCATGCAAACGAAAGTTCCTACCTCTCTTGCCATGGTCAGGTCTTGTAAGTCATCTCCAAAGGCAATCGCTTCATCTTTACTAAAACCGTAATGTTTCAAAAAGAGGCTTATACATGCACCTTTTTCGTGTTGGATTGGTGCAACATCAACAGAATTTGGCGTATATCTCCAATAAACCAAATTAGGGAATTCCTTTTGGAAGAGAGGGTCGATTTCCTCTGAAGCAAAGAAATTAATTCCTTCCACTTCTTCACCTTCATATGGTTCAACATCAGGAATTACTTCTTTAAAAATTTTGAAATGTTCTTTTGCCTCCTCTGTTAATGGGGCAACAAGCTTTCTTTTCTTGAATTCAACCAATTCCAATGTCTTGTTATTTTTTAAGGCAAGGTCAATAAAACGTCTAACGTCTTTCTCTTCAAAAGAACTTTTGAATATATATTGATTATCCGCAAAAGCGTATCCTCCTGCAGAGGCAATGTATCCATCCCATTCTATTCCCAATTTAAAAGCGCCAAGCCATTCAAAAGAAGAATATGGTCTTGCCGTACAAATAAAAACTTTTACGCCATTACGTTTTAGTTCTTTGATTTTTTCAATAGAAGGCATATCCCATCTATCGTTTTTGTGATCATATAATGTCCAATCCAAATCGAAAAATGCTGCTTTAATTTTCATCTTTTTTATCCTTTAAATATGTTTCTAAAAAGTCTTCTTGCAATGAGTCGTTAATCTTCTTCATTCTATCTATATCGATCTTAACGACCTTTCTATCGTAGGTTACAAGGCCATTCACCTCTTCTTCAACATCGCTAAGCTGGGTATAAATCGAAACACAAAGTCTTGCTTTCCTAATGGCTCTTCTAATTTCTTTCTCAAATAAATGAGCTAAGCCATTATTCATATCGTCTAAATTCTTGTAGTTTTTATATCCAAATGATTTAACACTCCAAGAATGTCCTTCGATATAAGTAACATACCCACCAAATTCTGTTAGGGCCATAATACGTTTCTTATCATTACGTAACCTTACAGGCCTAAAATAAATATGCCTAGAATAGAAATCTCCGATTTTCTTATCATACCAGCCGCTTGTCGCATCAATAAGTCTAGAGTTATCTAAATTAACTAAAGCTTCAAGGCTTTCTTTTGTATCAAATTGTCCCCATCCTTCATTGAAAAGAGTCCATATGCAAATAGAAGGAATGTTACCTAAATCATTGATTGTGGTTTTCATCTCTTCTAGGAATTGTTTTTTGCTTAGAGGGTTCCCTCTTCCGAGGATAGGATTCTTATCAGAGATTTTTAAAGGCAAGAATGGAGCAAGATTAATCAATAATTGAGAATATTTCGATCCTCCATTAACCAGATCTTGAATAACAACTATTCCTTCCTCATCGCAAATGTGGTACCAACGACGTGGCTCGATTTTTATATGTTTTCTAAGGCAATTAAATCCTGCCTTCTTAATGAGCAAAATATCATCCTTCATCGCATCAATGCTTGGTGGAGTCAATCCACCATCTGGATAGTAGCCTTGATCAAGAAGACCGTTCAAAAATATAGGCTTATCATTCAACGTTAAATAATAACGACCATTAACTTTTTCCTTCGATATTTTTCTTAACGCAAAAGAAGAATAAATAATATCGTCTAAGTATTCGAACTTAATCGAATACAAATTCGGTTCTAGAGGGGACCATGGGTGAAAGGAAGAAGATAAATCAATTTCTCCTAACAAATCCCCATCGAAATTTGTTTCACCAACCAATTTATCCCTGAAAAACACGGAAATTTTCAATTTTCCCATGCGAAACCCCTTTAAACAAAATTTTCTTATTATCAAAATCACCGCTAATTTTGCATGATTCCAAATAAGAATCATTAGAAATGAATTCAAGGTATACTTCTTGCCAAATACCACTTGTCGGAGTGTACCAAATACCTTTCGCATTATTTAATTGTTTGCCTCTGGCATATATTTCAGAATCCGTATCATCCTTAACAACAACATTGATCTTTATTTGCTTATCGACATTTGGAATAAAGAAAGAGAATGATGAATATCCTCCCTTATGAGAACCTAATAAAACATCATTAACATAAACATCACATTCCTGATCGACTGCCATGAAACGTAATAAGGCGTTCTCACCGACATATTTATCATCGATATTTATAATTTTTTGGTAATGCAAAAAATCATCCTTGTTAATATGTTTATGAATTCCACTTAATGGAGTCTCGGGAGAAAAAGGAACAACTATTTTTTCATTATAACAATCGGGAATTTCTTTTCTTTTACTAATCGAAAAATCCCATTCGCCATTTAAAGAAATAAAATCTTTTCTTTGCCAATATGGATCTGGGTGTCCTCCAAGAGGATTCTTTCGATCAAAGTTTTCACTGTATTTCGTTTTAATTTCCCTAACATAGATT
>CAVDTI010000105.1:0-4715 GCA_963611905.1 Faecalibacterium prausnitzii | reverse complement strand
TTAGATGGCTGGTGACTTTTTACATAATTTTTGTCTATGTTCAATATCAGACGTTTCTATATTTAACCATCAAAAGAAAAAAACTCTAAAAAATATAAATAATTGGCTAAGCTGTAAAGTTTTCGAAACTGTGGGAATCTTTTATGAGTTTTTTTCTCTGCTTTTGCGTTTTTCGCTCCCTTTTAATTTTCTGCGCAATTTCATTAATTTTATCTTCATCCGAGATAGGCGATATTTAAATCATTAGGATTGTTAGGTAAAGCGTTAGGATAAAGAAGGCAATTAGAAAAAAATTGTACTTGATCTTTTTGAATTGTGACTTGAGTAGGGACAGATCAAAAAAGACCATTTCGAGTTAGAGATTCAGGAAGAAAATTAGAAATATAATGTTTGAAGCTAGCAAAATGAATCCAAATGCCGATAGAGATAAGGAAAGCATATGTATAGGTGATACAATTTTGTATCTAAGCAAAAACATTTAATATCTTGTTAAAGTTTTATTGATCATGGCTAATATACTTTAACTTTATTTTCCGTAAGAATCATTCTTGAATTTAATTTCTAAAAACCGACTGCCACAATTCGTCTTTGATAAATGAAGCGAAGAAGTTTAGACCAAGAAATCTTTAAGGATTCTGGAAAAAAGCTTTTTTCTTGCAATGATGTGCAGGTAAGAAACCGTTTACATGAATCAACTACCTTGAATGGGACTAGACTTGTTGGGCGAGGCTTTTTTCCTATGAAAACAAAAGATATGACTACTGGCAGTGCATTTAAGATAATTCTGCTATTTTCTATCCCGTTAGTGCTTTCTGCTACATTGCAACAACTATATAACTTAGCAGATAACTTTATCGCAGGACATTTCATTACAAATCTTGATAGTTTCAATGCAGTCGGCATTGTCTATCCAATTACTGTTGTCTTTTTGGATATTGCGGTTGGATTCGGAGTTGGGTGTGGAGTTATTGCGGCCAAATACTTTGGTGCCAAGGACATGAAGAATTTAAAAAAGACCGCAACAGTCGGCTTGATTTCTACTATCGTTTTGGGCTTAATCGTTACTGCGGTTGGCCTTGCTGTCATTTATCCATTGCTTAACGGAATGGTTGGCAAAGAAGGAAATGAAGGATGTTTTAATGAAGCGTTATCCTACATGTTCATCTATATCGCTGGTGTTATCTTCTTATTTTTATATAACTATTCTATGTATATGTTTCAAGCTTTTGGAAATTCTAAAACGCCACTATATTTCTTGATATTCTCTACCTTGCTTAACATCGCCCTGGATTTGTTATTTGTTATGCCTATAAAGATGAATAGTGCTGGCCTTGCTTTAGGAACGGTAATTTCTGAAGCGATAGCAGGGGTTCTTTCCGTTGTTGTTCTTTTTAGGTGTATCAATAGATTTGACCAAAACAAATATGAGAAATTCGATAAAGCGATTCTTAAATCGATTATTGGAATTGCTGCTCCATCAATCTTACAAGGATGTTTTATATCGGTTGGTGGAGTATTGATTACTGCCATATTAACTTCCATTGGTGGAACTAGTGTCGCAGGGGGATATAGTGCTTCATATAAGATCTGCTATATTGCCATTAACATCTTCACCGTTCTTTGCAACGCCTTATCTAGTTTCGTCTCCCAAAACGTTGGGGCTGGCAAATTTGAACGTATCATGAAAGGATATTATTCAACGCTTATTATTTGTGCAGGTTTTTGCATTTTAGCGATGGTATGTATTCTTCCGTTTGGCGAATTTTGGGTGCGTTTGTTCTTAAGCGATGCTGCGGAAGGAGAAACAGAACTTATTGTTAACGCAGGCAAACAATTTATCGTCTGCGTTGTACCTTTCTTTGCCTTTATGGTTGTTAAGATTCCCTTTGACGGGGTACTTAAAGGATCTACAGATATGTTAGGCTTTACCTTGGGAACTTCAGTAGATTTGGTTTGTAGAGTTCTTGGCGCGTTAATTCTAGGCAATCTTTTTGGGTACGAAGGTATTTTCTTTGCTTGGCCGATCGGTTGGGGCGTTGGAATGATTATCTCAATCATCATGTTCTTTACGGGCAGATGGAAAAGAAAGTGCGGATATAGCAAATCTCTTATTGAAGAAAAAAAGGAAGAAGAGACTGCATAAAATATTTTCCTTAAATGGCTCAGGTTATGTTAGAATGTGACAAAGATGGAAAACAAAAAGCTTTTATTGACTGTTTCTGCATCAATATTAGGAAGTTTTGGTTTGTTTTCTTGTTCTAATAAAGAAGATGAAAACCAACTTATTGGTGGACAACCCGCCAAATGCATAGGCATAGAATCATGCCTTTATACTTATGGAAAAGAAGGCAAATTTGAACCATTGCCTCGATATAATTTTGGTGAATCCAACACTGAAGAAAAAACGGTCTATCTTTTTAAAGTTACGCAAAATGTAGATTATCTCTTAATTATTTCCCCTATTCTTACCGGAGGATCTATACCTATGCTTATCACAGGTGATTCGGTAACAATAAGCAAAAATGATGACTATGAAGTTAGTTTCTGCGAAGATTATGACGAATCTTCATATAACGTTAAATTCTTAAAAGAAGGAGAATATCAATTAGATATATCTTTTCTAAATTTTACGGATAAAATTAAGGTAGAAGTTGTTTCTTAAGATTTAACAAGTTAAACGTTCCAAGGCTTATAGAAAAAAGCAAGGAATGGTTTTTAGTAAGAAAAAAGACGATTTTAATCGTCTTTTACTTCTTTCTTTGTTTCTTCTAACGTTTCGTCATATGCGTCTTTAACGTGCTGGAAGATGTTTTTCTTTTTCTTACTTTTCGGAAGGGCTCTGACGTTCTTTTCGTGATCTTCAGAGAGTTTTCTGTCTGACTCTGTGGCAAAGTTTGTTTTGTCTGGTCCAGCTTGATAAACGGTGATACAAGAGAATGGAATATTAACGTTGTTATCCAAGAGGATGAGATATACCTCACGTTTCATATCTCTTTCCAATTGGAAACGATATGGAGCCTTGCAAGTCGCGTATACTTTGTAATTAATACCAGAATCCCCATAGTTTGACATACCTAGATATGTTGGAGGAACGATTGCTTGAGGAATTTTGTCTTTAAGCTTAGGAAGTTCGCGGATAAGGAGGGCTTCAACTCTTCTCGGGTCTTCATCGTATGCTGCCTCGATTTCTATTGCAACCGTATTATCTTCCCTAGAAAGATTAACGCATGTTGTAATTGAGGAATTGTTTATTGATTTGATATTTCCTAAACGATCATCAATCTTTATTGAACGAAGGCCTATTTGAGAGACGTATCCTCTAAAGCCATCAACGATAACCATATCTCCGACATCGAAATAATCATCAAAGACCATGAATAAACCGGAGATAACGTCTTGGATAAGGGATTGGCAACCAAGACCGATTATAAGAGTGAGCACACCAAGACCGGCAACAATGGAAGAAACGTCAACTCCCCAAACGGCAAGAATGATCGACAAGGCAACAAGAACGGCGATGTACTTAATTAAAGATCTAATTAAGGAGCCAACAGTAAGTGCTTTCTTCCCATTACGTGTGCAAAGCCTAACAACAAAACTAAGAATATAGGTGATAACAATAGTTAAAAAAATCGTAACAAAGGTGATTATTAACTTACTAGAAGAATAAACAAACCCTTTCCCTATGGCAGTAAAGCCATTCAATACTCCTTCTCCAAGGATTGCGTCTCCAACATCGTTTCCAAATATTTGTCTGCAGAACGCGAGCAAGAATAAAGCGACGATTGATAATATTGTTAATAGTTGGGTGATTATGAATGTTGTTTTTTGTTTCTTACTTTTTCCTAACCACCAGTTTTTAATGTTGCTTCCCATATTTGCCTCCTAAACTATTTTGTGAAAACCACGGCCTTTTCATAGATGATTTTTGAATAATCGAGATTATTGCTAAAAGAAATTTTGATAATGTTTTCCTTACTAGAATCAACGTCTTTGAAAACATAAGAAAAGTCTTTTTCCCCTCTGTAGGTCATTTCTATTTCTTCTTTTAGAGAAGAATCTTCAAAAAGAGAAGAAAGGACCTTAAGACCTTGTGGGTTCTTAATTGACAATGAAAGAGAGATTGTGTTTTTATCCGGGCTTATGTTGACGTTGCTTAATGTCGGTTCGGTATATAAGGAAGAAAGCAATGAAGCACCTGTTAGAATTGCTACGCCCGATATTGCAAATAAAGAAAGATTAGTGACGATTTTTCCTTCTCTTCTTTCCTTTGCATATTCCGTATCTTGATTGTTAGGCGATAGTTCATCTGAAATGACAGTATTATCAACATTCCCCCAATCGGTTGTTGGAATATTGTTTACTTCAATTATGTTCTCTTCCCTTATTTCCATAGGATTGAATGATAACACAAACTTTTTATCTTTTGGAATGAAGTTACGCATGTTTCTTCAAATTTAGATAAAAATGCTTGTAGACATAAAAAGGAAATATTAATATTTCCTCGATAAAGGCAAAGCCAAAGAAATTTGGTGACGCAAAACTATAGGGTCCATGGGGTAGGATAGCCAGTTACCGCATGGAAAAATGGATAATAAAAACCTTTTAACTAAACTTGTTGTTTGCATTACTGGTGGGGTGATTGTTGCTGCTTCAGCGACCACAATAGCTTTTTCGTTTGCGTGGTTCACAAACAACAACAACGTCGCTCAAGA
>CAVDTI010000104.1:3292-5827 GCA_963611905.1 Faecalibacterium prausnitzii | reverse complement strand
TATGAAGCCTGAAGATGAGGCCATAATGTTCCCGTTGCAAGATAAAATCTTAGAGGAGGCTGATAAAAATGCTTAGTAAAGAAGAATTAATTGATCTAGCCAGCAAAGCTAGAGCATTGTCTTACTCTCCATATTCTAATTTCAAAGTAGGGGCAGCCGTATTAACAAAGGATGGCGAATATTATTTGGGCGCAAATATTGAAAACTCTTCTTATCCTGTATCTATGTGTGCAGAAAGAAATGCTGTATATAACGCAATGATGCATGGTAAAAAGAAGGATGACTTCATTGCTTTAGCCATTGTTGCCGATTGCCCAAGGCCAGTTTCTCCTTGTGGAGCTTGTAGACAAGTAATCTCGGAATTATTCCCTTTAGATGCGCCTATTTATTTAGCTGATTTAAAAGGAGATGTCAAAGAAACCAACGTAAAGGAATTACTCCCTTACGGATTTGTAAAAGAGGATATGGAATAATGAAAAGTGGATTTTGCACAATTCTTGGTAGGCCAAATGTCGGAAAGTCTACCTTATTAAATGCTATTTTATCGAAAAAAGTTTCGATCGTTGCCCCAAAAGCGCAAACAACAAGAGACGACATCGTCGGAGTGTATAACGAAAAAGAAGCGCAAATAGTATTCATCGATACTCCAGGGCTCTTTGACGGTGAAGAATCGCTCTACAAACAAATGAATAAATCCGCTAGAAAGAGTCTTTCTGGCGTAGATGTGGCGCTTTTCTTGATCGATTCTTCGGTTCAGGATTATTCGATGGATGACTCTCTTCTGTCTTCAATCAAAACGGATGCGCCAATATTGCTCGTTTTCAACAAAATCGATTTAGCAACCGCGGAAATGATGGAAAAAACTAAGGCCCATTACTCCGAAAAATTCCCCCTTTACCAACAAATCGAAATCTCTGCCTTAAACAATTTCGGTTTTAAAGATTTAAAAAATGCCATTAAAGAGCATCTAAATGAAGGTGAGCTTTACTACGACAGAGACACTTACACTGATAAAGACAACTCTTTCATGGCTAAAGAAGTTATTCGTGAAGAACTCTTGCATTTTTTAAAACAAGAGATTCCACATGAATGTGCAATAGTCGTCAACAGTTACAAGGAGAAAGAAAACGAAGTAACTATTAAGGCAACAATTGTTTGTGAAAAAGAGACGCAAAAGCCAATAATTATCGGAAAAAACGGTGATATGATTAAAAAAGTTTCGATGACAGCAAGAAGAAATCTCGAAAAGATGTGGAAAAAGCACGTTACGCTTTACACAAAAGTCGAGTGTTTACCTGGTTGGAGAAACGACATAAGAAAATTAGCCAATCTAGGTTATGGACAAAAGGCAGATGAAGGGGAAGACTTCTAATTTCGAAGGATATGTCATCAGATTGTCCGATTATAAAGAAAACGATTTTATAGTTACTTTCTTAACTTCTGATGGTTTGATCACCTTTTCGGCAAAAGGAGCAAAAAAGCCTACATCAAAAAATCGATCATCTATTTTTTTACTAGCAAAATCAAAAGTAACATTGTTTGAAATGGGCGAATCTAATCTCCTAAAAGAGGCGGTTTTGCTTGAATATCCTGCTAATGATGGAGATTTCCTTCTAAACTCATGCTATAGCCTAATCAACGAACTAAATTCAAAAATTGTTGATGGATCTGAAGGCAAAGAACTGTATCTTTGGCTTGATGAGACTCTTACGTTGATAAAAAACGATAGAAAATTTTGTCTAACTGCAATGATGATATTTCTAGCACAGTTCCTTAAAATTGAAGGATATGGATTAAATGTTGACTCTTGCACGATTTGTTCAAGAAAGACAGATATAGTCGGCATTTCGTTAATTAATGGAGGTTTTCTTTGTCGAGAACACTTAGAATACGAGAACCAAAAAAGAGCACCTAGATTTCTGAAAATTATTAGATATTGTTTTAAATGCTGTCCATCAGATATTTCAAGGATAGTTTTCGAAAATAGAGAATGCTTGCAAGTAATGTCTTTTTTATCTGATTTATACGAGCGTTCAACTGGAGGAAAATTACGAGGCTTAGAATATTTAAAGATGGCAATTTGAACCCTTAAGAGGGTTTACGTTAGCGAACGCCTAGCGTATACTAATTTTTGGTTCGTTTTTATAAAAACGGCATTGAATAGAGGAGCTATTATTATGGCAAACAAGTTTAGTTTCGACAAAGTCACTAATCATTTAATCTTAACTGGATACGTATTTCCTGGATCACAAGTTTATGGCGGACTTTCAAATACATGGGATTACGGCCCATTAGGTGCCGAATTAAAGAGGAATATCAAGGATTCTTGGTGGAAAAAATTCGTACAAGAAGACCAAAACAATGTTGGATTGGATGCCGCCATCTTGATGAATCCACGTGTATGGGAAGCAACTGGCCACGTTTCCACCTTTAACGATCCAATGGTCGATTGCAAAGCTTGCAAAGCACGTTATCGTGCTGATGAACTTATCAAAAAGGAATTTCCTGATGCAGACGTTGATGGAATGACCTTCG
>CAVDTI010000104.1:1012-3282 GCA_963611905.1 Faecalibacterium prausnitzii | reverse complement strand
GATCAATTCATTCACGACCACGATATTGTTTGCCCAACATGTGGCAAAAAAGATTTTACGAACATTCGTAAATTTAACATGATGTTCAAAACACATATTGGCGTTACGGATGACGCTTCCTCGGTCGTTTATTTAAGACCAGAAACAGCTCAAGGCGTCTTTATGAATTTCAAAAACGTTGCTAGAGCTTGTAGAAAAAAACTTCCTTTCGGTATTTGCAACGCCGGCAAAAGTTTTAGAAACGAAATCACCCCAGGGAATTTCACCTTTAGAACAAGAGAGTTTGAACAAATGGAGATGGAATTCTTCTGCCAACCAGGAACAGATTTAGAATGGTTTGCGTATTGGAAACAACAATGCTTAGATTTCGTCGAATCTTTAGGGATTAAGGCTGAAAATCTTCATTTCCGTGATCATGAACCAGCTGAATTAGCTTTCTATTCACGTGCAACAACCGACGTTGAGTATGATTTCCCAACATTAGGATGGAGCGAAATCCTCGGTGTTGCTGATAGAACCGATTACGATTTAAAACGCCACCAAGAATATTCAAAAGAAGACTTAACTTATACAGAAACCTATGTTGATGAAGATGGTAGTACAAAAGTTAAATTTTATCTTCCATATGTCATCGAACCTTCCATGGGTTTGGATCGTTTGATGCTCATGGTCATGGTCGATTCTTATGATGAAGAAGTTTTAGAAAAAGGCGATACTCGTGTCGTTATGCATATAAAACCATCTTTGGCACCATACAAAGTGGCGATTTTGCCATTACAAAAGAAATTGGTAGCCAAATCAGACGAAGTTTTCAAATTGCTCAGCAAACATTTCGTCTGCACAAGCGATGTTACCGGTTCAATTGGCAAACGTTATCGTAGACAAGATGAAATTGGCACGCCATACTGCGTCACAATCGATTTCGACACGGAAACGGACAATTCCGTAACAATCAGAGACCGCGATAGCATGCAACAAGTTCGTTTACCAATCAGCGAATTGGTTTCTTACATCGAAGGTAAGATAAATTCCTAATATTTAGATAAGGATATTTAATGTATTCGAAAGATCTGATAGAAACGCTTTTAAAAGAAACCGATATTGTTACCGTAATTTCGGCGTTTATTCCTGTTACTCAAAAAGGCAGAAGTTTCGTTGCTGTCTGTCCTTTTCATGATGATAAGAATCCTTCTTTAAACATTTCAAGAGAAAAACAGATCTTCAAATGTTTCGTCTGCGGAACAGGTGGAAACGCTATAACTTTTGTTCAAAAGCACCTTAATATTTCATATCAAGAAGCAGTTCAAAAAGTCGCAGAAATCGTTGGTTTTCATGATGAAAGACTTGAAAAAGAAGCCTACAAACCTCAAATAGACAACGTTAAACAACCTCTCTTTGACGCGATCAACGATTTACAAACGTTGTATCAATATTGTTTGTCGACCCCAGAGGCTAAAGATGCGCAAGATTATTTAGCAAACAGGCACTTGGATAAAGACCAAATAAAAAAATACGGCATAGGCTATTCTTTATCGGATGGTAAGAAAACCATCGAATACCTCCAACGCAAAGGACATTCTCTCGATAAAATCAAAGGGATAGGCATAGTCAGTTCGGTTTCCAACTCTGATGCCAATGCAGGACGCGTCATTTTCCCTTTAAAGGACAAAAATGGACAAGTTATCGGCTTTAGTGCTAGAAAAATAAATCCAAATGACCACGATTCTCCAAAGTATGTTAATTCTCCTGACACAAAAATCTTTAAAAAGAGCCTAAATCTTTATAACTATAACAACGCAAAGAATTCAGCTAGGACAGATGGCTATATTTACGTTTTAGAAGGATTTATGGATGTTATGGCCCTCGATAAGGCCGGTATTCAAAGCGCGGTTGCTCTAATGGGAACTTCACTAAGTATAGAGCAAATCGAACTTTTAAGACAATTGAACTGCGAAATCAGATTATGTTTAGACGGCGACAACGCCGGCCAAAGAGGAATGATGAAAATCATTCTCCAACTTAACAAAGCCAATATTCCTTTTAGATTGGTATGTAATCCAAACGATTTAAGAGACCCAGATGATATTTTGCAAGAATCGGGTCCAGACGCCTTAAAAAATGCAATGAATCAATTGGTGGATTCATTTCAATTCCAAATGAACTATTATCAAAACGTTGAACATTTGACTAAGGCAGAAGACAAAAAGAAGGTTTTAATGTATTCAATACCATTTTTGCGTTCAATGAAGCCGGGTATTGATAGAGAAAAC
>CAVDTI010000104.1:0-1002 GCA_963611905.1 Faecalibacterium prausnitzii | reverse complement strand
ATTAGAAATCAGCTAATAAGCAACGATTTTGTCGATAATTCTTTAGAAGAAGTAACATATCAAGATCAACAAAGTTTTGAATTATTCCATCCCGAAACGAAATATATAAAGAAATTAGCCTTTGCTGAAAAACAAACGCTTTACTATATGCTGCAAAACATCGATGCAGTGAAGTATTTCGAACAAAACATCGATAACTTCTATTATCAAGTTTACGAAAAACTTGCTAGTTACATTATTGAATATGTAGATAAAAACAAAGAATTAGCAAATATTCCCGTTCTTTTTAACGAAATAGAAACATCAGAAGACAGCGACAAAGACGAAATGAATAGAGTGCTTTCAGAATTAGCCGATGGCGATCTTCCTTATGAACCTTATAACGAAGATAATATGGCTTCGTGTGCGAAAGCGATAAAAGAAGGGAAGGAAGACATAAACACTGATTTATTGATGAAAAAGCGTCTTTCTGATCCAAATCAAGACATTGGACAAGCCTTAAATGATTTTAAAGCGATAAAAAACAAACAATTAAGCGAAAGAAAAAAGAAATGAGTGGCAGCAAAAGAATAAATACCATCGTATCTTTTATAGATAAAGGTGCAAAAATAGCGGATGTAGGAAGCGATCATTGTCAGGTTCCAATAAAAGCGGTTAGCGAAGGCAAAATTTGCTACGCACAAGCGATAGAAAATAAAAATGGACCTTATCAAAGAATGATCAAGGAAATAGTGAGCCATGGTCTTAAAGGTTCGATAGAGCCTTCTTTTTCAAGCGGTATAGATAAATTAAGTGATAAAGTAGATACATTAATAATCGCCGGAATGGGTGGAAAGTTAATTAAAAACATAATCCAATTCCACGAAAACAAACTAAGCAGAATAAAAACGATAATAGTTGATGCTCATAATGATAGGCCTTTATTAATTGAATATTTGGAAAATATCGGTTACACATTAGAAATGAATTCATTCTTTTTTGAAGATGGAATAGCCTATGATG
>CAVDTI010000103.1:0-8914 GCA_963611905.1 Faecalibacterium prausnitzii | reverse complement strand
GTTTAAAAGCGTGAGGTTGATTATGAATGTAAGTATGTTAGGACTAACCGTTTTAGTATACCCAATTTCATTATTTATTTGCTAAAAGTTCGATATTATGTTAGATTTTATTGATAAAAAATTATCAATACGTTTTTAATTGTCTTAGAAACAAGACGGAGATTGATATGGAAACTAGCAATAAAGAAGAACTCGTCGCCCTGATTAAATACCTAATTAATCACAACGAGCATCATAATGGGGAATTAAAAGACTTAGCAGAAAACTTAAAAACCCTCAATAATGGGGCATATTTAAAGGTTTTGGATGCAATTAAATCATTCGAAGAAGGAAACAATACTCTTGTATCTGCTCTTGATGAATTGAATAAGTAGGCTTTTCAATATGTGTTTATCTACCATATATAAAAATAAGAAAGAGGATAAGAACGTTCTGATGAAAAATGTGATGAGCATAGAAATGAAGAACGATTCTTTGATTTTTACTGATCTTATGGAAAGAAAAATGGAGGTTAAGGGGAAACTTACCATTGCTAATTTGGTTGATGGTTATGCAATCATTGACACGGAAGGCAAATAATTATGAGTAAACCTGTTATATTGGCTTTCTGTGGAAAAGGAGGAGTTGGCAAAACGTCAATTTCTGCCCTAAGTGTTAGATTACTTCATGAAGTTTTTCCTGATAAAAAAATTCTTGCGATTGACGCTGATCCAGCTATTGGTTTGGCTACTGCTTTAGGGGTTGAATCATCATCAACGGTAGATGATATTAGAAAACTGTTTATTGAACATGCAGAGAATGGTGAATCCAAAGCTGCATTAGAAATTCTTTCTGAAGCGAAATATCAAATATTTGATGCTCTAGTAGAGATAAACAATATCTCTTTCCTTGCTATCGGTCGTCCTGAAGCAAGCGGCTGTTATTGCAAAGTTAACGCATATCTTAAAGAAGTAATAAGCCTTTTAGCTGATAATTTCGATTATGTTGTCATTGATGGCGAGGCGGGTATTGAGCAAGTAAACCGACGTGTAATGGAAAAAGTTACTCATCTAGTTCTAGTAAGCGATGCTTCAAAAAAAGGAATAGAAGTTACTAAAACAATCAAAAAGGTAGCAAAAGAACTTGTGATGTTTGAAACAGATGGTTTAATCCTTAACCGCGTAAACGAAACTGTTGATGTTAATAAACTTAATCTCGATGGCCTTAATTTATTAAGTGTCATTCCCGATGATAAAGACATGATGTTATCTGATGTCGAAGGCAATTCTGTTTTTGCCCTTAGCGAAGAAACAAACATTGTTAAAAATGTTAAAAAAGCCTTAGAAAAACTAGGAATATTATAGAAGGAGGTCTCATGAAAGATTTAAAGCATTTATATTATTTCGAGAAACTATTAGAAGATGCCAACAACGAATTGGTAAGAAAAGCAAAAGAAGACGGTCTTAAGTGCGTCGGAAGTACTTGTTATCAAATCCCTGAAGTCCTTCTTAATCTAAAAGGATGTTTCTCCACACGTTTAAGAGCGCCACGTTCAGGTTCTTTTGAAATGGCCACATATTATATGACCTCTTTCTTATGCGAATATTCTAGAGCATTATTAGAAAGAGCCATTGAAGGAGGGTATCAATTCCTCGATTGCCTTCTTACACCTGATGGCTGCACGATGATCAACCGTTGCGTAGAAAATATGGAACTCCTTAAGACTATGCCTCAAGAAGGATTCTTCTACGAATACTTAGAAGTTCCGATGAAAGATGACGATAATGGCCTTAATCTATATGTTTCTGAATGCCGTAAGAAAATCTTAGATTCTCTTCACAATCATTTCGGGATTGATGTTTCCGATGATGCGATTAGAGCGGCAGTAAAAGAACATAACGAACTTTGTAGATTAATCACTGAACTTGGTGAATTTAGAAAAGAAGACAATCCTCGTATCACCGGTTATGAATTTCATATCATCACGATGTGCACCTACGTTTGCCCTCATTATCTTTTAATAGACAAACTTAAAGAAACTCTTGAAGAAGTAAAAACTAGAGTTCCTGATGAAAAGAAGAAATTTCGTGCAAAAGTCATGGTTGTTGGATCAGAAGTGGACGATGTCGACATGATTAAACTTATCGAAGAAAGTGGAGCGCGTGTTGTCGCGGACAGATATTGTTTCGGCTCATTGCCAGGAAGACAAGAAATCATCCTTAATGACACCGATGATGTATTAACGCAAATTTGTGCCCAATACATGCACTCATGTATGTGCCCACGCCACATGAACCTTCCTAAATTTAAGAGAAGAAAAGAATACGTTAATCAAATTGCTAAAGAATATCATGCGGATGGAATCATCTACGAGCAAATGAAATTCTGTGATCCATGGGCTTACGAAAGGATGACAGGAACTCATATGCTAAGAGACGAATATAACTATCCAGTTCTTTCAATCGATAGGCCATATGCAGTAGGTAATTCTGGCCAAATAAGAACAAGAGTCCAAGCTTTTGTTGAAAGTATTGAAATTAAGAAAATCCAAGGAGGCAATAAATAATGGGAAGAAAAGTCGGTTCCGAGGCCTTAGGAAAGCTCTATAACGGAAAAAGAGTAAGAAAAAGAAGAGAATGGAGAGGCTTAGTTGATACTCTCTATGATTTCAGGTGTTGGCTAAAAATCATGTGGATGTTAGCCAAATTCATTGTTAAACCAAATAACTTAAAAGGCTTTTTCAGATATAGATGGATGGTTAATTATCTTGCCGTTCCAATGATGATTGATAAACATACGACTGGTCTTAGAGGTGAAGCACTTAGAATCGCTCATACCGAGTATGACTTAGTTGCTCTCGACGTTGCTCAACTTTTAGGAAGAGTCTTCAAAGCAGACAAGAGATGTGGAAACAACGAAAAATTCTCTAAGAAATGCGTTGTTTTAGATGAAAACGAAATGTTCCACATCATGTGTGGCTTCCCGAATCTATATGCGGTTAGCTGGGAAACTGCTGCAATTTATGTCGCTGTTCTCTTAAATGGTGGAGCTGTTACTCACTATCTTGATGTTCTTCAAGAGATGGGTATTCCAGGTGACGTTTGCCCAATGCCTGCCGCCGAAGCCGGTGCAGCCGTTGATGAAGATATGCCAATTTATGGTGCATGTGCCGTTCAATGTAACACCACATGTGACGGCTCCTTGATGGGAAATGGCATCATGAGTAAGAAATACGAAGAATTTGGAATTCCCACTTTCCAAATTGCCGCCCCATTAAGACATACTGAAGAGGGTGTTCAAGAATACGCTGCTCAAGAAATTAGAAACGCCATTAAATTCATCGAAGATAAAACCGGTGAAAAATGGGATTGGAATCATTACTTCAAATGCGCAAAACGTTTCAATGAAGAAAATAGACTCCGTAAATCCTGGATGGAAATGTCCAAAACTGAATACCCACAAGTTTACGGTGCCAATCTTGCCTTATATGCGGAAACAACTTATATGGCTGTTGCAGGACGTTCTGATGATTTTGTTAAAGCAGATAGAAAAATCACTAAACTTGCTGAGAAAGCCTTTAAGAGAAAAGCCCTTGTTTGCAAAGAAAATCGTCATAGAGCAATCATTTGGGGTGTTCAATCTCAATTCTACACGGATTTCTTGCCATGGTTACAAAACTGTTGGGGCATTTTACCGCTTGTCGACATGCTTTCGTTAGTTTATTTCGATGAAATCTCGGAAGATGATCCAGAGCAAGCAATCTACGATATCGCAAAACTTTATCAAGAGATGATCATGAGAAACAGAACTCATGGCGGTTACGAAGTCTTACTTGATGACCTTTGGAGATTCTGCGAAGAATATAATGCCGATATGGTCATCTTATGGGAGCATATTTCTTGTAAGGCGCTCGATGGCATGCACGGACTATTCGAAGAAAGAGCAAGGGAGCATGGCATCAAATTAATCTGGGTTAATCACGATCTTATGGATCCACGTGTCATCACAAAGCAATCAATCAGAGATGACGTTAATAGATACATGCGTTCTGTTATGAGAGAAGAACCAGTAGACCCAAGTTTAGAAGTTATAGACGATGCAAAATCGTGGTAAGGAGATAAAAAAGATGAAATATTTTGGTGGATGTGACTCAGGAAGTACTTATACAAAGTGCGTCATTGTCGATGAAAATGGCAAAATGGTAGCTAATGTTACCTTAAGAAGCAGAATCAATTCAGTTTTGAGCGCTCAAGATGCGCTTGACCAAGCAATTGCTCAAGTCGAAGGCTTAAAATCTGCAAAAGATTTAGCTTATTTAGTCGGTACAGGCTATGGAAGAAATAAAGTTCCATTTGCAGATGAGAATATCTCTGAGATTTCTTGCCACGCGATGGGTGTCCACGTTACCGATCCTAACGTTAAGGCAATCATTGATATTGGTGGACAAGACGTTAAGGGCATTGCCGTTGATAAAGATGGCACGGTCTTGAATTTTGCTATGAATGATAAATGTGCGGCTGGCACAGGAAGATTCTTTGAAGCAATGGCTAGAGCCTTCGAAATGGATTTAGATACATTCTCCAAACTTTCATTAAGCGCAAAGAATATCATTCCAATCACCGCCCAATGCACAGTTTTTGCTGAATCTGAGGTTATCTCTCTTGTTGGCGAAGGAAAACCAATGGATGAAATTGCCGCTGGCATTGAGTTCTCCGTTGCTAAAAGATGTTTTGTTATGGCAAAGAAGGCTGGAGCAGTGGATAGCATTACTCTTACTGGCGGATGCGCAAAGAACGCTGGCTTAAAAGATGCAATTGAAAAAGTCTTGCATTTAAAAGTTGTTAACCTTCCTATTGATCCACAATTGATGGGCGCTCTTGGCGCAGCCGAATACGCCCGTCAAAAAGGCCTTGCTGGAGGAAGATAAAAATGGGAACCGCATTAATTGTCTTAAGCTGGACACTATTTCCATATTTAGGATGGCAACTTTGGATTAGCATCGTTTGCACAGTCCTTGGTTCCTTCATCGCTCTCTTTGGTCTCCTTTTCATTGTCTATTTCTTCAATTTAGACATGAAGCTCACCTCTTCTTTAGAACCTCTTTTACTTAAGATTTACGACAAGAAAAAGAGAAATCGTAAGATTTAATTATGTTCATTTTTGATGATTTAGTCTCCAAGGTAGACGAAATCAATAATCAATATATCTCTAAGAAATTAGATCTCAAGTTGAATGAGAAGTTCGTTGAAAATCCTAATCAATTTATCTTTGCTAGTGATAAAGCTTTTGAATTAGGGGCCAATCCTTATAAAGGTGAAGCGCTTGATTTGTTAACAGACCAATCTTTTGAAGATCAAATTATATTGATTGGCGATGAATTAAATTCATTCTCTAAGGATGGTAACTACGCTCGTATAACCATTGCAAGTGTTGATAATCCCTTAATGGGAACTGGTAATGAATTGTATAAGAACATTCGTAAGTTTGATTACGTTAAGTATCATTTCACCTATGATGGAGTAATGATAAGAGAATCTGTCTTTAACAAGAAAGAAAACTTGCTTGTTTCAAAGAAAGCCTTAAAAGAAGATCATGTTGATTTCTCTAAATTAGGAAGTTACATCCTCTTAAAATACAAAGATCTTCCATTTGTTAAGAATGTTAAGGTTATCTTCGTTACTTTGAATGAATATAACTATGATGAGATTAATAATCTTGTCATGAAATGTGAAAATATTACTAAAGCGCTTGATCATCTGATGAATAAGGTTAAGATGGATTGCCATTCTTGCTCCTTGCAAGTGATTTGTAATGAAGTAGAAAAGAAAGTGCAAGAAGATTTCAAGAAATAAAATTATCCCTTCAAAACGAAGGGATTTTTTATAATTCAGGATACTAGTTTACCTAATGCATCACTTACTGCATTTCTATCGATAGGAGCAATTAGTAAAATGCCCTATAAAGGTAAATGGAGAAGATACATGCAAATAGTTTAAATAATAAGGAATGCTTTGTTTGTTTCTATTTTATTACCTCAATTTCGTATTTGTATTCTTTAATGAACTTTTGCAAGCGATTTCTAAGCTTTAATATTTTTATGATTAGAAAATGTGCCATTTTTAATGGTGATTTTTCGTTTTTTGAATATAAAAAGTGGTGAGTGATATCCTTCACCACAAATAATAGATTCGTTTTTTGTTGAATTAAACCGCAAAGGCTTTGAAGAAGATCTTATCTCCGTTCTCGTAGTATTGGAACATTAAATAAATTTCATCTCCTGTTATGCTGTCTTCGAACTTATAGTCAAGAATATAGCCATCAAATTCTGACTCTCCAACTATTATGCTCGCCTTACTCCACTCACCATTTATTGTAAATCCTTCTGGGATTAAATCGTTTAAAACCAATGATTGGACGTAATCTCCTCCGAGAGATTTATCGAAGCTAACTTCAAGATAGTCTTTAATGTAAACTTCTTCGTCTGTGGAATGTGTAACGTTTGCTTGAATGTCTTTTGCTTCTAAGAAGGAAGCGACTGCATCAATTGCAGAAGCCTTTGTGTAAGTGATAATCTTTTTGGCTTTGACTTTGCAAGTTGCAGTGTATTCTTGTCCATCGGATGCAGTAACTTTAGCAGTAATAACAGCTGTAGTTCCTTCTTCCACATCTTCAGCAACGGTTACCTTTCCTTCGTTATCAACGGTGATTTTATTTGTTGTATCGGAGGAGGAATATGTAACGTCATAGGGCAACATGTTCTTGGTGATTGATAATTGAGTTGTATTACCAATTGCAACATCAACGTCTTCTTCGTTGAAGCTTAAGAATGGTGTATGCTTGTCGCCTGTTCCTTTGTGAATGAGGATGGTTGTTAAACCGATTCCGGTTTCTGCGCTGCTATAAGAAGTTAAAGTAATTCCGACTTTGCCGTCCTTATCTTCATAGACATTGTTTGAGTGCTCATCATAATAGAGATAGAAACCTTCGTCCTCTAAGGCTTTTGTGTATCCTTCCCAGGCCGCAGAGTCAGTATCGTAGATGGAAATATAGAGTCCACATTCTGCTTCAGCTAATTTAAGAGCTAATGCTTTTATTTCTTCATCTGAAGCATCATCGCTCAAATCATAAAATGGTGGATAGTCTTTGATGTCGCTGTAATAATATTCTGCTCTTGCTTGTTTGTATTCTTCCCCTCTGATTTCATATTTGATTTTCTTGTCTTTGTTGACGATAAATTCATCGGGAAGTGAAGGAAGAGTTACCCCCTCAATCTTCAATGTGTCTTTTAAGGCGCTTGAAACTGCTTCGGTTGGCCAAGAGGAAGAGAAAGAACTTGTTGGTTTGGTAATCACAACATTAACCACAAAGCCCATTGTCTCATGATTGCTATCGGTGACATCGCTATAGGTAACGCTTACTGTTTCTTCCCAATTGGTGTAGGCCCAAGAATATATGCTTTGAGTTAAGCCAAGCTCCGAAATCGCATCATCATAATCGTATTTAACCATGCTATTGGTTGTATCGCCTTCGATATGGTATAAATCGTTTTTGACGTATGTTCTGTATTCACCGTCTTCGTCTATTGAGAATTCAGGGATGGAAACACCGCTCTTGGACTTTATTTCATCGACAAATGCTGTTGGCCAAGAAGAGTAAGAAGTTACGTTTGGTGTATATTGGAAATAGAAATTATTGCCATTTAGATAATAAAGTGTCGCAGAGACGCTTGATCCATCAGCTAAGGTTTTGCTTAAACAATAGGAATTGTGGATTTTGGAATTGATAGTATCTTTCTTGAAACCATCATTAACCAACATTTCGGCATACTCTTTGCATAGGTTTTTTGTATATAAATCTATTAAGGCTAAAGTGTTGCCATCCTCTGATGTAGAAACGCCATGTTGAAGACCGAGTTTAATAAATGGGAGAGTGGTGGTTATGCCGTTTTTGATTGTTGCAGCTTCTTCTTCTGACCATGCAGTATCTGTTACTGAGGTTGAAGAAGCGTCGTTATAACATCTTATGATATTGTAACCAGGGACGGTTTTGCCTTCGGCGTCAGTGCTTGTGGGAACATAGTAATAAATAATGTCGTAACCAATTTTTCCATCAGAAGAATTCTTTGTGCATTCGACGTATGTTAAACCTGTAGAATCTTCTTGAACAACGTCATCTCTATATTGAGTGATCGCATTCCAACCGGTTAGAAGAAGGAGTTCATAATAATTCTCCATTGTTTCAAATGAGGTAGATTCATCGGTGATTTGTAGATATTTGTTCCCATTGTTATCCTCTATCTCTTTAACGGTTATCTTTCCTGTCATTTTTCCTTCTGGATATGGAAGAAGGCCTCCGCAGTATTTGTTTAGTAAAACTTTGTCTGCGTCAGACCATTTATTCGCATATTGATCGATGTAGGATGAAGATGATGAGCTTTCTTCAGATTTGCTCCCTGAAGAAGAACTACTTGGTTGATTAGCACATCCGGCCAGCAACATCGAGAGTGCTAGCGGGACAAATATTAACTTCTGCTTTTTCATTCTATATAAATAACTCCTTTTTTAAGTTCGTTTTATTTTCCTATCATATTTAGAAATGTCAACTTAAATCATAAGTCATACGATTAACACATGTTAATGTGCATTTATGACTATGTCACTAGAATAGATTGGCGAAAATAAAGTTAATCAAAAAATATAGTTATGATGGCTAAGCTAAATGATTAAAATAGTAACCTAGTGATTTATGTCGAGGATATCACGTCTTTTTTCGATTAGCTTTATAAATTCTTTTTTCGATTCATTTGATAAATATGATTCATTTATCAATTCAATGTATTTTGGTTTTAAAGAAATGATTTTCTGCATTATTTTTTGAATCTTTAGAAGGTATGATGAAATGGACTTTGATTAAGATAGGAATTTGCCTATGAAAT
>CAVDTI010000102.1:6820-22646 GCA_963611905.1 Faecalibacterium prausnitzii | reverse complement strand
CTACTGTATAGGTAACACCGGAAATACTTGATCCATAATAATTGGTATATCCAATAGAATTAAGCATGTTTTCTTGAAGTTGAGATTTGAAAACGCCATATGTTTCTGCGGATGAAGCATCTTTTTTGCCGTAGCCAGTCATGATGAGAGCGTTTTTGAAGTTCTCAGTCGTAGAGATGTTTTCTTTGCTAATTGTGTTCTTGATTGTATCTAATTTTCCTTTTAATGTGGAAACATATTCTTGCGCTTTAGTTTCAACGTTAAAGATTTTTCCAATATTCGTGATATCGGTTAAGACATCTTCAAGAGAAACATCTTTCTTGCTAACGGAAGCCTTTTGAGCATACATATTAATATCAAGCTTATTGAGTTCTTCAGGTGTGCCAAAATTACCTGCTTTGGCGGTTCCACCAACCTTAGAAATAGCAAACGATGCGCTTCTACCATAGATAAAATCAGGGTTTTGATTGATGATCGTTTCATAGCTGATTGTTTTCTTATCGCCAAGTTGTTTTAAAGAATTAACATCGTTGGCATATTCACCAGTGACCGCATTATCTGGATTAACCATGCCGATGATTTTATCTTTAAGGCCTAAGGCAATCATTGTTTCCGCACTTGAAAGATTGCCAACTACAACTCTTTCAGGAGCTTTGGTGAAAGTTTGAGTTATTTCTTCATTATTGGCGTTGTATGTTGTAATAGTAACAGCCTTATAACCATTACTCGATGAGGAATCTCCTCCGTTGCTTGAAGAGCTGCTATTTACATCATTTTTTGCACAAGAAGATGCTAATAAAGCCATTGCTCCCAAAAAAGCGACACGTTTAATTTTATTGTTCATAATTTTTGTTATTTTTATCCTCATAACGAATGAGGACATCCTTTCCATTTTCTTTAATTATTCGACAGTTAACATCGAAGACATCCTTAATATTCTTTTCGGTGATAACTTCCTCCGGCTTACCTTCATAGACAAATTTTCCGTCTTTCATAAGATAAATATAATCTGAATATTTATATGCCATCTGCACATCATGAAGAACGGCAAGCACATTGATATTTAATCGTTTGATTATCGAGAGAATTGTTAATTGATAACGAATATCGAGGTGGTTTGTAGGTTCATCAAGTAATAACAATGATGGTTGTTGAGCTATGGCTCTTGCTAGAACTACTCTTTGTTTTTCTCCACCAGATAGTGAGAGGTAAGATTGGTTTTTCTTTTCAATCATTCCTACTTCTTCTAAGGCTTTATCTACTATAGCAAAGTCCTCTTTATGTTCACGTTCCATCATTTTTAGATGAGGCGTTCTTCCCATAAGGACAACTTCGTAGACAGAACAATCAAAAGCGAGGTTGTTAAATTGAGAAACCACCGCCATTTCCCTTGCGCTTTTCTTTAATGAGTATGTTTTTAACTCTTTTCCATCAAGATAAATTTGTCCTTCAGAAGGTTTAAAAACACGATAGATATTTTTCAAAAGAGTAGACTTTCCGCAGCCATTTTGGCCAAGAATAGAAACAAAATGATTTTGATTCACTTCGAGAGAGACTCCTTTGACAATCTCTTTTCCCTCTATGCTGTAATGAAGATTTTCTATACGTAGATCCATAATTATTCCCTCGAATAGTTCTTCTTTACAACAATATAGATAAAGAAAGGTGCGCCAACTAAGGCTGTGAATATGCCAATCGGAAGCTCAGAATCTTTAACTAAGGTTCTTGCTAAGACATCGGCCCAAATTAGGAATATCGAGCCAATGACAATCGAAAGAGGAAGAACCTTCTTATGGTCAGTTCCAACAATTCCTCTAACGATATGTGGAATGATTAGTCCGACAAAACCGATAATTCCACAAGAAGCAACCAATACACCAGTAAGCAAAGCAATAACCGTCATATAGATGATTCGGTAAATCGAGAGATTTATGCCTAAGGAAATGGCAGTTTCATCTCCTAGCATCATCGTATTCATCGTTCTAGCTTGAGTAAGGAAGAAGACGCTAGCAGCAACAACCACTATTGCAGGAATTAAGATTTGCTCATATGTGGCACTCGCTAAAGAGCCCATTGTCCAGAATTTGATATCCGCAATTGAATCGGAGCTAGCAAAGACTGAAATAATGAAATTACTAAACGCAGTAAACAGAGCATTAACGACAGTTCCAGAGAGAATTAATCTTGTTGCAGTCATCTTTCCTTTATGAGAGGCAATTCCCATAACGAGGAAGGTTGCAACTATCGCACCAAGAAAAGATCCAACAGAGACCGCTTGAGCAAGACCTAAGGCAATAATTAGAGTCGCACCAAACGTCGCTCCGCTTGAAACGCCAAGAATATAAGGCTCAGCAATTGGGTTGTTAACCGTTGATTGCATGACTGCCCCACAAAGAGCGAGCCCTGCGCCAGCAAGCAGACCTAACAAAACGCGTGGAACACGAAGACTCCAAACGATATAAACTGTGCTCTTTGACAAGTCAGAATATAAATTCGCATTACCAAATATCTTGCCGATAATGATTTTGTAAGTATCAGAAAAAGAGATACTTACAGTTCCAAGCCCTACCGCCAAAAAGACTGATAAGACGAGCAAAGCAATAAGTGCAACGAGAAGAACGAGGAAGAATGTATTCGACCTCGTCACCTTCTCGCTTTCTTTTTTAAAACGGCAAATATCAAACATGTTATTAATTACAAAAGTGTTACTTTGATAGAGAATGATATATCTCCATAATCAGGGTCGTTTGTGCTTACGACAACAAGCGAATATTTCAAAGTTGAATTCGTAAATGTTTCAGAAGTTGTTGTTACGCCATATGTATCTAATGATTCTTCTCCACTCTTGGTATATGAGCCTTTTTTATTGAGAAGGGTGATATATTTAGCATAATAGGCATCAATATTGAAATCAGAAAGCGTAATAGCGCTTAAAGTGATGGTAAATTTGGAATAATCAATTTGCCAAGTCGACGTGTCGTAATCAAAGCTTCCATTCCAAAGAGAAGATGCACCTTCAACATTGATATAAGGAAGATCTTTAAGGATTTCTTCGCTCACTGGTTTTTCAGCATTAGTGACGAGATTGTTTTTAACGTTTTTGATACCAGTGAAATCATCCATAGGTTCTATCAATTTTGCATACGCTTGATCTAGCTTTGTGTAAGCGTCTGTTGAAAGGATTGGGGAAGTTTCGCTGCCATAAGTAAATTTCATGACGGATTCACCTTCGTCTTCGCCATTATATGCGACTTCTAAATGAATCTCCGAAACATTATCAGAAGAATCTAAGACAACAGAAACATCGGTAATTTCTTCACCATCGTATAAAGAAATAGGGAAGGCGTTGCCATAATTTAATAAGCCTTTATGCATGACGAATGTGTTCTCTGTGCCTGCCTTCTTATAGAAAACATCTGGACTTGCAACGATATTGAACCATTTGCTTGATAAATTTCCGTCGGTAACTTCTCTTCCAGAGAAACTATATGTTTGTTCTAAATCTGTTTCATCACCAGAATCGCTTCCGCCAACATTAAACGCGAAAAGTTTTCCATCACGAACTTGGTAACCAATACCTTCATAACGCATGGTATCGGAGTTTGTGATTGAGCGGTTATAGTTCATAACAACGTCTTTTGTATAGATTCCTTCGATAGTGTTATATTCGCTTCCATGACCACGAGTATTCATGCTGATGGCGAAACCATTTGTAGTTAAAGAATATGCAAGCTTATTAAATGCCGTTTCCAAACGATCACCAACTCCTTCTACTCTCTTTTTAGGCGAGATCGTAGGAACTTCGCCTGTAGGATTAACGAATGTAGAGGTGATTATATATCCGCTATCAAGAGTGAAAGTGAATGATTTTACTTGGTTATCTTTTACAACCGCATAAAGCGATGAAACATTGCCATATTTTCCTTCATCTTCATTGATGAGATTAGAAAGAATTGTTTCGGCTTTGCCACCATAATAGTCGTAATTATTTCCACTAGATTTCTTAAAAAGCTCAGGTTCTACAGAGGAAATATCGAAAACGTCAGTCCAATAATCATCTTCGTTATAATGTTCTTTAACGGTGTTATCTACACTTAAATAATATTCGGTGAAACATTCATCTTCATCAAGAACATATGCTTCTTCATCGGTTATTTCACCAGCATTATCGGTCTTGTTACGATAAAGTTTGTTTGCTGATTTTCTTAAATATGCGCCACCATCATCAGAAACGATAGAAGTAATTGTTTTTTGGATTTTGCTAGAAACTTGTAAATCCTCAGAAACTACGTAGGTCATCTTTTCTTTAGTTAATGAACCACCAGTCAAAAGAGATACGCCATCGTTAGCAAGATACGTTTCGATTGCTTTTTCGCTTGCAGAGTTGATGTTACTTACAGCCGCTTCATCAACTTTTGCGTCCCCTTCATAGAAGGAAAGAATTAATTCGTTGTAGCGATTGAAATAAATTTCGATTTCACTGATTTCGTATGGGTTGTCTTCATTTTGACCACCAATGAGATCAAGAAGAAGCTCACATGAAGCGGGGTCTTTCAAAAGAACTCTCTTACCTTCAGAATTAAGAGATAACATGTCTTTCGTTACATTGAGTCTCTTGGTCTTAACGAAAGAATCGAGATTTGATAAGTAATTCTTCCCATCCATGTCCGCAAAGGAAACTGAAACTGTATTTCCAGAGAGAGTAAAGGAGAAAGATGCTTTATCTTGGTCCGCCTTGAAGCCGGAAAGAAGAATGTGTCCACTTCCACTCTTGGAAGAATAAATATAGGAAGGGGCATAGACTAATGTCTTTGTCGTAAAACCTTCTTTAGAGAAAGAGCTCTTATAACTAGTAGCGTTCTTTAAGTAAGTTAATGCTTCAAAAATTGTATCGACAGTTGTTTCTTGTCTTTCGACGGAACTTTCACAGGAAGATGAAGAATTAGACGAACTGGATTCACTAGATGAGGAAGGCGTCTCTGAAGAGCTTTCGCTTGTAATTGTAGCTGGTTTGTTAACGCAACCTGCTAGTCCAAGTGAAGCAAGGCAGAAACTTAATGTAAGTAATTTCTTTTTCATAATCGTACCTTTTTAGATAAATATATACCATGAATTAGGTATGACTAATTATATTAAATTAAAACTAAGAAAACTATAATCACCATCCTTGAAAGCCCTTACAAGAATGCATATTTTTCAAATGATTGACAAGAGGCTTGGCTACAAGGATAATCAAAAATCGTTAAAGGAGAGAAAAACATCGATATGAAGAGAACTTTTTTAATGGGAACATCACTAATTATTGGGATGTGCGGAATTCTTTTTTCTTGTCAGAAAGGCGACAATAATTCTAAAGAATCTTCGATAAATACAGAAGAAACTGGTCTTAGTTTTGAAACCTTGAAGAAAGAACAATATAAAATTGGTGACAAGTTATCATTAGATGACTTCAAAGTAACTTTGACATACAAAGAGAATGGTGAAGCCAAAGAAAAAGAAATCAAAGATTACGATTATTTCATCAATAACGAGAAAGTTGGCGAGTATACGTTTACTGCCAGCGGAGAATATTCTTTCTACGTCTCTTATCATTCTTTATTTAGCGAAAGTAAGACTCTTTATTGTTCGACAGATGATGAAACTCTTCCTAAGCAATACACGGATTCTTCTTTAGCAAAGCAAGAAAGCAATCATTCTGCGACAATTAAATTCTCTTCCACACTTTCTTCAAATTCTCATACAGAAAAAGGATATTACGATCAAAATGAAATCTCTGATACATATCACGCCTACGATATGGGAAGAAAATCCTTTAATAACCAACATTTCTTGCCATCAGTAGGAAACGTCCCTCTTCTTATCGTTCCGGTTTCTCTTCCAGGAGAAAATACCTCATTCACCCAAGATGAATTAGACATGATTAACGATTGCTTTTTTGGCAATAGCAAAGACATGCCTTTTGAATCCCTCCATTCCTACTACTATAAATCTAGTTTTGGTAAGCTAAATTTCACTTTCAACGTCAGCCCAACATTTGATGTAAAAAGTAAGACCGATTACAAGGACATTTCCCAAATTTCTTCCTCAGAACAGGTTCTTTCTATTTGCCAAAGTGCCCTTTCATATTTGAGGAATGAAAAGAATTATGATTTTAAAAACTATGATTCAGATAAGGATGGCACCATTGATGGAGTATGGTTCATCTACAAAGGAAAAGATTCTAACGATATGCCATTTTGGCCATACACATCATATACGACAAAAAACGGAACTATTGATGACCCTGTTTTAAATACTTATGGCTGGGCAGGAGTTGATTTCCTTAATCAGGATTATTACAAACGCGTTACGCAAATCGATGAAAACGTTGGCAAAGATGCACACGTTCTTATCCACGAAACAGGCCATATGTTAGGACTCAATGATTATTATTCCTATGGCAATATAGATTATTCCCCACTTGGTGGAAGAGATATGATGGACATGTCTCTTGGCGATCATAACGCCTATTCAAAGCTAAGACTTGGTTGGCTTACACCAAAAATAATTACCGGAGACTGTACTCTTTCGTTAAATAGCAACTTCTACCAAGATCAAGTTTTCCTCATCCCTTATCAAAGCAAGACTTATGCAAAAACAGATGACGGAAAACTTCGTTTCAACCCATTCGATGAATATCTTCTTTTGGAACTCTACTCATCGGAAAATCTAAATTCCTTTGATTACCTTCCAAATAAAGCAACCCATACCGAAGGATTTGGCATTAAATTGCTTCATATCGATGCAAGAGGAGGACAAGTACTTAATAACTCCTTTAGCTATTTTAGCGATCCGGATGATATTTTAGATGCGGCATCAAACATCTTTATGCCTATCTCAAATACCGACGATGGATCAAGATCTGAGGCGTATTACACGGGCAATTATTCTGAATCTGCATTCGATGAAGTTAGACTCATCGACAAATCCGGATCATACATCGGATTAGGTGAAAATGAAGATATACCAAACGATGGATCCTTCTTCAAAAAAGATGATGAATTTACGCTTGATAATTACAAAAAGCAATTCGTTCATGGGCGTTTTGATTATTCCATCAAAAAGCCACTCGTTTCCTTTAAAGTTATGGATTTAAAATAAACGCATTTCAAAAATAAGAAGGTTTTACAGTTGAAATTTTAAAAAAGCTATCTTGCCAATCATGACATAGATAGCTTTTTGTTATAGATTTAATTATTCAACAATGTATGGATAGACTCTCAAGCCATAGTCCGCTTCAGAGCCAACAAGAAGAGTTATTTCAAGTTTAGTATTCTTAAATAGTGGAATATCATCATTTCCGGCAGATCTAGCCCAGCCAAGCGAAGTCATCTTTTCAGAAGACAATAAATCAACATAGTCTTTTTGGAATTGTTGTCTGACGCTTAATGGTTGATTGGCATCAAGTGAAGAACAAATAGAAACTCCACCGATTAAATAACACTCATAGTTACCAGAACATGCTGGATTATAAACGTATGGAAGAGCAGCAATTTGATTGTCGTTGAATCCTTCGCTTTTAAGAATCTTATCAACACCAGAGAGGTCTTCTAACCAAGAAGATGGGAGTTCTTCTTCGCTAAGAGGAGATAAGGCCTCAACCTTAGAGGCGATATTGGAATCAAGAGAAACCCCTTCGCCATTTGTTCCCCAATCATATGTTAAGGTATAATCATCAACAATATAGCCAGCAAATGTAGAAACGCGATATTTGATGTTTGCGAGATAATCCTTTGTCGCGCCAGAATCATTTAATGTAACTCTTATATTGCTTGGAGTATCAATTGCTTTAAGAGGCATGTTATTAGGGATAAGTTTAACATTGCCATTTGGATGGAAGGTATTATCTGTTCCCTCTTCCTTTTCGTAAACAGCTGGAGCACAATTCCATTTCTTTCTTTGATTCAAAACGGTATCGTGTTTGCTAAGGGAGGAGGTAGCTTTGACTTCGCCATTAATGACTTTGAAATAGAGAATATCATCTCCTACCATCTTCATTCCTCTATATGTTGTCGCATTGTTTTTTGTTGTTTTATTGAGATAGTAGTCCTTCATGAAGGTCTCATCAGATGTCATATACATAGAGTTTGCGATTGTATCAAACTGCTCTGTATGAACTTTGTATGATTTGCTCTCATCATTAAATGTGTCGATAGCGGTTTTTAATCTATCGGTGACTCCAGGAACGTTGTCTGGAAGCTTATCGGCAAGAGATGTATTAATGTCTCTTGCAGGCGTGTTGATCTTTACTTCTAAATATTCATATTTCTCATCAATTGTTGTTCCACTCATCGAATATGTTGGAGTATAAAGAATTGCGGAGAATGATGTGACAATATCAACGTTGTCTTTCTTTGTGACATGAGCAGTAAGATCGCGAACCTCAACTGTATCCATCTTCCACATGGTTAGATCATAAAGAATGGTAGCGGCATCAAGACCATAATATTTATATGTGTCGGAAGAATTCTTTTTCCAGAGTTCAGGCAAGAAATAATCCTTGAATCCTTGGAAGGCGGTAATAGATTCGCCATTATAGTATTCTTTAATTACTTCATTCATGTTATTGAGAGATGAAGAATAAAGTCCTTTACCATCTACTTGATAGCAAAGAGTGTAAAGAAGAACGCCATTATTATCGAATTGTTCCCAGCTAACGCCCTTTTTATCTGTCTTGTTATCAAAATCATATTTAACAGTCGTAGAAACGGTTTTGGTATTATCTTTGTTATTAATTGTCGAACGCGTAACGTCTAAGGACCATTTTTCGCCTAAAAGATCTGGGCAATTGTCATTCGTAAAAGTTGGAGATTCAGCAAAATCTGCAGCAGAGTTATTAAGATAATTGTCGGCGTTTTTATAGGAAGTCGCACCAATATCTTTAATGACAAAGTCTGCGCCTTGATAATCGATCAAAGTAGTTTGATCGTCATCATATACCATGAGATTGCAAGTAAGCGTATTGTTAGAATATTTTAAGGAAATCGCGGGTGAATCCCCATCCTCTATATAACTTTGATATCCACTTAAAGCAGCAAGATAGTAATTGAATGTCTTATCTGTAGAGATGATTTTATCTCCTTCAGTTTCAAAGAGATTTTCGTTTATCGTTTTCTTAAGTCCTCCTTTGTTGGTGTAGTACTTAAGAGGATTAACAGTTAAAGTTGAGCCTGGATAATTAATTCTTCCAAGATTGTCTTGAAGTGCGTAGATTGTACCAATATCAACAGATTTTTCTGTCTCGTTGTTGCTAAAAGCAAACAAAGCGCCTTTTCCTTTGGAGAAGAAGTTATCAACGACAATATATCCTCCATCAATAAGTGAGCCATAGACATAATATGGGTCGTATTTGTAGAATGCTTCTTCATCTTCATAGTAGAAAGTAACGGTATAGTTATCAATGGTTACCGCGTCATTAAGGAAATTAACGATTCCACCGACAGTATTGGAATATTCTTTCTTAATTTCAGAAGAGCTAGAGGATTGTGAAGAATTTGTTTCAGAAGTTTGGCTATTTGGCTTTGTTTGATCACAAGAGGTGATCATGAAACCGATAGCTAGAATTGAGAGAACTTTAAGATTTTTCTTTTTCATAAGTTTTTACCTTTCTAATATTTCTTAACGTTAATCGTATAGTTGAAGTCTTTTTCGGAATCTAATTTTCCATTCACGAACTGATCCTTATAGTCAGTAAGAGTGAATGTTGAATTCTTGCTTAAATCTCCATCAGGAGCAAAAAGCGAAGAGGTTTTAGCGTAGTTTTTGTATGAAGCGTATGTTTTATCTGCATAAATCAAACGGATTTCATCATGCTTATCCGCGCTTGAAGGAAGACCGAAACGTGTTGACTCACTTCTTTCTCCACTTTCAGTATTGCTAATTGCCTTAATGATGTCGTGATTGTTTTCTCCTAAGAGTTTTAATCCTTCCTCACCAGAAACAATTTCTGATTCATACGTGTCATCCGTTCTTCTTAAAGAAACCTTGGCAAGCCTATTATCAACGTGATAGATTCTAACGCCATAACCCTTAATCGAATCAACATAGTATTGTTCATATCCTTTTTCGTTAAGGTTTTTATCGGTATAGAAATCAATTAAGAGATATTCATCAAACAGATTGATATCAGTTAAGCCGTCTTTCTTATATACCGAGGAAGAATAATCTTTCTCATCGTATGGAATTAAGATACATTGATCGAGGTTTTGATCTGCCTTAAGAGTAATTGTGCAATTACCAGTAACCACATAAGGCTTTTGCCAACCCATCATTAATTTAGAGAATGGATTTTGATCAGAACAGTTATTGTCCATCATATCCGCTCTTCCTAATGGGGCATATCTATCAGAACCAGTTTGGTTATATGAATAATAGTCAGATAAACCAAACATATGTCCAGATTCATGGATTATAACGTGGCCATCGTTTCCTTCATCTTCTCCTGCTGATTCTGTTAAGAAGGTGCTTCCTAACCAACCAAAGTTATTGATTTTAGGTTCTTCTGCTGTTCCAATCATTCCTGTCGTTGAAGAATAAGCCCAGAAATTCATGATGTCCGTGCTCTTTTGATCATAAACATATACAAACCATGCGCCATCAATAATGCCATTATGATCACTATCATATTTGGTTAAGTCTAAATTGTAGGTTTTCTTCGCCCAAGAGAGTGCCTCATCAACAAATATTTCCATATGCTTATTTGGATTTGCAAAATCAAAATATGTATTGAAGTCTTCTGTTTCTCTTTCTGGATAGAAATAGTCGGTAACAGTTCCTGTAATATTGAGTTTCCCGTGTGAAGATTTCGAATAATAAGATCTTAATGATTCGAATGGAATATCATTGCTATCGGCAAAGAAAGCGTTGTTAATCGTATTCCACAAGTCTCCACTTGCAAGCTTATCATAACCAGGAATAACCACAGGAATGATAAGGAAGGGGACGTTGCCGGTGTTAGGAGAATATTGCCAGTTTTGGGCATTGTTTTGCCCATAATCAAAAAGGTTCTTTGGTGAAGAAATCTCACTTGGAGCAAGATAACCTTTATCAGTATTGCTCTTGTTTTTATTCTTTATTTCGATGGTTACTTCTCTATCATCATCAACCCAATCGTTATCCGTCCTAGAAGAATAATCAGTAGGCTCTTTTGATAGATTTTCATGAGCGCAATAGAGATAAAATTCTGAAGCTATAATCTTTTCTTCACCTACAGACGAGAATGAAGAATATTCAATATTAACTGTAAAAGCACCATATCCATCAATTTCGAATGTATCAATTGGATTTCCATTCACATTGATGTTGTATTCGCCATCGGTTAATGTATCGATACGATTTTTGTAATTATCAGTACCAGTGTAATAAGAAGTTTCGACTTGAACAGTAAGACCACTTAAATCGATTTTGTCACCGATTTTATATTGAGTTTTTGTTGGAACAGTGATTTTAAGTGTCTGGGAGAATTTCTTTGCTTTATTAACTGTTAATACGAATGATTTGCTGTCGCATCCATCGACATTAACGAAGAATTTAACATTCTCTCCAAGGGTCGTTGGGTTGATTTTATCTTTGTCTTTGATGATTTTTCCGCCATCATCGGTGACTGTGAAATTCTGAAGATTTTCCTCAGTCTTAGTGAGCGCCCCATCCGTGTAGAAGAGTTTGTCTACCTTTAAAGAAGAATAAAGAAACGTATCGTATTGATCGTATTCCGTTTTTGAAGCAGTAACTGCTAACTCGGTTTTTACATTCTTTTGGTTTTCGCTAGTTTGAGAACTAGTGTCATTTCTCGGAGAACAAGAAACCGTGCTTAGCATCAAGAACGGAAGACTTAGTGCGATTATTTTTTTATATTTTTGCATATTGTCTCCTGGTTAGTCTTCAAACAAAGCACTAACGGGCGTTAGTATAGCATAATTTTAGTTATACTTAAACTAAAATGGCTTAGATAATCGGCTTTTTTTCTTTAAGTTAACCATTTCGAACTTTGCCAATTAAAAAAGCCCGCAAAACTCACATAAAAAGAGCTTAACGGGCTAAATTGTTTGTTATTTTCTATTTGTATTTATAGAAGCCTTCACCTGAAGACATTCCCAATTTGCCTTCATCGATGTATTTCTTAAGAATCTTAGCCATTTCTTTAAAGTTATATGGCATCATCATTTTCTTTAAGAGAGGAGAAAGTAGTCCTGGAACTTTTTGATATTGCATGACAATGTTATAAGCGGTTGTAAGTCCAACAGTATCAAAGATCTGGAATGGACCTTTAGGCGCACCAGTGCCTTTTGTCCAAGCAAGATCGATACTCTTAGGATCAGAGACTCCTGAGGCGTATAAATCTAAACCAGAAAGAAGGAATGGAACAAGCATGGAATTTAAAAGATAACCACTCTTTTCCTTACGGACTGGTAAGGCGATCATTCTAATGTCATTCGCAAACTGAATTATCTCGTCAAAATATTTGCTCTCAGTTTGTGGTTGAGACATGATTTCTGCTGTATTGTTTTTCCAAATTGAGTTTGCAAAATGCAAGGAAAGATATTTATTTGGACGCCCTGTATATTTAGCGAATTGGCTTGGAAGAAGAGTGCTGGAATTTGTAACTAGCACTGTTTTTGCAGGAAGAAGAGGAGATAAAGCCTTATAAAATTCAATCTTATCCTTAGCGTTCTCAGACATAGATTCAATAACTAAATCTGCATCTTCTACTGCTTTTTTCATGTCGAGTTCAAGCTTGATGCTCTTATATGCTTTTTCGACTTTTTCTAAGCATTCTTTTGCATTGAATGTATCTTTATCTGCAATGCCTAAAGCAAAGACGTTATCCGCCTTTCCTTCTGGAGTGTCCATCTTCTCAATTGTTGAGATATAAGTTTCTTTGAGATGATCGATTTTGGGTTGGCATCTGCCTATGCTTCCTTGGCTTCTTAACCAAATGGTAACATCAAAACCGCAATAAGCTGCTTGGAAGGCGATTTGACTTCCTAAGACCCCTCCTCCTGCGACAACAATTTTCTTGTAACTCATATTGAGTCCTCCTGTTATTTGTTAAGTTAACTATATCTTATAAAGAATAATGATATCGGGAAAGAATTATTTAATTAAAAAAGACCGCCGAAGCGGTCTAGAAGAGGTTAGCTACAAACTTATAAATTAGAGACGTTTGTATAGACGTTTTGAACATCTTCACATTCATCTAAGGCTGCAAGCATATCTTTAACTTTTTGGAGGTCATCCCCAGCAAGTTCGATTGGCTCATTTGGAACCATTGTAGATTCTGCAACATCGAAATCTGTGACATTGAGTCCTTTTAAGATTTCTTTGGCTTTGTCTAAATCGTTTGGTGCTAATCTAACTTCAACTTCGCCATCTTCAAAATCAACTGATTGAACATCGATATCGCCTAAGATAAGGTTTTCTTCGACTGAATCGCGTAAGGCTGCGTCACCTTTGAATTGAAGAATGCCTTTGTAGTCGAAATTGTAGGCTACACTTCCCATTTTGCCACCTTTACGGGTAACGATTGTACGGACTCCAACTAAAGCACGGTTAACGTTATCGGTTAAAGTGTCGACGATGATATAGCTTCCGCCTGGTCCGAAGAATTCATAACGGCCTGAAATATAAGCTGTTGCGTCTCCGCCTTTAGCTTTTTCGATAGCACGATCAATGACGTCTCTTGGGCATGTTTTACGATATTTTTCGATAGCACTTCTTAATGCGAGGTTGCTCTCTGGGTCAGGAATACCGCTCTTTGCCGCGGCATAAATCTCCTTAGATGCGCGCATGTAGATTGCGCTTTTTGCTTTTGCAGTGGCTGCCATTGCTGCAGCACGAACCTCAAAGTGTCTTCCCATAATAAAAACTCCTTTTTTGACTTTGGTATTTTATCACTAGGTAGGAAAGGCTAGTAGATTTTTTTCACTTGACTTTTCTAAAATCGTTTAATGAGCACCTAAATCATCAAGGAAAACATTTGAGGAACTCGTTTATAAGTTTTGATGTTTCGACTAATTGCTATTTTTTGTATACAGATGTTACATTGCTTTGTTGTACTTAAAAAATTAATTATGTTTTAATAAGAATCGAAGAAACAAATAAGGAGTTTTGCGAATGCTTATGGTTTCAAAAAAGTTAATAGCAAAGTTTGAAATTAAATATTCAGATTTTTTAAAGCTCGCTCTTTTAAAACGCATCGTTTCCGTAATATTTGCATCCATATTTATAATAGGGATGATTACCGCATACATTCTAATGAAAACAAACGTAATAAGGATAACCCAAGCCAAGTGCGTTTTGTATCGAACCATATATTGGATTTTTGTAGGTATTATGATTGTTGTAGTCGTGATTGGTGCATTTAAAGGCTACAGATGTTTTTGGGGTTCTTCTGAGGCGTATTTAAATGATGATAAAACGATTACTTTTATAGGGCGTGGCAGAATTGAAGATCAAACCGTGACTATTAGAGCAAACGAAATAGAAGAATTTCATGGCTTCTATTGTTTGAAAGAGAATTACTTTAGGTACGTATTCGTTCCACTAGATTTTCCAATCAATGAAATACCAGTTTCTTCAATTAAAAAAGTCAAAAATCACTAGTAAAAGTTGCTTATTTTAAATTTAAAAGGTGGAATTAAGCGTTCCACCTTCTTTATTTTATTTTCTTAAATGGTAAATCTAGATGCTCTATTGGATGTAGGTTATGTCTCTTAACAAATCTTCTCATCCAATCATAAGGACTCGTTTCAAGTTCCCACGGACGATGGTTGTCTACACCTATGATGCATGTCGCATTTTCTTGGCTAACTAGATACCAGAAATCTTCATTTGGATAGAAGACAGTAAAATCCTCTTCTTCGCCATTTCTCTTTCCCCAACGAGATGGACCCATATTAAGTTCAAGGACCACTCCTTCTTCTTTTGCAACTTTAATGATTTCAAGGGCAATTTCTTTGGTGAATTCATCCCAAGACGGATACCATTGCATGAACAAGTCTGGATGGGCAACATAATTAAAGTTTCCAGATCTAATGCCAGCAATTAAATCGTCTTTGTATCTAATTGTTGCAGCCTTCTTATCCTTTAATTGGCCATAGAATGTTATCTTATTTGTTTCTTCGTCGATAAAACAATGTTGACCAATGATGAGATAGTCGACAACGCCATTTCTTAGCAAATCATCGTAATATTTTGCATAGTGATCGTAATACCACTCTGCTTCAAAAGCTAAATGAAGTTCGATTTCGTCTTTATATTTTTCTTGAAGAGAACGAACGCTCTTAAAGTAGTCTTCCGCATCTTTTTCATAGCTTCCTCTCATGCCGTTTTGTTCTCTTCCAGGCAACATAACATGATCGGAAAAACCATATATCTTGTAACCGTTTTTTATTGCAGAAAGAACAAATTCTTCATCTTCTCCTTCCGCATGACCGCATCTTTTTGTATGTGAATGATAATTTACTTTGAATGGTTCATTAAGCATATAAGACCTCCTCTAGGATCAATCCGACTGAATCGGCTTTGTAAGATATTATTTTTCTTTCTTTTGCATTTAAGCGATTCTTTACTTCTTCTAAAGGCATCTTCCCTAAACCAACCCTGAATGCAACTCCCATCATAATTCTAATTTGATAAGTCATAAAGCCGTTTGATTCAAAGATAACCTTCACATGTTGATTGTTATCTAAGACATCAATTCTCTTAATGTTTCTAATATATCCATCAATATCTTGAGGTTTTGATGTGAAATTTTGGAAATTATGAATTCCTAAGTATAGTTTTAGGC
>CAVDTI010000102.1:0-6810 GCA_963611905.1 Faecalibacterium prausnitzii | reverse complement strand
TCGATAGAAAAATTTGGAATCTGTAATTGGTATTCAAAAGGAGAAAGGACATCTCTTTCTCCATAATGGAAAGAATAGGAATATATCTTTCCGGATGAAGAATGTCTTGCGTCAAAAGAATGATCTACTTCCTTAAGAGACATGACTGATATATCATTTGGCAAAAGGCGGTTTATTCCGATTCTTAATTTCTCTGGATCTTTTACTTCTTTAGAAGAAAGAAAGGTAAAAGTCTGTCCTCTAGCAGAGACGCCTTTATCGGTTCGTCCTGCCCCATGAATTGTGATTTTATGGTCAAGGATAAAAGAGATTACTTCTTCTAGCTTTCCTTGAATTGAAGGATAGTCTTTCTGCTTTTCGAAACCCCAATAGGCCTTCCCATTATATTGAACAATCCCAAAAAGTTTCATTTCAAAGTAAGCCCAAAAAGAATTGAATATAAATCAGTTCCGGTTATTGCAACATAATAAAAGGCTGCAGCAATAGAAGAAACAATAACGAATTCAAGAAGGTCCCACCATCTAAAATGTAGCTTGCGGTACTTTGTTCTTGTTGTTAAAGGATCATATCCTCTACATTCCATGGCATTAGCCAATTCATCAGAACGTACAAAAGAAGAAACGAAAAGAGGAATTATGAGCGAGATAATTGCTTTGAATTTAGCAAATATATGGCCATGTTTGAAATCGACACCTCTAGATGACTGCGCTTTAAGAATTCTTTCGACGTCTTCAAGAATGGTTGGAATAAAACGTAGGGCAAGAGAAATGATCATTGCTAAAATTGGTGTAGGAACTCCAACCCAACGTAATGGGGTAAGATACCATTCCAATCCATCGGTAAGGCTTAATGGCTTTGTAGTCGCAGTCAAAATCAAAGACAGAGACAACATGATAACAAGCCTAAGGAAAACCTTACCCGCTTCAAGAAGGCTTTCGTAATAAATCTTGAAGTTACCGATTAAAAAATACCAATCTTCATTTCCTTGCGTGTAACGAGGAACCAAGATATAAATCAAAAGCAAAAAGACAACCATAAACCATAAACCACTAAGTGATTTGAGAAGGGATCTAAAAGACATCCTTGATAGCCAAAGAAGAATAAGCGTGAGTAAGAAGAGTATTCCAAGCATGGTGAAAGTCATGCTCCATGTTGGATAGTTAACAAAAATAGCAACCATCAAAACGATGAGTGAATATATCTTCAAACGTGGGTCCATTCTATGGACAAATGAGTTATAAGGCACGTAACGGCCCATTACAAAACTAGCCATTTTTCTTGCTCCTTATAATTGCATCAGCCAAATCTTCAACTGTACGCATATTTGTTGTATCAATTGCTAAGCCTTTCTCTTTTAAACGCAATGCAAAATCAAAAATATGTGGGTTTTGCAAGGAATAATTCGTTAAATCATCACCAAATAGGTCAGAAGGCGGACATACTCTTTCTACCTTTCCATTTTCCATTACCACGACAAGCTTTGCATATGTTGCAACAAGATCCATATCATGAGTAACAAGAATTACTTCGGTCCCATTCTCTTGAATGTTTTTGAAAAGATTCATCGTTTCTTTTGCTGCCGCTGGATCTAGTCCTGCTGTTGGTTCATCAACAACCAAGATATCGGGAGAAGTCGCTAGGATACCAGCTATTGCAACCTTTCTTTTTTCTCCGCCAGAAAGTTCAAATGGGCTTCTTTCGAAGAAAGTTTCATTAAGGCCAACGCGAAGTAAGGCTTCATGAGCAAGTTTTAATGCGTCTTCTTTTTTGACGCCAAAATTCTTTGGACCAAAGGCAACATCTTTTTCGACACTATCTTCAAATAATTGATATTCAGGGAATTGGAAAACAAGTCCGACACGTTTTCTTAGCTCTTTTATATCTTTGCTAGAATGTTTCTGATAAATGCGTCTTTGTTCTTCTTTGGCTTTTGCTTTTTCTTCTTTGCTTAAAGATTTATCTAGTTTTTCTTTTTTATCTGGATGATTAATAAAACCATTCACATCAACATAGCCCTTGGTTGGGTTTAGCAAGGCATTAATCATTTGAATAGTAGTTGATTTTCCTGAGCCTGTTCTTCCAACAATCGCTAGGAACGTTTTATCGGGAATAGAAAGAGAAATGTTCTTCAATGCGGAACTTTGAAAAGGACTTTTTGGGTTATATGTAAAAGAGAGATCAACAAATTCTATCGGCATAAGAATTCCTCCAATTTCTCTTCGGTATCGATTTCATCTGGTATATCAAGGCCTCTTTCTTTGAGAGCATCTTTTAAGGAAATAAAGAACGGCGCGTCTAAATGAATTTCCCTTAATTCATCCTTATGGGCAAACACCTCTTTAGGTTCACCTTGTAAAACAACCTTTCCGCCATTCATTACCACAACATAGTCTGCACGGAAGGCTTCCTCTACATCATGAGTGATAGATAGAACTGTGAGATTTGGGTTTTCTTTTCTTAAACCGAAAGTAATATCCAAAATGTCTTTCTTACCAACAGGATCAAGCATTGAAGTTGCTTCATCATAGATTATTAAATCTGGATGCATAGCTAAAACACCCGCAATAGCAACTCTTTGCTTTTGACCACCAGATAAATTTTCTGGAGCTTTGTCTAAATATTCAAACATTCCAACTTTTTTGGAATATGTTTCAATGATTTCATCCATCTTTTCTGATGGGACTTGTCTATTCTCTAAACCAAAGGCAATATCATCTCTTACTGTAGACCCGACAAATTGGTTGTCTGGATTTTGAAAAACCAAACCAATTCTTTTTCTAAGGCTATAAATATTATTTTTATCAATCACTTCACCAAAAAGAGAAATCTTTCCTTCATAAGAATTAATGAGTCCAGAGATGAGTTTAGCCAAGGTAGATTTTCCTGAACCGTTATGACCAATAAGGGCAACATATTTTCCTTCAGGCACATTAAAAGAGACGGAATTTACCGCCTTTATTTCGTTTTTTTCGTAAGAATATGTTAGATTTTCAACTTCAATAACATTCATTATTGGCTAATTTTGACAACCTTTCCTTCGTATTTTCTAAGTTTGACACCAGCTAATTTAAGGATGTTCTTAGATGCTTCATATATAACGTCTGATGAGTGTTTGTCATCAAGGTAAATGACCTCTTTAATTCCAGTTTGAACGATTGCTTTAGCACATTCGTTACAAGGGAAAAGAGTAACATAAATTCTGCAGCCATTAAGATGTCCGCCATCTCTTGTGTTTAAGATGGCATTAAATTCCGCGTGGCAGACATAAAGATATTTGCTATTAAGTCCTTCTCCATGTCCCCAAGGTATGGTTTCGTCATCTACTCCACGAGGCATGCCATTGTATCCAATAGAAACAACTTTATTTTCGTTATCAACAATACATGCGCCAACTTGCGTCGAAGGATCTTTACTTCTTAAAGCGCTAAGTTGAGCTATACCCATGAAATATTCATCCCAGGAAATGTAATCGTCACGATGTTTCTCTTGCATACTAAAAACTCCTTATGCGTTCTAAAGTATAACTTCTACGTTGCTTTTATTCATCTAAAATAAATTATATTTATTTAAACTTAACAATTAACCCTTCGTATGGGCGTAAACGTTTCTTGTAGGTGAAACCAGCATGAGGGTAATTCGAGAAGATGACTTGGCCAACCAAAGAAGATAGTTTACGTGGGGTTCTAACCGTTCTATTTGTTAAATTCAAGACAACTAGCAACATCTCCCCTTGATATGAACGATAGAAAGCCATGATCTTACCTTTTGTTTTTAATGGCTCAAAAGAACCGAATAATAAGGCTGGAGTTTTCTTTCTGAATTCAATAAGTTCGCGATAGAAATTAAGAATTGAAGTCTTATCTTCATCTTCCTTTTTCGCATTTATTTCTTTGTAATTAGGGTTAACAGGAAGCCACGTTTCCTCGCCGGAGGAAAAACCAGCATTCTTAGAATCATCCCACTGCATCGGGATTCTTGCGTTGTCCCTATTACAATTATGAACGAGCTTTAATGCAGTCTTTTTAGGAAAATGGTGTTTTGTTAATAAATCAAAAATGTAGAAATCAACTGGATCTTGATATTGGTTCACTTGGAAAAGAGGATAGTCTAACATACCAAGTTCTTCACCTTGGTAAATGAATGGAGTCCCTCTTAAGGTAAGAATGACCATGGCCAATTCTTTCGCAGATTCTTTATGATACTTTTTCACATCGCCAAAACGGTTAACCGAACGTGGTTGATCATGGTTTTCTAGGAAAAGAGTGTTCCAGTTTAATTCCCTTTGCCAGTCAAAAAGAGTCTTTTTAAATTTTCTAGGGTTAAATCTTGTCTTAAAAATTGGAACAAGGAACCTATCTGAATTTACCGTATCAAACTGGAAGGCAAGATCTAGTTCTTTATCGGTAAATCTTCTAGCGTTCTTGAAATCAACATTGTATGTTTCTCCTACGACCATGCAGTCATATTTAGAGAAAACATCTTTATAAAGCTGATGAAGGATTTTGTGATTTCCTTCTTTCATCAAATATTTCTCTTGGCCAGTTACCCAAAGCGTTTTCTTACCATCTTTTAGATCTTCTTTCCAAATTTGATTGATAACATCACATCTAAAGCCATAGATTCCTTTGTCTAGCCAGAAAGTTAAAATCTTTTCCACTTCTTCAAGAACGCGAGGATTATGCCAATCAAGATCTGGTTGTTTCTTGCCGAATATGTGCAGGTAATATGCTCTTGCTTCAGGAACATAAGTCCACGCAGACCCGCCAAAGTTAGATGTCCAGTTATTCGGAGGAAGAGCATTTGCCTTCTTTCCTTCCCTCCAATAGTAAAAATCACGATATGGTGATTTTGGATCAATGGAGGATTTGAACCATTCATGTTCATCGGAAGTGTGGTTAACAACTAAATCCATGACGATTTTTATGCCTTTGCGTTTTGCTTCATCAATGAGCCTAAGCATATCTTTCATCGTTCCGTATTCGGGATTGATTGAATAATAGTCTGCAACATCATAACCAAAATCCGCATTAGCAGTTTTATATACAGGTGAAAGCCAAATGATACCAATTCCGAGTTTCTTCAAATAATCAAGTTTGCTAATAATGCCAGGTATATCTCCTATGCCATCTCCATTAGAATCGCAAAAAGAACGAGGGTAAATCTGATAAACGACGTTTTCATGAAAATATTTATGTTCCATACAGATTAATTCTATAACAAAAAGACAGGATTTTGCTTCCCGTCTTTAGTTATTAACGATATTTTTATCTTTAGAAACGTTGGAGCATGATTAAACGATATCCTTCTCCATAGACGGCATCTATCCTTGCTCCTTTAAGAACATCGATCTTCTTCCTGATAGAAGAAATGTGAACGTCAATCGTCCTTGTTGGATATGTTTTACCTGACTTCTTTAGTCTTTGATATTTCGCTTGACCAGAATTGCTTGGCCAAATTAGCGCTATGAGTTCTTCTCTTTTTACGAAATGTGGGCGTTCTATGTATAGTTTTTTGACGATCTTCCATTCAACAGGCGTAAATTTTACGTAATTGCGACAGAAAGACAATATATGCTTGTCTGTGTCGCATTTAATGATTGAATGATCTGCTCGCTCAATATCTACAATAGCCATATTTCCCTCCAAAACATATGAGAAATGGTATGTTGACTATAATACAAAAAATAAAAAATGCACTATTTTTTTGCTTTTTTCACAAAAATTGCAATAAAAAGCATTTATTTTTGGCTTTTATGAGTGGAGATAAAGGCCAGCATCCATGGCACAATAACGTCAATCAACAGAACATCTATAGGTGCGCTTATACAAAGCATGGCCACGATGACCTCATATGCGACTCTATATGTTGTACTACTAATGACAATGAAATAGAGGTAATAAGCTAAGCCCTTAAAGAAAACGAGCAAGGCAATTTGGCAGAAGAATGAAATAAAGGCAATTTCTCCCGGTTTAGGCAAATTAGCAAAGACATCTTTCTTTTTTGCATAGTATCTATCCATAAACATTAAACCGAATGCAGTAATCGTATCCATCAAGAAACTTAGTGACAAAATTATTAGTTTCACATATGGGCCAAAATATGAAAGCCTTACATCAAGAACATTTGTTCCATAGAAAATATATATTTCCGCGCCAAAAAGAAGAACGATCAAGCCAATGACTACGTATGTAAACGGAAAAGATCTGTTTATCTTTCTGGTTATCTTTTCTAGAAGCCAAGGCATAATTCCTAAGGCGACATAAACTAGAGTTAGAATGAAATTATATGCGCCAGTTGGATAAATAAAAGCAGGCAATAAGTCAGCAAGTCCTCCCACTACCGCACCGTATATTGGTCCTAAAGCTAATGAAGCAAAAATAACTATTGATGGAGTAAAGGAAAAACTTATAAAAGAAAGATGAGGGATGGATATCATCTTTGTTATTGTTCCTAGAACTATGCTTATTGCAAGCAACATGCTAGAAAGAGTTATTTTTTCTATCTGACTAAATCTTTTATTCATACTGTTTCTAAATACTCTTTTACTACATAGGCAAATTCTTTAGAGCCTGTTGTTAATATTAAGGCATTCTTGTTGTTCTTTAAAAGATAATGCAAGGCAATCTTCCAATCTTCTTGGTAGATACACTCATCAAGGTAGACGGAATAATCTTTTTCTTTCCTAAAAGAGGGATTTTCTAAGGTAGTTAAGACTATTTCTTTTGCCACCTTCTTAAGCGATGAAATAGTTTTTGAAACTCCGTTTTTCTTTTCTGACGCAAAAAGAACATAAACATCTTTCTTATTCCT
>CAVDTI010000101.1:0-17608 GCA_963611905.1 Faecalibacterium prausnitzii | reverse complement strand
GGGAGTTCCATCTTAAGGACTTTGACGATTTTCTTTGCCATATTGTCCTCCTTAAATTTGACGATATAGAGTGGTTTTGTCGGGCCCTCGTCAGAAAGGCTCTTCCACGCTGCACGAAAAATACGTGCTGAAGTATTATACGTGCGTGCGTAGCGCGTTACAAGAACGAATTTATAAACTGATTATTTTTGTGCATTATGCACATTTTAGTCAATTTGATTGCTTTTAAAAAGCTCCGAATTAGCGGGGCTTTGAACTTATTTCACCTTGTGAATCAATAACGAAATCGAACTTGCGACCATTATGAGAGTCACGCCAGTATCAGCAAATACTGCGACCATAAGCGGGAAGTTAGGAACGAATATTGAGCAAAGAGCAATTGTAAGTTTGATAAGTAACGAGGCGACAACGTTGAATATAGCTCTATTTCTCGTTGTTCTAGCGATCTTTGTTGCCGTAACAACCTTAGAGATGTCATCATTCATGATTACGATATTCGCATTTTCCACCGCTAGGTCGCTTCCCGCTCCACCCATTGCAAAGCCGACATCAGCAAGCGTGATTGATGGAGCGTCGTTTATTCCATCACCGATATAGGCGACAGCATATTTATCATTAAGTTTTTCTTTTAATGCAGCAGTCTTTTCCTCTGGGAGAAGCTCGGCTTTAACTTCGTCAATTCCTAATTGATTTGCAACCTGTAATGCCGTTTCTTTCTTATCTCCGGTTAGCATAAGCGTTTTTACTTTCATTGAATGGAGATCCTTAATCGTTTCTTCGGAGTTTTCTTTTATTTTGTCATTAAGAAGAGCGTAGCCGCAATACTTGCCGTCTAAGGCTAAATAAACAAGAGTTCCAACAACATTTGGCTGCTCGAATACTATGTCATTTTCGGCAAGTAATTTCTTATTGCCAGCAAGGAGCTTATGCCCATCGTAGCTTAGAATTTCACCATATCCAGCTTTCTCGGTGTATTCACTAATTTTTGCTGAATATATAGCAGGATCTTTATCTTGAAGAATGGCTTTTGCAATTGGATGGTTAGAACGAGATTCAGCCGCGCATAAGAAGTCTTCGAATTCTTCTTTGCTTATGCCTTCTGGATGAATTTCCGTAACGACAAACTTACCATAAGTTAACGTACCAGTTTTATCTGTGACCAGGATTCCGAGACGATTTAATTCATCGAAATACGAACCTCCTTTGACGATAATTCCAGATTTTGAGGCAAGGCCAATGCCAGCAAAGTAGGCAAGAGGAACGCTTACTACAACAGCGCATGGGCAAGAAATTACAAGAATCGAGACTGCAACTTTAATCCATTGTTTCCATATTTCGCCACTACTCATTCCTAAACAAAGCGGAGGGATTATAGCAACCAAAAAGGCAATACAAGCAACAATTGGGGTGTAGATTCTTGCAAACTTTGTGATGAATTTGTCTGCTTTAGATTTTTGTTCTGCACTTTCTTCAACTAAAGAAATGATCTTACTTACAGTCGAGTCTTCATAGGATTTTGTGACCTTGACATTAATTGATCCGGTTTTAAGAATTGTACCAGAGTTAACAGATTCGCCTACGCCTTTGCTAACAAGATTAAATTCACCAGTTAAAGAAGACATATCTACATCGCCTGAACCAGAAATAATTTCACCGTCCGCAGGAATGATTTCTCCAACCTTAACTAAGATTTCATCGTCGATTTTTAATTCTTCAGGTTTAACGAGTTTGATTGATCCATCAACAAGTAAGGAGGCATTTTTTGCTCTAAGACCAACTGCATTCGTGATTGCTTCATGACTCTTATCTGTCGCAAGATCTTCGAAGATGTCACCAAGTTGGAAAAGGAAGGCTACCATGAACGCTTCAAAGAATTCATTGCCAAATATTTCGTTTTCATCGCGTCCAAATATTCTTAAGCAGAACGCACCAATAGAGGCTACAAGCATTAAGGCATTTTCATCAAAGGGATTTTTTTCTTTGATTAAAGATTCAAAGGTTTTAATCATAATGTCGTATCCAACAACCAACCATGCGACAACCATAATAGCAAAGTTGACCCAAACTCCAAATTTATCCTCACTAAAGACAAATAGGCCAAGCAAGGCGAGAGTTAATCCGATGACCAAGCGAATCGAATTAACGATTATTTCTTTCTTTTCTTCGTTCATAATTATTCATCTTCTTTCTCACTAACGTGTTCATAGACGACTTTTATAAGTTCATTGATGTGATGATCGGAAAGAATGTAATAAGCCTTTCGTCCATCTTTTCTCACACTTACAAGTCGATGTTTCTTTAAGACATCCAACTGATGAGAAACAAGAGACTGCGAAGCCCCTACCATTTCCACAATTTCAGAGACATTATGTTCTTCATCGGAGATAGATAACATGATTTTTAGTCTTGTTGAGTCACTCGCGACACTAAGCAAATCTTCCATTGCATCGAGTATTTGTTCATTTGGCAAATCTGACATATGAATATCCTTTCATATTTAACGATGCTAATTATAATGAATGCCCATTCATATATCAATAGAAATATGAATATTTTTTCATATGTTGTTTAAAAAGAAAAAGCTCCCATATTAGAGAGCTTGGTTCTATAGTTTTTGAAATTAGATTTTTTCGATTTCGGAGAATTCGACGTCGACTGGAGTGCTACGGCCGAAGAAGACGGTGTTAACTCTGCAAGCACCAGTATCCTTATCGATAGACATGATCTTGCCTTCTGTTCCTTCGAGTGGACCAGAGATGATCTTAACGTTGTCTCCAACATTATAACGATCATACATGGATTCATCGACAAGGCCCATTCTCTTTAAGACTGGTTCAATTTCTTCTCTTGAAATTGGGGTAGGCATCTTACCTCCACCGCTTGAACCGGTAATACCAGTGACTCCTGGGGTGTTACGAACAACAAACCAAGATTGTGTGGTCATGATCATTTCTACGAACATATATCCTGGATAAAGGTTTTTGACTTTGACCTTTCCATTAGGAAGTCCTGTTGATTTATCAATGCATTTTTCTTCGTATTCTGCAACTAAGACACGGAAGATATATTCTTCCATGTTCATTGTTTTAATACGATTCTTAAGGTTCTCAGCTGTTTTTGCTTCGTGACCAGAATAGGTATTAACAATATACCAATGTTTTTCAGCTAATTCGTTTGCCATTTTATTATCCTCCAAAGGCTGCTTTTAATTGTTCAATGATTCTTGCAGCTGCCAAGTCTTCAAGCGAAAGGAAGATAGCAGCAAAAAGAGCGATGCAGACAACAACTGCGATTGTTGGCCAAAGTTTATCACGTTTAGGCCAACGAACACGTTTTCCTTCACGGACAACCTCTTTCATGTATTTGACTGGGTTTTCCATCCTCTTCTCCTTCCAAAATTATTTGCTTTCTTTGTGGATCGTATATTTACCACAATGAGGGCAATACTTTTTAAGCTCAAGACGTCTAGGATCATCGTCACGCTTAGTTACTTGATAGTTTCTTGATAAGCAATCAGAGCAAACTAAGGATATCTTTTCTCTTCCCATACTTCTCAACCTCAATATTCTTTGTGATTCTAATCACTAAGAAAAAAGCGAAGATTACTTGCTTCGCTTAATTAATATAAAGCCTTGAAGCAAACTTAGCAAACTATTTCTTTAGAAATAAGATCAGTTGCCGAAGATGATCCCCTTAACTAAATCTTCATATTTTTCATAATCCCTACTTGCTTTTTTAGGGGTTATGGAAAGAATTTCTGCAATCTCGGTATATTTGCAACCATCAATTTTAAGTCTTGCAACTTGGAGAACTTCATCGTCTATCTCTCCTTTTGCTGAGCAAAACTTTTTGGCTTCCTCAAGATAATTAACAAACATTCTTGGGTCTTCTTCGCCGCTTGCAGGAATTACATCGTGAAGAGTGGCTCCTTCCGAAACCTCATAGTCCAAAGATACGGTTTTGACGTTACGAAAGAGATGAAGCTTCTCCGCTTCTCTAATCATTCCGTTTTTTAGTGTCGCCACCAAATAAGAATGAAAGCTACCACCATCTCCAAGAGAATAGCTTTTAATAGAAGCGTTAAATGCTTGATAAAAAGCATGATTCAGATCCCAGGCATCAAACATTCTAGTTAGTGCACTAGAGGCTTGATTGCAAATTAGCTTTCTTTTGTCGAAATAACGTTTTGTCAATGTATAATAAGCATCGGCATTTTGGCTCCTAGACATTAGTAAAAGACTTTCGTCGGAGCAATTTTCATAGTTCATAAAAACCCCTGTTAATTACTTCGAGCGTAAAGCAACAACACCGGAAATAAGAATAGCGGTAGCAACAGATGCATTCAAAGAATTAACATGTCCACACATAGGGATTTTTACTATAAAATCCGAGTTTTTAAGGACAAGCTTAGAGATTCCAAAACCTTCAGATCCCACCACAAGAGCGATAGGAGAGTTATAATCGATGTCCAAATAACTTTGGGTAGCACTACCATCAGAAGAAACAACCCAAAAACCATTTTCTTTTAGCTTTTCGATAGCTTGGTTAAGATTGGTAACGACCGCTACTTTGACGTAATTAATTGCGCCAGTAGAGACTTTAGCAACAGTTCCGTTCAATTGAACTTCGCCATGTTTCTTCATGATAATGCCGTCTACTCCAAAAGCATCACATGTACGAATTATAGCTCCAAGATTATGAGGATCTTCAATTCCATCGAGAATAACAATCAAAGGGTTCTTTTTATCAGAGGGAACACTTTGAAGCAATTCTTCTAAAGAATAGCTCCTGATACCTTCGCTTATGGCTACAAAGCCCTGGTGGGAAGAACTTTTAGCCATGCTAGTTAAATCACCATCATTGACGAATTTAACTGGCACTCCTTTTTTCCGAGCAATCGCCACAAGTTCATCCTTCTCAAGACGTTTAAGGGTAAATAGAGTTTTAGCATTATCGGCCTCAAGGGTCGCTCGGACGGCATTCTTACCGTAAACTTGTATATTCATTATATCTAACACCTTGTCAATTTTCAATACTATGCTGTAACTTTTAATTCTAATGGTTTCAAAGTGAAACGAAGTTCGTCAGAGAAAGAGGTTACAGTCTCTTTCGAAGCAAACGCACAACGTAGAGTTATTCTTATTGCAGAATTCTCTTGGTAAGAGACTAATTCAGTATGAGTGTCTCTTATCGAAATGTTGTATCTATTAGCAATCATGATGATTTCTTTTAAGGAAGGCTTGTCAGAAGGCAAGATAACCATAACGGTTGGATTCTTTCCCGCAATCCACTTATCAACCTTATGTAGGACAACAAGGGCAATAAAGGCAAGGAAGAAGCCTAACGAAGCGATTATGAAATTGCCACTGCCGCAAGCAAGGCCTATTGCCATAGCCACCCAAATAGTCGCAGCCGTTGTTAGCCCCTTAACATCTAAGCCATTATTTAAAATGGCACCTGCACCAAGGAAACCAACGCCAGTAACAACTTGCGCGGCCAAACGTGCTGGATCGCGTGAACCGACCCAACTACCAAACCCATAAATAGAAATGATCATAATTAGATCTGAACCAACGCCGACCAAAAGATGAGTTCTAAGTCCCGCATCGTGACCTTTGAATTCTCTTTCAAAACCAATGAGTCCAGAAAAAAGACCTCCAAGAAGCAAGGAGATGACAATCAAAATGAGATTGCCTCCTTCAGGAGAAATGGCACCGTTAAAACCCGAATTGAAAAAATCAATGATTTTTGAGTCCCAAGTACTCCAACTTGGGCTGGTTTGAACTGAGTCCAGAATCATTATTTTCTCCTTTCTAGAATAAATTCTTAGCAACTAAAACTTGCCTAATCTCATCAGATTTAGCAAAATCCTTGTTTTTCTTGGCTATATCATACTCCTCATATAGTTTTTTGTCTTCTTCATTTAATGAAGGTAAAGACAAAGTTAAACCTAAAACCTCACAATACGTCTTGACCTTGGCAAATGAATCTTTTAATGCATCGTAATTTATTTCTTTTACACGCCAAAGGCTGTTGAGAACTTTAACTTCCTCATAGAGGACGGTTAAAGCGTTTGGGGTATTTAAATCATCACATATTGCATCGAGGAATTTAGATTCATCTGATGGTTTTAAAGAAGAAACATCGATATCATGTCTTTGAAGCAAAACAGACACTTTCTTCATCGCAGTTTCAATTTGGTTGTATTTAGTTTGCGCTTCTTTTATGGTATCTGCGCTAAAAGCAGCAGGCGCACGATAATGCGAAGCAAGTAACATTAATCTAAATGGAATTCCGCCGTATTCTTTAACGACGTCTTTCATCAAAATAACATTGCCTAATGATTTAGACATCTTTTCGTTATTAATGTTAATGAAACCATTATGCATCCAAAAATGAGCAAGTTTGTGGCCATCGTGGGCTTTAGCTTGAGCGATTTCATTTTCATGATGAGGGAATTTAAGGTCAAATCCTCCGCCATGAATATCAATGTAGCCTTTTTGCTCGGCAAAAATACTACGGATCATAACGCAGCACTCCGTATGCCATCCTGGACGCCCATCACTCCATGGTGTAGACCATTTTATTCCTTCAGTAGTTTTCTTCCATAAAGCAAAATCAACTGGGTCTCTCTTCTTATCGCCAACGGCAATACGAGCTCCATTCTCTAAATCTTCAACAGAGTTTCCGGACAATTCTCCATATTGAGGAATATCTTTAACACTAAGATACACATCCCCATCAGTAACATATGCAGAGCCATTGTTAACTAAATCCTCAACATAGGAAATAATCTGAGGCATATATACTGTTGGAGTTGGAGTAATATCAGGCTGAAGAGCCCCTACTTCAGTAACTAAACGACGATATTCTTCAATAACAGAAGTCGTTAATTCTTTTTCGGTGATTCCAAGTTCTTTTGCTCTATTAATAATCTTGTCATCAACATCTGTATAGTTAGAAACAAAAGTAACATCATATCCTAAGTGAATAAGTAATCTTCTTAAAACATCGAATGTAATAACTGGGCGAAAATTGCCAATATGAGGATCATTATAAACTGTTGGACCGCAACAATAGATGGACACCTTCCCATCAACAAGGGGTTTGAAAGTCTCTTCTTTCATTCCAAGTGAATTAAATAATTTTAAATCATGCATAAAGTCTCCATCCTTTCTTAGGTTTTTAATTTTAGACCTAGTGGTTAGATCAAGCAATAATAATGACTGTTATTATTCACTTACTTTTTCGTCAAATAAGATAGATAAAGTAAGCCTGCTCCAGTAGTTACTGTTGAAATAGTAAACATCGCAAAACACCAGTTACCTGTAACTAGATCAATCATCCCATAAGAATAGCCAAAGGCAGCAACAATCAAAGCCGCTAACGTAGCAAAAAAGCTAAATATCGTCGCATAAAAGAAAATATTTGATTTAATCGTTGATCTGACCTTTTCGAAAGAAAGCCAAGCAAGGCCAAGCAAAGTTTCAAAGAAAGATACAGCAAGAGCTAAATCTGCAAAAACGCCAATGTAACTAAACTGAATGTTATTTCCATAGATCAATATTGCGCTGAAAGGAAAGGAATTTAGTAAAGATAACCCCAATCCTATAAGACCAATATATGCGGCAAATAAATCATGCCCTTTTCTTTCTTCTGTATCCCATTTTCCAAGCATGGTCAAAAGACGATAAAAGACATTCACAAAAAGTAAAATTACAAGCAAAACGCAGGGAAAAATACGATATCTAGGTTCTGCAGAAGAATCTAATTGCTGAAAATAAGATAATGTAGCAATCCCATAATAGGCTAAAGTAATAACAGATATCGTTATCGATAAATAATGGTATGTTTTGCCTTTATCTTTATAAAAATATTCCAAAGCAATATCAAGAAAGAGTAAAAGAAGAGCAATCCCAAAATAACCTCCAGCTTGAAGGAAATTAAACCTAGTCGAATAACGAGAATCTAGATAAACAAAAGAATATCCTAAAGAAGCCAATGCCAAAAATATAGACGGCAAGAGCCTTAATGGAATTAGTTTTTTGTTTTCAAAGACGTTCTTATTCATTGTAGGTGTTTTCTAAATCTTCATTCTTTTTAAAGACATATTTGCATTTTGCGAGCAATTCTGGTGTGTAGAAGCCATACCCCCAAAGGCAGATTGCAGCATCTAAGGAAGAATTTATTGCCGTTGCAAGATCTGTTTTAGAATCGCCTACAAAAAGGGTTTCTTTTCTATCCAAATTATATTTTTCGATTAAATAATTAGGAATTCTTGGATCTGGCTTAACAGGTAATCCTTCTATTTGTCCACACACTTCTTCAAAAAGTTCATCCCCAAACATCTTTGAGACAATGCGTTTTGCGAAAGCGTCGGGTTTATTTGTGCAAATAAATAAGCGTGCGCCACGTCTTTTCATATCTTCTAAGGTTTCTGTTAAACCGGGGAATAAGAAAGTATTGTCCTCTTGTTTATCGTGATACAAAGGAAGATACGCTTCCTTAAGTCTTGCGAAATTAGCAGGATTATCGCTTTCTTTTAAAGCACGATGGATCAGAGTGTCCGCTCCTTCGCCAATCAAAGTTTTCGTTCCTTCATAGTCGAAAGAATACGTATATCCACATTTTTCTAATGCAGTATTTATGGCAAGACGGATGCCTTCAATGGTATCTAGCGTTGTTCCATCTAAATCAAAAATATAGTTCTTCATATTTACTCACCTAAATAAGGATAAGACAAAATTAGAAAAATCTAAATTGAATAACATCCAAACAAGGAAAATAATTGTAATTTAACGGTGAAATTTTAAAAAACATAAGAACATTAACCTAAAATCAAGCATGAACTTTGAAATGAACTTTAGAATGAACTATAGAATGAATTATAGAACATTTCGTTCGAATTTACGCACAAAAAAAGAGACCAAGTCACCTTGATCTCTAATATTTAACGTTAAATGGATTAGTCAGCCCATGTAACCATTTCTACTTCGGCATTGTCGCCTTTACGGGCACCAAGCTTGTAGACTTTGGTATAACCGCCATTGCGGTCTTTGAATTTAGGGCCAATTTCATTGAAGAGCTTTGTTAAGCTATCGACACCGTTTGCGTCTTTGATTCCTTTGCGAAGGACTCTCTCACATTCTCTACGAGCAGAGAGATCGCCTTGCTTTGCATAGGTAACCATTTTAGCGGCAAGTGTAACGAGTTCTGGAGTAACGCCAGAGGTCACGTTAACGTGGCCGTTGACGATTAATTCAGAGACGACATTACGGAGCATCGAATAGTTTTTCGAAGCGGTATAGGCGGCCTTGAAACGGACGCCTGTTTTACCATGAACGTTTTTTCTTCCTTGTGCTGGCATAATTATTCTCCTACATAGTCACGGAAGTGTAATCCCATTTGGGCAAGCTTCTCTTTGACTTCTTTAAGCGATTTCTTACCAAGATTACGAACTTTCATCATTTCATCTTCGCTCTTTTGAGTGAGTTCTAAGACTGTTGAGATGCCCGCTCTCTTAAGGCAGTTGTTGCTACGAACGCTAAGATCGAGTTCTTCGATAAGCATTCCTTGATATTTATTCTCTTCTGGTTTGACTTCTTCTTTTTCAAGTTTGAAGTTTCTGACTTTTTCGTCGAGTTCAGCAAACTTTTGGAAGTGAACCACTAAGAGTTGAGCTGCCATAGCTACAGCTTCGTGAGGTCTAACAGAACCATTTGTTGTAACTTCGAGAGTTAATTTGTCGAAGTGGGAATCGTGCTCAACACGAGTTGGTTCAACGCTATATGCAACTTTAACTACTGGGGAGTAGTTAGAATCGGTGGCAATGTAACCTAATTGGTTAACGTTGCGTTCGGTCTTATTGGCATCAGCGGTATAGTAACCTCTTCCCTTGCCAGCAAAGATTCTCATCTTGATGTGGCCATTCTTTTCAACATGGGCGATCTCAAGATCTTTGTTAACGACTTCAACGAGTGAAGGGCAAACAATGTCCCCTGCTGTTAAGACACCAGGTCCTTGGAAATCAATGTCTAATTCTTTGGTTTCCTTTGGGTTTTCAGAATCAATTTTTAAGATTAAATCTTTGAGGTTAAGAATGATAGCGGTGACGTCTTCTTCAACTCCTGGAAGAGAAGAGAATTCGTGACGAACACCTTCGATTTGCACAGCATAGACACTGGCGCCAGGAAGGGCGCTCATTAAAACTCTACGGAGTGCGTTCCCGAGAGTGATACCGAATCCTCTCTCGAGAGGTTTGATCGCGAAACGAGCATAATGTTCTTGTTCATCGTTAACTTCGACATTGAAATCGAATGGGATGAATGGCTTTGGTAAAACAAGTTCTTCGTTTGCTTGATCGATATTAGTATTAGCCATTATGTATTTCCTCCTATATTTCCCTATTAGCCGAGAATGCTACAAACTAGCCGCGTGGTCTCTTTGGTGGACGGCAGCCGTTGTGTGGAATTGGAGTCGTATCGGAAATGGATAAAACTTGTAAACCGACATTGGCGAGAGCTCTGACAGCACTTTCTCTGCCTGGGCCTGGGCCTTTGACTTCAACATTAACTTGTCTTAAACCTTGGTCAAATGCTGATTTGCCAGCAGCTTCTGCAGCTAATTGAGCAGCAAATGGAGTGGCTTTTTTAGCGCCTTTGTAGCCTAATGCACCGGCGCTAGACCATGCGATGACATTACCTTGAAGATCGGTGATGTTAACAATGGTATTGTTGAAAGAGGCGTGAACGTGGACTGTTCCAACGGTAAAGCTTCTCTTAACTTTTTTCTTACGAACTGAAGTTTTCGTAGATTTCTTTGCAGCCATTTTAATTCTCCTCCCTCATTATTTAGTAGCTTGCTTCTTGTTAGCAATTGTCTTTCTCTTACCTTTACGGGTACGAGCGTTGGTCTTTGTGCGTTGTCCACGGCATGGAAGACCTCTCTTATGACGAATGCCACGATAGCAGCCAATTTCGGTGAGACGCTTAATGTTCATAGCGACTTCACGGCGAAGGTCGCCTTCTGTCTTATATTTGGCGACTTCTGTTCTTAAAGCGACTAATTGATCATCGGTTAAATTCTTAACACGGATATCTTCGCTTACACCTGCGTCTTTGCAGATTTTCTTTGCAGTTGTATCACCGATACCATAGATGTAGGTAAGAGAGATTACAACGCGTTTTTCACTTGGGATATCAACCCCATCAATACGTGCCATATTGTGTTATACTCCTTAAATTAACCTTGTCTCTGCTTATGCTTTGGGTTAGGGCAGATGCACATAACCACGCCATGACGGCGAATAATTTTGCATTTATCGCAGATCGGTTTGACGGATGGTCTGACTTTCATAGTTATTAAACTCCTTTTTGGGGAACTGTAGCCCCACGTCAATTTTTAAAACGGAATGTGATGCGCCCACGTGTTAAATCGTAAGGAGAGAATTGGACGGTAACTCTATCACCCGGAAGAATTCGGATGTAATTCATGCGAATTTTTCCAGAAACGCAGGCCTGAACGACCGCACCATTTGTTAATTGGACTTTAAAGTTGGCATTTGGAAGGCATTCTAATACCTTAGCTTCAACTTCAATACAATCTTCTTTACTCAATGGTTTTTCCTCCTTGCTCTAAAGTCAATACCTCGAAACCATCTTTGGTGACGAGAATTGTGTTCTCATAATGTGCACTAGGCTTTCCGTCTTTAGAAACGGTAGTCCAGCCATCCTTCATAGTTCTAAGTTTGTTAGAACCTTCTAAGACCATTGGTTCAATCGCAAGTGTCATGCCCGCGCGAAGAATTGGTCCAGTCCCGGCTTCGCCATAGTCAGGAATATAAGGATCTTCATGCATCTCCCTTCCAATACCATGCCCAGTAAATTCAAGTGGAACAGAATATCCGTTAGATTCTGCTGTGACTTGAATTTCGTGAGAGATATCGCCTAAATGGGCGCCTTCTTTGACTTTTTTCACTGCGTTCCAGAAACATTCTTCGGTAACTTTAATTAGGCGAAGTTTTCTTTCTGGGCAAATACCGACAGCGTAAGTTCTGCATGCGTCGCCGTTATAGCCATTAAGCAACGAAACGACATCAAGAGAAATTATGTCACCATCTCTAAGAACACGTTTCGGAGATGGAATGCCATGCACAAGCACTTCGTTCACGCTTGTGCAAATGGCGCCTGGGAAACCACAATAACCTTTTTCGGCAGATACGCCACCACCTTCGATTATGACTTTTTCAGCCATATTCGCAAGGTATTCGGTTGTAACGCCAGGTTTCACGAGAGGTCCAACTACTTCGAAGACTTTTGCCGTTAAGGCACCAGCCTTTCTCATTAGTTCTATTTCTCGAGGTGATTTGATGATGATCATTTTATTTTAATCCCCCTAAGAAATCCTTAATGTTTTTCTTAGTGGTTTCGAGTCCGGACGAAGAATCGAACTCGTGAAGTAAGCCCTTCTCCTTATAAAAATCAAGAAGAGGAGCGGTACTCTTATAGTAATTAACGAGGCGGATCTTGAATGACTCCTCGTTGTCGTCCTTTCTTTGAACCAATTCGGTACCGCAATAATCGCAGATGCCTTCTTTCTTTGGTTTAAGAGTAACGACATTGAATCCTGCACCACACTTTGGGCAAACGCGTCTTGTGATGATACGACCAATAAGAAGGTCGTCTGGGCAAGAGACGTTTAGGACTAAGTTTGAAGCACGTCCAATTTCTTTACCGATGCTATCGAAAGCTTCGGCTTGCGCGATTGTACGTGGGAATCCATCAAGGATGTATCCGTTTGCACAATCAAGTTTGGATAAACGTTCTTTCACGAGGGCGCAGGTAAGTTCATCACTTACAAGGTCCCCGCGATTAACGATGTCTTTGATTTTGTTTCCAAGTTCGGAACCAGATTTCATGGCTTCTCGGAACATGTCACCGGTGGAAATATGAGGAATGTTGTAATCCTCAGCCATCCATGTGGCGTGAGTGCCTTTTCCCGCTCCTGGCGGGCCCATGAGAATGATATTAAGCATTTTTTATGCCTCCTTAACTTGGTCGTACGATTTTCCAGCGATTAAGCCATCGATTTGGTTACCCAACTCGATAGCAACGCCAACGATGATGATTAATCCTGTTCCGCCAATGGCAAGGGAAGTATCAGTTCCGAAGGCATTAGCCCAAACAAGGACGATTGGAAGAGCAGCAATGATAGAAAGAGCGCCTGCACCGATGAATGTAACACGGTTTAGCACCTTTCCAACATATCTTTCTGTTTCCTTACCAGGACGAATGCCCGGGATATAAGAACCAGATTTTTGGAAGTTATCAGCAAGTTTCTCAGGATCAATTTGCATTTCAGCATAGAAGAACGTGAAGGCAATAATCAAAGCGAGATAGATGAATAATCCCCAGTTCATGTTCCAAGTCGTACCATCGAAGTTGGTCATGGTCATTGTGGAATTGTAATTGAAGATCTTAAGCCAAGAAGCATTTGACGCATCAGACGAGATGAATGATGCAATGATACTTGGCGCAGTAAGAATTGAAGAGGCAAAGATGACAGGAATAACGCCAGCCGAGTTAATTTTAATCGGCAAGAAGGAAGCTTTGGCCATTGAAGGATTTGAGCCACCTTTTCCAGCATGTTGAACTGGAATACGTCTTTGTGCCAACTCTGTGAAGACAACGAATGCACAGATTGCAAACATTGCCAAGATATATAGAGCAAATTGGAAGGCTCCTTTGATCATTTGGGTTGAACCATAATCAACATTGCCAGTGATCCACTTGCTCCAAGCGGTAGAGATTTGGGTTGGAAGGCTTCTAACACATCCAGCGAAGATGATGACGGAAATACCGTTTCCGAGGCCTTTCTCTGTGATTTGGTCACCGAGCCACATTGTAAGCATTGCGCCAGCAAGTAGAACGGTAACAATATAAGCATATGTCCAGAAATTATCAGCCAACGTCAAGGAGATGTATCCTTGGTTAATCATGGTACGAATCATACCGTAACCTTGGACCGCTCCAAGAAGAAGAGTTAAATAACGAGTTGCCATTTCCATCTTCTTTCTTCCGTACTCACCTTGTTTAGATAACTCGGTAAGTGCTGGAAGAACGTCTTTCGACAGAAGTTGGATAATAATCTGAGCTGTAATATAAGGCGAAACGCCTAGGGCGAATACTGAGAAGTTAGAAAGAGCTCCTCCACCAAGCAAATCCATGAGAGCGAATGAATTTCCGCTATTCATGATGTTGTTGAGTTCGTCCGAGACTTTAACCCCCGGAACAGTAATTACCGCCCCAATCCGGAGGACAAAGAGAATCATAATCGTAAAGAAAATACGATTAACTATATCTTTGTTTTTAAAGATTGAGACGAATTTTTTCATTACTTAATTTCCTCAGCTACACCACCGGCAGCTTCGATTGCTGCTTTAGCGGCAGCAGAGAAAGCATTGGCCTTAACGGTAAGCTTCTTTGATAGTTTACCACTACCAAGGATTTTAATTCCATTGATATCGCTCTTAACTAAGCCTTTTTCAACTAAAATCTTGCTATCGATGACGCTTCCGTCCTCGAATTTGTCAAGAAGACCAACATTAACTGTGGCTTTTTCAACTCTAGCAAGGTTCTTGAAACCGAATTTTGGAAGACGTCTTGCTAATGGCATTTGTCCGCCTTCAAATCCACGTTTCTTTGTGTGAGCGTGTGCACCTTGTCCCTTTTGACCTTTACCGGCAGTTTTGCCGTTTCCAGAGCCAAGACCTTGTCCTTTACGGAAGTGTTTTGTTTTGGAACCTGGGGTGACAACGAGAGTATGTAAATTTTCTGCCATAATTACTTATCTCCTTTGTTTGCTTTTGGGGCTGCATGAGAGGCTTTGATTTGTTCTGGGGTCTTTAAACCACGGAGAACCATAACCTTGTCATATTCCTTAAGTTGTTGTAAGGCTGCATCAGTTGCGCGGATAACGTTGATTGCTGTACGGGAACCGTAGACTTTAGAAACAATGTTCTTGATGCCTGCGAGTTCGAGAACGGCACGGACTGCGCCGCCAGCAACGATACCAGTGCCTGCTGGTGCTGGTTTTAAGACAACTTTTGTTGCGGTGTGGGAACCACTGACTTCGTGAGCAATTGTTCCACCCTTAACGATTTTAACGTAATGAAGCTCTTTCTTAGCAGCAGTAAGAGCTTTCTTCATTGCATCCGGTACTTCACCGGATTTACGCATCGCAAATCCATAATGTCCTTTGCCATCGCCAACAACGACGAGAGCATCGAAACGCATGGTTTTACCGCCTTGCTCAACACGTGTAACACGGTTGATGGTGACGACTCTGTCTTGGAAATCGTCTTCAATGCGGCGGAATCCACCACGTCCACCACGTCTTTCACCTGGTTTACCACGGTGATTGCCGAATTTACGGCTTCCTGGGCGTTCTGATCCACGGGAACCGCGTGGTTCATATTGTGGGTTGCCTGTTGGGTTCTTTTGATCAGCTGGCTTTTCTTCTACAGCAGCATTAACAGTTTTATTTTCTTCCATAATTAACTCCTTAGAAGACTAAGCCTCCTTCTCTAGCAGCGTTAGCGAGTGCTTCAACGCGGCCATGATATTGATAACCACCACGATCGAAGACGACTTTGGTGATACCAGCAGCAACGGCTTTTTTAGCAATGTCAGCGCCAACTTTAGCAGCTGCTTCGCAATTTGAGCCAAGAGCTAACTTTAATTGGACAGAGCCAGAGCTAACGAGAGTTGTTCCCTTAACATCATCGATGATTTGAGCTTCGATGTGCTTATTGGAACGGAAAACTACTAAACGTGGGCATTCAGCAGTACCGGAGATCTTTTCACGAACACGTAAATGACGACGTTCACGAACTACTGATCTAGATTCTTTTTTGATCATATTCTTTTAACCTCCTTATTTCTTACCGCCGGCAGCAGCGCGCTTACCAACTTTCTTAATGAGATGTTGACCTTTGTAGTGAACACCTTTTTGTCCATAGACATCTGGTCTATGTTTGTCATAGATGAGAGCAGCCGTTTGACCAACTTCTTGCTTATTACATCCCTCAACGATAATGTGAGTTTCATCTGGGCAAGTGATCTTGGTATATTTGCCAACTGGTGCAACTGTGACTTCGTGGCTGTAGCCTAAGAACATAGTGACAGATCCGTTCTTAACGGAAGCACGGTAACCTGTACCGTTGATCTCTAATTCTTTCTTCCAGCCTTCATGGACACCGGTGAATGCAGCATGTAAAAGGGCTGCTGTGGTTCCATGATCCGCGCTACCTTGCTTTGTGTGAGCAGCAAGTGGTTTAACGTGGAGATGACCGTCTGCTTCTTCGACGCTGACGCTAGAAGGAATTCTAACGCTTACTTCGCCTTTAGGGCCTTTGGCGGTCAAGACGCTATCGACTATTTCGTAGGTAACGCCTTCTGGAAGAGCGATGGGTTTAAATCCAATACGTGACATAAATGTTTTTCTCTTCTTTCTGTAATTCTAAATTACCAAACGTAGCAGAGGATTTCTCCGCCGACGTTGTTCTTTCTGGCTTCCTTATCGGTTAAAACGCCTTTGGAAGTAGAAACGATTGCGATGCCAAGTCCTTTTAAGACGCTTGGGATCTTATCAGCTTCAACTGTGACACGAAGTCCAGGTTTGCTGATTCTCTTTAAGCCGGTGATGACTCTTTCGCCATTTGCACCGTATTTGAGAGTGATGTGAAGGGTTTTGCTTGCTTTTTCTCCTTCTGCAACGAATCCAGAGATGAATCCTTCATCGAGAAGAATCTTGGCAATTTCGCCTTTCATTTTGCTATAAGGCATGGAAACACTTTCGTAGCGAAGAGCATTAGCGTTTCTGATGCGTGTGAGCATATCTGCAATTGGGTCTGCGTTCATTTTAGTGTTCTCCTTTCCTTACCATGATGCTTTCTTCATGCCTGGGATTTCGCCTTTGTAGGCCATTTCTCTAAGGCAGATACGGCAGAGTCCGAATTTACGGATAACGCCGTGTGGACGTCCACAACGTTGGCAACGTGTATATTCACGAGTTGAGAACTTTTGTGGGCGATTGCACTTATTAATTAAACTTTTCTTTGCCATGTGCTTACCTCGTTATTTTTTGAATGGCATACCCATGTCACGGAGAAGTGCGAAGGCTTCTGCGTCGGTATTTGCCGTTGTAACGATAACGACGTCCATACCACGAATCTTGGAGACCTTATCGTAATCGATTTCAGGGAAGATTAATTGTTCCTTGACACCGAGGGTGTAGTTACCATGGCCATCGAAAGCGTTCTTGGAAACGCCACGGAAGTCACGGACACGTGGAAGAGAGATGGAAACTAACTTATCGAAGAATTCATACATTCTTGTACCACGGAGAGTAACTTTGCAGCCGATTGCCTGTCCTTGACGAACTTTGAAGGTCGCGATGGACTTTTTGGCTTTTGTAACGACTGGTTTTTGACCAGTAATGGTTGCAAGCTCTGCGACAGCGTCATCGAGTGCTTTGCTATTTGTGGTAGCGTCGCCAACACCGATGTTGATGACGATTTTCTCAAATTTAGGAGCTTGCATTGGGGTGG
>CAVDTI010000100.1:3493-6993 GCA_963611905.1 Faecalibacterium prausnitzii | reverse complement strand
GCAATGGCGGTAGGGGCAGACATGAATTCCGTTTTGAATTCACTTGTTGAAGCCTATCAAAAGAATGACGTTGAAGCTTTGCAAAACATTATGAAATCTGAACCTATGGTCGCTTATTCAACATGGGTTTCGGTAGTGGATACAGGAACCTTTATCATCTCTTTCCTTCTTCATATTTTCCGTTATGGCATTCTTTCTTATTTCCGTTTCTCTCTTCCTGGAGCGGACGCAAGATCTGTCAACGCGTTATACAAGGCGACCCTTCGCTCGATAAAAACGAAGGGATATAACAAAGATTATTTCCTTTGCATGTGGCCAATCATTATCTTGGTTCTATTAGGATTTTCATTAGGCATCTACATTGGTTTTGTAATAACAAATATCCCGGCTGTTTCATATTTCTTTGCAAATAACGCATATTTTGCTTCTTATCAATTAATTACATTGTGTGGCACATTCGTGATGTTCTTGTTTATAACTATCGCCTTGCCATATTACTTCGATGCAATTTATTCCTTATATGAAAAATATGAGGTTGCATTTGGTGAAGCTGCCTTTGATTTTGCAACCAAAACTGTAAATCAATTAAAACAAGCCGAACAATTGTCCAAAGAAGAAAGAGAAGAAATAGAAAAAAGTCTCGATGAGATAAAAAAGAAACGGGAAGAATTAGAAAATAACAAAAAAGATGTCATCAATAACGACGATGACAACAAAGAATAGATTCAGGCATAGGGAAACTTATGTCTTTTAAATATGTTAGTATAAACAAAAAACGACCAATTTTGCCGCTAAAATAAAAATGGAGCAGGCGACGGGAATCGGACCCGCGTATCCACCTTGGCAAGGTGGTGTTCTACCATTGAACTACGCCTGCATCAATCACGTCATTTTCTTGACGCGTGGATTATTATAGCCACCAAAAAGGTAATACGCAATAGAAAATTTTATATATCTGTTCTATAATCTTTTCCGTTATTGAGCAAGGAGCAAAAAATGGCAACTTACGAAGATTTAGCAAATCTCTTATTCCCAGATGTAACAGAGACAATAGATGACCTAGAAAAACGTTACCCAGAAAGAAGCCTTCCAGAGGGTGCACAGGTAACTCGTTTCGCCCCATCTCCAACAGGTTTCTTACATACTGGATCACTTTTTACCGCGTTTATCGCCTACACTTTAGCCAAACAATCTAATGGTGTTTATTTCTTCCGTTTAGAGGATACTGATACAAAACGTACAATCGCTGGCAGTGCGGATGAATTAATCGAACAATTGGCACAATTTGGAATCATCGCCGATGAAGGGTATTTCCCAAATGGTGATAAAGGTGCTTATGGACCATTCCAACAATCAAAAAGAGCTGATATATATAAAGTAGTTATCAAGGAGCTTCTCCGCCAAGGATTAGCTTATCCTGATTTCATGACTTCTGATGAACTAGCTGCCTTAAGAAAATTCCAAGAAGATAACAAAATCCTTCCTGGATATTATGGACCATATGCAAGAGACCGCAAATTAAGCGTTGATGAAGCAATCGAAAAAGTCAAAGCGGGAACACCATGGGTTATTCGTTATAAATCCATGGGCGATCATAACAAAAAGATCAAATTCACCGATAGAATTCGTGGAACGATCGAATTGGCAGATAATGATGTAGATGTCGTTATCTTTAAAAGCGACGGTCTTCCAACATATCATTTTGCCCACGTTGTTGATGATCATTTCATGAGAACAACGGTTGTCACTAGAGGAGAAGAATGGATTCCATCTACTCCAATTCACTTACAATTGTTCCGTTCCTTAAACTGGAAAGCGCCTAAATACGCCCATCTTCCAGTTATTATGAAACTCGATCACGGAAATAAACGTAAGCTTTCTAAGCGTAAAGACCCTGAAGCGGCAGTTTCCTTCTTCTTAAAAGCGGGTTACCCACCAAAGGCCTTACTTGTTTATCTTATGAGTATTGCTAATTCTAATTTCGAGGAGTGGACACTCTCAAATAAGAGCTATGATTATTCTCAATTCAAGTTCGCTTTCTCAAAGATGTCTCTTGATGGCGCTTTATTCGATGAAGGCAAACTTAACTTCTTTGCCAAGGAATACATTGCCACTATCAAGACTTCAACTTTAGTAGAAGATGTTACATCTTGGGCTAAAGGAAACGATGAAATCCTTAATAAAAAGATTGAATCCGATCCAGAATACTTTGCAAAGGTTTTAGGCATTGAAAGAGAAAGAGCGAATCCAAGAAAGGATTATGCTAAATATTCCGATATCGAACCTGCAACAAGATTCTTCTATGATGAAGACTATGCCAAATTGATCGAGAGCCCATTGCCATTCAATCCTAAGTTTGATAAAGAATTTTTAAAGAGTTTCTTAACAAATGCTTCGGAAAAAATGGAATATGGTGTTGATGAGTCAACGTGGTGGAATTCGGTAAAGAACGTTGCAGCGGAAAACGGCTTTGCAATTGCCAATAAGGATTACAAGAACAATCCAGATGCATATAAAGGCTCGGTTTCTGATGCTGCAGAAATCATTCGTATTGCTCTTACTTGCTCCAAAGATTCTCCAAATCTTCATGAAGTAATCGAGATTCTTGGCAAAGAAAGAGTACAAAAACGTCTTACTTCGCTTTTCTAAAAAGGTAAATAAAGTCAGGCTGCGCTTGCAGCCTTTTTTAATTTGCTTAAAAAAAGTATCGATTAAACGGGAATTATATGGAACATATTACCGATTTACCAATAAATGACTCTCTTAGAGTTAGACCATTCTAACCAAAACAATCGAAAAAACCTAGGTTTTACGTATATACGCAAGTATAATATTCAGTGCCTAAAAAAGGATTTTGAGAATGCCAGAAACGAAGAGAACAATTATTCTTGGCACTAACATTTTCGAGGCTGTCAAAGAAGATGGCGATTTGTTACGTGAAAAATTAAAAGAAGAAAAGCTCTTTCTAATCAATGTCATGTCATCTCCTGGTGCAGGCAAAACCACGACTTTGATTTCCTTAATCAATTCGATGAAAAAAGATTATCGAATCGGAGTTATGGAGGCGGATTTAGATTCCGACGTTGATGCCATAAAGGTCAGCGAAGAATGTGGAGTGGAATCTCTTCAGATTCATACCGATTCTCTTTGCTATATCGATACCGATATGGTGCGTGATGGTCTTGCTCATTTCGATGGAATGAAGCTAGATATCATCTTCTTAGAGAACGTTGGGAATATGGTTTGCCCTTCAACATTTGACACGGGAGCTTGTTTAAACGTTTGCATCCTTTCCGTTCCAGATGGAGATTCAAAACCATTTAATTATCCGAATATGTTCGAAGGTTGCGATTTAGTACTCATCAACAAAATCGATGCCCTTGATTTCTTTTCTTTCAATGTCGAGGAAGTGGAGAAATTCATTAAGCAAATTAACCCAAGAGCGAGAGTGATTCCTTATTCTGCTAAAACGGGTGAAGGAATTGCAAATATAGTTACTT
>CAVDTI010000100.1:0-3483 GCA_963611905.1 Faecalibacterium prausnitzii | reverse complement strand
AACTTAAAGGAAAACCTGAGACCATATCTAAGTGGCAAGGTTTTGAGCCAAAGACAGAGGAAGAAAAAAGAGTTACAAAGAAATTCCTCAAATTAGCGGCTAAAATCACAGACAATGTGGAGACCAAACTCCATCCAAGCACACAATGTCCTGAATTCTGGGCGATGCGTGAAATCATGAATGAGAATGAAGTCGACATTCTTCTCAGCATTAAACAAAGAAAATGGTACACATTTGAAGAGTTCTATGCCAAAAACAAGAACATGGATCCAATTCTCTTCAAAGAGACATTAGAACTTTGCGTTGAGCATGGTATCATCGAATATGACTACGGTGATCATTATAATGATGATGGACCAATCCCAGGAGCAAACCCAAAACGTATCAAACGTTATCGTTTGAGCTACTATGTCCCTGGCAGTGCTGAGTTATTTAACTCCACAAAAGATCGTGTTGATAAGAATCCTCCAGTCGCATCTGGTTTCGAAAGAATGACTTTCTTGCCTCTTGCTAAGATTACCTCTATGGTTCCAGAAGGCGGAGATGGAATTGGTATGCACGTCATCCCAGTTGAAAAAGCTATCTCTGCCAACAATGAATCAGTCAAATTAGAAAAGATCTCTTATTGGTTAAAGAAATATGATGGACATATTGCTGCTGGTATTTGCTCTTGCCGTTATTCTCGTGCAAAGATTGGCGAAGGCTGCGCAGATGACCCGTTTGACTGGTGTGTCCAACTTGGTGATATGGCCGACTATGCCGTTGAAACAGGACGTGCTCGCTTTATCAGCAAAGAAGAAGCTCTCGAAATCATGGAAAAGGCCGAAAAGAATGGCTTTGTCCATCAAATCACAAACATCGATGGCGAAGACCACATCTTCGATATTTGTAACTGCGATGTTAAGATTTGTAACGCTTTAAGAACATCTCTCCTATTTAATACCCCAAACCTTTCTAGAAGTGCATATACCGCAAAAGTCGATCCAAAGAATTGCGTTGCTTGCGGACGTTGCGTTGAATCCTGCCCTGCAGGTGCCGTCAAACTCGGACAAAAGCTTTGCACAAAGAAAGGCCCAATCGAATATCCACAAGCACCTCTCCCAGATAAACTTCACTGGGGCAAATATGCTTGGGACGAAAACTATCGCGATACTGCAAGATACAATACCTATCCAACAGGTACCGCTCCATGTAAGACGGCTTGCCCAGCCCACGTTGCTGTTGAAGGTTATCTTAAGATGGCAAACCAAGGAAGATATGATGAAGCTCTTGCTTTGATTAAACGTGAAAACCCATTCCCAGCGGTTTGTGGGCGTATTTGTAACAAACGCTGCGAGAAAGCTTGTACGCGTGCAAATATCGATGAAGCAGTCTCTATCGATGCAGTTAAGAAATTCTTAGCCGAAAGAGACCTTGATCCAAAGACAAGAGTCTTACCAGAAAAGACAATTGCTAAAGTTAATGGTGACTTCGATGAGAAGATTGCGATTATCGGCGCAGGTCCAGCTGGTTTAAGCGCTGCATATTACCTTGCTTTAATGGGATATCACCCAACCGTCTTTGAAAAGAATCAAAAAGCTGGCGGTATGATGATGTATGGCATTCCTTCATTCAAACTCGAAAAGAATGTCATCGATGCAGAAGTTGAAATCATCCGTGAACTTGGTGTTGAAATCAAGTGTGGCGTTGAAGTTGGTAAAGATATCACTATCGATCAACTCAAAGAACAAGGATACAAAGCCTTCTATATTGCAATCGGTTGCCAAGGTGGCAGAAGACCAAACGTTCCTAATGACCAAGCTCCAGGAACAACAATTGCCGTCGACTTCCTTAAGAGTGCCTACGAAAATCAAAATCAAAAGATTGATGGCGATTGCGTAGTTATCGGTGGTGGTAACGTTGCTATCGACTGTGCTCGTACAGCTCATCGTTTCAAAGCTGACTCTGTCTCTATGTATTGCTTAGAGTCACGCGAAACAATGCCAGCCACAAAAGAAGAAATAACGGAAGCTGAAGAAGAGGATATCAAAGTCAATCCAGGATGGGGACCAAAAGAAGTCCTTGTCGACGAAAAAGGAAATGTTTGTGGCATCGTTCTTAAGAAATGTATTTCCACAATCGATCCAGAGACAAAACGTTTCAATCCTAAATACGATGAGAATGTTACAATCGAAGTCAAGGCCAAGAAGATTGTCTTTGCTATCGGACAAGCCATTGAATGGGGCGACTTATTAAAGAATACAAAAGTCACATTCTGGCACGGTAATTATCCAATCGCAGATAAGTTCACCTATCAAACAGCTGACGAATCAATCTTCGTTGGTGGTGACGTTTATACTGGACCAAAATTCGTTATCGATGCTATCGCAGAAGGACATGAAGCGGCTGAATCCTTAGCTCGTTTCGCCTCTCCATATAACGCTTCCCTAACTATTGGCCGTGACCGCAGATACTTCATTGAACTTAATAAGTCTGATGTCGTTATCGATGATTATGATCATGCAGGAAGACAAGAAGTGGGTATGGAAGAAGGAGCAGACTATAAGAACTCCTTCCGTGACTTCAGCAAGACCCTTTCTGAAGAACAAGTTAAGATTGAAACGTCACGTTGCTTACAATGCGGCGCTTCCATCGTTGACCCACATAAGTGTATCGGATGTGGTATTTGTACGACACGTTGCGAATTTGATGCCATCCATCTCCTTCGTGACCATCCAAAAGCCACGACAATGAGAAATGCCGATGATAAGATTGCTGGCTTAATGCCATATGCCTTAAAACGTGGATTCAAGATTATTGCCCACTCTGGCTCCAAAGAAGCAAGAATGATGCGTAAAAAACGTAAAGAATTCAAGAAGGCAAATAAGAACAATCCTAACAAGAACACCGGCTATGCCGTTCCACCAATTGAACGCTAATGCATGAACTTGGTATTGCCTTCGAAGTTGTGAAGGAAGTGGATCAATTTGCCAAAGATAAAAACATTGAAACTATTGCAGGAGTGACCCTTGAAATCGGAGAGGTTTCAGGGGTCGTTCCTCAGTATCTTCTCGATGTTTGGCCTTGGGCTACTGAGCATCGTTCTGAGCATCTAAAAGGTTCAAAACTCAATATCGTAGAATTGAAAGCAATCTCATATTGCGAAGATTGCAAAGAAACCTACGATACTGTTCCACAAGGAAAGAAATGCCCTCATTGTGGAGGAGGAAACACCTATTTAGTTGAAGGAAACGAAATCAAAATTCAATCCATTCAAATCAATGATAATACGCCTGAGTCTTAATGATTCAGGCTTTTTCTAATGATATAATCTAACGTATGGAAAGTTTCCTTTTAGATAATAAATTTGTTGGACCATATGAGACATTTTCCCATTCTCCGAAGAATGCCACTTTAACTATTTTAAGAGGAAATGATGTTTCTTATTCGTTTTCATATCATATAGAAAATGATTATTCTCTTTCTTATTCATTTACAAAGAAA
>CAVDTI010000099.1:0-4773 GCA_963611905.1 Faecalibacterium prausnitzii | reverse complement strand
CTTTTACGTTTGTTGAATGGTTAGATATATTCTTCATGTCCATACAAAAAGTCAAATAATCAATAATCTTTCGGAAAATCGTTTTTTCTTTCGGAAGATTGTTTTGCAATTATAATGATAACTTAGATAAAAAGTGGCGATTTCTCAGCATTAATTCGTTTTTTGTTTTTAAGACTTATTGATAGGCCTTAATCAAACATTCCAATAAATTTGTTCCTAGAGATTTCTCACATTTCAATAACCTTAGTTAAATAAAAACAATAGGCATTAGCAACGTACTATCTTTTAAGAATTGAATGACTAATGTAATATTTACACATATGAGTAGCAAAACCAAGAAGTCATTGATTGCATCGATATTAACTTCTCTTTTGTCTTTCGTCTTTGTTTTTATCACTTGTTTTGCTTTGGTGAAATCTGATATGAATATGAATAGCAAGCAAGGTCTTCCTGATTTGAATGATTGTTCGCTTAATTTTGAAGGCTACGAACTCAAGGATTCTTATTTGAAACAGCACATGAAAGGGGAGTATGAATTTTTCTATAACAAATGGATTGTTGAAGAAAATTACACTGGTGAGCCAGATTGCAAAGTAAGCGTTCCTCATCATTACAAAGATACGACGATTAACGGAAAGAAATTAAGTAATGAGGGATATTCTTCATATAGGGTTTACGTAAAGGGATTACCTATTGGCACTAAAATTTGGTTCATCAACAACAATTTTGTTGGAGGATTTTACGCCTATATTAATAATGAACTTGTTCTTAAATATGGGACGAGAGCAAAAGAAGGAAATTGCCTTAGCAATGGTGGAGATGATATGACCCTTGAATACATCGTTAAAGATTCTTCTCCTTTGACCGTTGTATTCGAGGTTTCCTCCTCGTTTCAAGGAGGTTTAACTTCTCCTGCTAGATTGGTGATAAATACTTTAGGAAGAAATCCAACTTCGCAATATCTTACGAACAATATTGGGTTTGTTATTTTTGGACTGATTCTAGGTTTATTGATTTTTTCTTTCATAATGAACCTAGGAATGACAAAAAGAGATTTCTCTTTCTCCCTTTTTATGGGCGTCATAACTATGATGGTTTTCTTTTCTATTGATGTATATTGGAGAGTTCTATCCATCATCAAAACAAATACTTATAACTCGATAATATTCATCAATTTGTTAGTTGTTATGGCTTTGACTTTCTCTCTTTATTACCATTTATCAAAGAATAAGAGAATAAAGCCAAACAAGCTTTATCCCATATCTTTTGGAACGATATTTGCTATATCGATTGTTTTATATTTTGTTTTGATGGGGACTTTTTTCCAAGTGATTCCTTTGATGTTATCTTTACTATGTTTGGTTATTCTTTTATTTCCTTTGTCTTTTGGGATATTTGAAGGAAATAAGATCAATGTTGCATTTATTACGATTAACCTTTCCTTGCTTGTGTATTATTCGATTACTTTTTTTGACCTTGAGAACATCATGATTGCTGGAACTGAGCAAAGCATTTCCTACGTTCTTCTCCCTCTTATCATCATAATCATCATTCTTTATAGGATTTCTACCGTGTCTAACACGAAGAAATATATCAACGCTCTCGAAGGAGAGAAAAGGGCAATGGAAATTAAAGCGGACACTCTTATCAAGCAAATAAAGCCGCATTATATTTTCAATTGTCTTTCTTCTATCGAAGGAGCCTACGAAGAAGATCCGATCAAAGGAAAGAAGATGTTAACCTCTTTTTCTAAGGAACTTAGAGAAAATATTGACGCGACATCTTTAAAACTTTCTCCTTTTGAAAAAGAAATAGAACGTATCTTGAATTATGTTGATCTTGAAAATATGGTGAAAGAAAAGAAGATCGAACTCTTGCTTGATTTGGAAACTACAGATTTCTCTCTTCCTCCATTAAGCCTTGAGCCATTTGTTGAGAATGCCATAAAACACGCAAAGCTCGAAGAAAAGGAAGATGGCCATATTCTTATTTCTTCTTTCGAAGAGGAAGGTTCATATCTAGTTATAATCGAAGATAACGGAACTGGATTTGACCTAAGAAACATCAAATCTTCGAGCATAGGAATAAAAAATGCTAAAGACAGATTAAAAATCATTTCAAACGCCGATACGAACATTATTTCTTCACTTGGAAATGGCACCAAAGTGGAGATACGTATACCTAAGAAGGAGAAACGAGCATGAACGCAGTAATTATCGATGATGAGAAAGAATCAATCTTAACCTTTACCAATGCGGTCATAGACATATCTAATATCTCATTTAGTATTTTTTCGAATAAAGTTGATGAATTGCTATCCTATGCTCGCACTCACCAAGTGGACATAGCTTTCTTAGACGTCGTCATGCCAAAGATCAACGGAATAGATCTCGCTAAGATGTTAATGGAAATCAATCCAGCAATTAAAATTGTCCTCATCACTGGGTATGCTCAAGATATCGATACAATAAAAAGAGAGCTGAAAGACAATCTTTTTGAATTTTGTTACAAACCATACGATGAAGAAAGGATTCGTGAGATTTTAGCAAGGTTATTAGGTCAAAACGAAACAAAGGTTTCCTTTAAGACCTTTCCTCGTTTTGATATGTATGTGAATGGTGTCCATGTTGACTTTGAAAGAGCAAAATCAAAAGAATTTCTTGCCATTTTGGTGGATAGAGCTGGTGGAGAGGTGACAATAGAAGAAGCCATCACAAAGCTTTGGATCGACAAAGAACCTGGTTTGGCAAAGAGGCTCTACAGGGACGCGGTCAGTAGATTAAGGATGAAGCTTAATGAATATGGCATTCCTAATCTTGTTGATTTTGCTAGAGGCAGAGCAAGACTAAATCCTCTAAATGTTTATTGCGATTATTGGGACTATCTTAGTGGGAATAAAGCTCTTTTCAAAGGGGAGTACATGCGTCCATATGAGTGGGCGACAGAAATAGAAGATTCTCTTAAAAATTGATACGGCTTTTTGCTATAAAATATAGTGTTTATAGTAATTCTTGATATATTTATTGATTTATACAACGTCTAGAAATAGCGTTATTCTTAGCGAAAATGCATTAAAAATTAACGTTTTGCCAAAAAAATTGTTTTTAGATGAATTTTTCTAATTGAGTTGGCGCTTTATTGGCACTTATTTTGCTATCCTTTGTTCATGATTTCTAATGTAATGGAAAAGGAGAAAAAACTATGAAAAAAACTTTATTGCTTTTTTTGATGGGCGGATTGTCTTTGATATCCTTAGCGGGTTGCAAAGAGGATTCCAAAGCATCTTTTGAAATTCAGTATAGTGTTACAAAAGAACCAACATGCGAAGAAAAAGGAAGAGAAGAAGGATATGATGAATCTAGCTCTTTAGTAAGTAGAGAAATTCCTGCTCTCGGCCATAATTACGATGAGGGAAGGGTGAGCAAAGAAGCAACCTGCGAGGAAAAAGGCGAAAAGACTTATACTTGCTCTAGATGTCACGAGACAAAAACCGAAGAGATTGCTGCTTTAGGTCATCAAATTAGTGATGAATATTTTCATGATGAAAGTTCTCATCATCAAACATGTTCGCGTTGTGGAGAAACGTTTAACAAAACAACGCATGATTTTCAATTCAAATCATCAACAAATCTTGAGCCAAGATATTATTTTCCTGAGAATTATTATTACGTTAGTCAAGAATTGAAACCAACGTTCGGATACGATGAAAACGGAACGGAGATCATGGGGGCGATCAATGAATACGAATGCCCAACATGCAAAGCCACGATCTATAAAGCGGAATTTATCACCGAATATACCGTTGGTTATTCCCGTACTGATTCTTATATCGATACTGGTTATAGAGCTGAATACACCTATGTATATTCTGATTATAAGATTCAAAGTGTGACCAAAAAAGTTATTGACACTGATAATGACAGCTCTAGTAAGAATGGTACATTTTATGAATATCTTTATACAGATAACACGATGACTATTACAAATTACTCCGTATCAGCAGATGGAAACACGAAAGTTCCTTATTTAAAAGCTGTATTGACTTTTGATGATGATGAGAAGGTAACGAAAGTGGAACACTACTCTTATCGTAATAGCAACGGTACCTGGGGTGATCGATGTGATTGGTTTGAATTCACTTATGACGAAAAAGGAAAGGTGGTCAAAACAAAACAAGATGAATTGAGTTCTTTCTATATCGAAGCAACCTATCTTGAACATGACGCGTACAATGAAAAATTCATTGTCTCAAAAGATGACTGTTATGAAAACGACGGAACAGCCGTATATACCTATGAATATACCTATGATAACGACGGCAAATGCTTGACTAGAGTTTTTACAAACCATGAGACAGGGCAAGTGTCGACTACAGAATATAAATACGATTCACAGGGAAGGCTCCTATATAATGGATATTATACCTATGAATATTACGATGGAGATTCTTATCGTCGTTACTCTGGCAGCAAGTTAGAAAAAGATATTCATATCAATTCTAATGGAATGATAGATAAACAAACGGATTATTACGATACCTTAACAGTTATTTATGAATTACTTAGTTATAGTTCCAATGAAAACGAATCCATTAAATCAAGTAAGAAAACCTATGACGATACAGATGATACAAGAGACTATATCTTAAGCAATTATTTGAAGACGACTTTCTTAAATGGATTAAAAACTCATGTATATGAGAAAATCGAAAAAAAAGATGAACAAAGTTATACGTATTCACGTGTAGATGAGACAAATACGGATTATACATAC